>JAKABA010000434.1 GCA_021802115.1 bacterium | reverse complement strand
CTGAGGAGCCTGCGGCCAAGAGCAAGTGACCGGGGTGGTCGGAGCCGTCCTCACCATGGTGGTGGGGGCGGCCCTGCTCCTCTTCACCGGCTTCGCCGTGCTCATGCTCGTGCGCAGCCTGCTCAACTGGAGGAGGGGAGGGGCCCGCCTGGGCTGCCTCCTCCTCATCGTCCTGTTCATCCTCTGGCTGGTCACGGGGCTCGCCTCCGGCACCGGCCAGTCGTCCGGGGCTGTGGCTCCCGCTCCGGCGCAGGTGGCCGAGTGATGGGGAGCCGCTACACGACCGAGGGCAGGGAGTGGTGGGATCCAGGTCGGATCCTGCTCTCGGTCGTGCGCCAGCCGGCGGTCTGGGCCTTCCTGGCAACCCCATACGTGGCTGGCGCCCTGGGCTGGCCGGAGGGGGTGACGGAGGTAGCGACCGTGGTGGTCACCGCCTTCGTCCTGGTCCCGACCCTGCACCGCCGGCACTGGTCGGTCGCGGCCGGGCTGCGGCGGGCCATGGTGGAGTCCGGGCTGGTGGGGAGGGACGCGAGGGGCAGGGTCGTCCTGCCACGGGCCCGGCTCCGCAGCCAGTGGGTCGGTCGCAACGTCACCCTGCGCTGGCGGATGCCCGCGGGGGTGACCCTGGCCGACGTCCTGGCCCGGCAGAGCTCGCTCGAGGCCAGGTGCGACTGCGCCCTGCGCTGCTGGGAGGAGCCCGGCTCCCTGGTGACCGAGGTGCTCCGGCACCGGATCCCGGACGAGGTACCCTACCGCGCCTTCTACTCCGGGCCCCGACCTCACGGGCGCTGCCTGGTGGGCCTGGGTAGGGGGAGGCGCGGGGCGCTCTGGGTCGACCTGGACTCCTGTCCGCACCTGCTGGTAGGAGGCATGACCGGAGGTGGCAAGAGCGTCTTCCTGCGCCAGGCGCTGACCTTCCTCTGCTGCGACCATCCTCCGGAGCGGCTGCGGCTGGCGCTCCTCGACCTCAAAGGCGGCGTGGAGCTCGCCCACTTCGGCCTGCTGCCGCACGCCCTCTACCCGGTCGCCGACACCGTGGCGGCGGCAGCGGAGACCTTGAACCTGGTGCGGGAGGAGCTGGACCGGCGGCTCTCCCAGGTCAGGCTCTCAGTGGAGGCGGGTGACTCAGCTGCCCCTGCCGGTTGGCCCCGGATCCTGGTCGTGGTGGACGAGGTGGCCGAACTGACGGTCCGCGACCTTGGCGACGACCGGGCCGCCCGGGCCGCCCAGCAGGCGGCCACCGGGCGGCTCTGTGAGATCGCCAGGCTCGGGAGATCGGTGGACATCCACCTCGTCTGCTGCACCCAGAGGCCGGATGCCGAGGCGGTGCCGGGGCAGCTGAAGGCCAACCTCGATGGCACCGTCGCCTTCCGGGTCAGAGCCGCGATCAACAGCTTCATCCTGCTCGACAGCGACAGGGCCTCGCTGCTGCCGCCGCACCCGGGCCGGGCCCTTTGGGCTCACGAGACCGTGGAGGAGTTCCAGGCGGTCGACTGCTCGGTGGAGGAGAGCCGGGAGCTGCTGCTCGCCAGGTGGGGTTCCGGGAGGGTCTCACCCACCACTGGCCCTGTCTCACAGTGGTGGGAAAATACGTGCCCCCCTGCCGACGAACTCTCGGATCCATCGTAATGGAAGATCTCAAGATTCTGAGCGCTGGGGTCGACACGCTCCACTGCTCCGTCCGTGGCGAGCTGCAGGACGGGCTCTTGGTCTTCCTCGAGGCGCTCAAGCAGGAGTCTCAGCGCACCAAGGAGCTCCAGGTGGTGACCTGGGGGGAGCAGTCCCTCTCGGTAGCCCTGCGCCCGCACGGCTGGCGGAGCTATCCGTTCTGGGCCAGCTCCCCCAACATCGAGGTGGCGATCGGGGCTTCCCCTCCCTTCCCGCCGGTATTCATCCAGGCTCACTCCGCCTATCTGCACTCCAGAGGAGCGGACCGGGCGGTGGCCGAGATATCCCAGTGGCTGGACGCCAACGTCATGCGAGACGAGCCGGTGCTGGGGATCTCCCGTTTCGATGTCTACTGCGACCTCCAAGGCTGGTCTCCAGTCATCGAGGACTTCGACCGCTTCCACTGCCGGGGTGTCCGCCGGCGGGCGTACTCGATGCCGGCCCAGGACCAGGCCCACCGGAGGGGCCGCAGGGCGAGCGGCTTCGTCTTCGGAGGCGGCGACCTGATGGGTCGCTGCTATGACAAGACCCTCGAGCTCAGCGTGCGAGGGTCGGAGTGGCCCAAGGCACTGTGGGTGGACTGGGACCAAGACCAGCCCGTCTGGCGGGTCGAGTTCCAGTTCCGCCGCCGCTCCCTGGTCTCGCTGGGATGCTCGACTCCGGCCGAGGCGCTCGCCAGCCGTCAGGAGCTGTGGCGCTATGCGACCCAGTGGCTGTCGCTGCGGATTCCCACCACCGACTCGAACCGAGCCCGCTGGCCGGAGGCTCCGGAGTGGACCGCGATCCGCCAGGCGCAAGTAGGGTCGCCGACATCACCGCTGGTGCGGGACAT
>JAKABA010000095.1 GCA_021802115.1 bacterium | reverse complement strand
GATCATCGGCGGGCTTGTGATCGGTTTCGCCGGTGTCCTGGTCGTGATCGGCGTGTGGCACGGACCTGGTGGAGGCCAGTTACTCGGGATCGGCGCCTGTCTGGGTGCTGTCGCCTGCTATGGCATCGCGTTCCCCTACGCGCGCCGCCATCTCACCGGCTTGGCCGACAGGCCCGTCGCCCTTGCGACCGGCCAAGTGCTCTTGGGCGCCATCCAACTCTTGCCCTTCGCCATCCTCACCGGCCGTATCCACCAGAACATCCCCGGCTCGTCACTTCTCGCACTGGCCGCCCTCGGTGTCCTGGGTTCGGGCGTCGCCTACATCTTGAACTTCCACGTCGTCAACCACGCCCCAGCCACCATCGCCAGCAGCGTCACCTACCTGACCCCTCTCTTCGCGGTTGTCGTCGGCGCCACCTTCCTCGGTGAGGCAGTCACCTGGTACGAACCCGTCGGCGGCCTGCTCATCCTCGCCGGAGCAGCCATCTCCCAAGATCGCCTCCACCGCAGGCGTAGGCAGGGCTAATTGACGCCACGTACCACCTCTGTCCGTAATGGTCTACTTGAAAGGAGAACTTGATGAGCATTGGCTTTCGCATCGGGGCACTCGATCCCGAGGGCCTCGAGCGCATCCGCGCTCGTGGCGCGGACGATTTCGGCAATCCCCTGGTCGTCACCGCGAATACGGAGGCGGGCGGCACCCCGCTGCGCTGCTGCTTGCGAGAAGCCGCCGTCGCCGAACACGTGACGCTCATGGCCTACCAGCCAGCCCGAGTGGGCGGTCCGTATGCAGAGGTTGGTCCGATCTTTGTCCATGCCGAGCGCTGCGACGGCTACAAGAGGCCGGATGCCTACCCGGAAGGCTTCCGCCACCGCCGTCTGATCCTGCGTGCGTATAACGTCGACGGCCACCAAGTGGACAACCAGATTGTCGAAGGGCGCGAGGCCGAGGCGGGGATCACCGCTTTGCTCTCTCGCCCCGAGGTCGCATACCTTCACGCCCGTAACATCCTTGCTGGCTGCTACATGTTCACCGTCACCCGCCCATGACGGCTAATGGAAGCTCAAAGGCGAAGGTGACCCCCAAACTGGACGGCACAGAGCTCTCTCCCAGTGGGCCCATCGATGAGGGATTCAGGCGCTGGTACCACTCGTGCCCGTGCTGCCTCGGCGACGCCTATCCGGCAATCAAGCGGGCGTTGGACGATGATGCGGGCGTGGGACATGGTCGCCACGAGTCCGGCACCGACGGCCCTCACTCAGGCACGTGACTCCAGAGGCGCAATGCGTGGCGGGTATAGAAAGGCGTGTAGGGCCACTCTCACCCAAGTGAGGGGACCCCGCTTGTCAGTCCAGGTGACCTGTACCCAGGTCACTGGCCCACTGACCTGTACCCCAAAGACTGACCCATCCATGTGAGAGCCTGGCCTCCCGCGGGTGGAGGTGAAACGGTGTTCAGGTACGGGAACAAGGTGCGGTCCGAGGCGTCACGGCGGATGCTGGCCGGGGAGCGCGTCCTCGTCGACAGTGACAGTGGGAAGCTGGCTCGCCGCCCCGAGCTGGCCAGGGACCTACTTGGTCGCATGGGCTACCGGCTGGTCGTCGCCAAGCGCGACCGGCTCGGACTCTCCCTCGCGCACATGATCGCCCTGTCCCTCGACTTGCAGGCCCGCGGCCTGGCCGTGGTCGTGATCGACCAGGGGATCGACACAGGCACCCCAATGGGCCGGATGTTCTTCCAGATCCTCGGCAGCCACCCCCAGCTCACCATCAGGCCACTGCCAATGCCAGGCGCAGCGCGGGCGCGTCGGTATGGAATGGCAGGTTGGTGGCGGAGGGAGCAAGCATCGCATGGCGTTCTGTGCAGATCACTCCGTCGGCCCTGCGAGAGTTGTCCAACCCCGGTTCAAGACTGCTCTGGGCAGTCAATGAACGGGTCATGCCGCGGACAGCATCACCATCTCCGATTGAGCCGACGACTCCGGCTTGCCGCCGCGCGCTCGTTGCTTTGCGGCTCCGGGGATCAAGGCAGGGTGTCAAGGGCACGTTCGAGGTCGCGACGGTTGACGATGCGGTCGACCATGACTTCTGGAGGGTCCGAGAGGTAGAGCACCCGCCAGTCGCCCACCCGCAGTCGGTACCATCCACGATGACCAGCTAGGGCCTTGATATCGGCACCTGGACGCTCGTCGGCCAAGGCGTGCAATCCCTCGAGTATCGCGGGCCGCTGTTTGTCGGGGACGCGGCGGAGGTCGCGTTCCCCCCTGGGGGAGAGGGTTATCGTCCTCGTCAGGGCTCAAGCCTCGGAGTCGAGCTCGGCAACCACCTCATCCAATAGCCGGCCCCGCTGGCCCTTGGACATCTCGGCTTCGGCCAGGCTCATCGAACGGACGTACTCCGGGGCATTGCCAAGAATGTGATCCAGCAACTCGTCTTCGTCGACGGCGATGAGGGCAGCGACGGGGTGCCCCCGCCGCGTTACCAGGGTCGGTCGGCCAGTTCGAGCCACTTGCTCGACGACTGCGCTGGTGTTGTTGGCCAGGTCACGGATCCCGATCGTTGCCACTAGCCCACTCCCATTCTCGATGTACCTGCTAACGTAGTATATCATCAAAATGACGGTTGTCGGGGCGCACGGGCTGGATTCGGACGGTGGCGACTTCAGCGGCTAGCCATTGACGCACTCCGACGAGTCCCGGGCACCAGAAAGTTGACAGCAATTTTGACAGCAACGGCAACGGACACGGACGGACGCCGGCGGACGGGGTGGGTCCTAAAAGCAGCAACTTTGAACTCACGTCGGACGAGGACGCACGTCCACGGACGCTTCCAGGGCAGTCTTTTAAGCCCAGGGTCGCAGGTTCGAATCCTGCTGGCGGCACCCCGATTTCGATCTCAGAGCGGATGTACCTTCGCCTGGCCAGGCGGGCTCTGAGGCTCGTTGCCAGCAGTCCCGACAGCCGGTGCGGGCCTCGACGCATGGGAGCTACTCCGTAGTGGTGCGGCACCACCCGATCACCGGCCTCGGGGTGGCCACCAACCCGAGGTGCCGGGCCGTGTCGATGGCCCGCTTCGCCAGCTTCGCGGGCGGCGCTCGACCGTCACCTCGATCGCCCGCCAGCAGGAGGCCGGGGGGGGCAGCGCCGCGGCTGGGCAAGGGCTGTGGGCCAGCACCTTGTCCGGCTCCCGAAGGATTGCCAAAGAGTGTATGACGCATGTATATTCTTTGTGTGGCTCAAGACTCCGGTGCGCTCACAGCGAATTGGCTGGGGGCCCTGGCGATGGCGGTGGCAGACGTCCAGCGGCAAGCTGGCGGAGAGTCCGACTCACGTATGGCGGCGCTGCTCACCGTGGACGAGTTCCCTGGAATCGACGTCAGAGAGCTCGCTCAGGTTCTCGGACTGACCCACAGTGCCACCGTCCGGGTCGTCGACCGTCTGGTGGCGGACGCCATGGTCACTCGCTCGCGCGGCGATGGCGACAGGCGGCGGGTGGCGGTGGTTGGGACCGCGACTGGCCGGCGTCGGGCGGCGGCCCTGCGTCGGACTCGGCTGCAGGCACTGGACGCAGTGCTGGCGCCGTTGACGCCGCTCCAGCGCTCCCAGTTCGCCGGGATCCTGGACACGCTGCTGCGCAGCAGCTCTCGTGCCCGAAGCAGCGCTCGGCACATCTGCCGGTTTTGCGCTCACAGCATCTGCACGGGTTCAGCTTGCCCGGTCGGAAGTAGCGTCCTAGCCAACACCTCGATCCCGAAGGAGGACAGATGACGAAACCGCTACCCTCGTGGCACCCCGAGACGCTAGCCGTGACCGCCGGGAGGCCGGACGAGCCGGGGGCACCGTTCAACACGCCGCCGACCTTCGCATCGACGTTCCGCGATGGCGGCGTCTATGGATATGGGCGCTGGGGCAACCCGACTTGGGGCGCCCTTGAGGAGGCTCTCGGGCTGCTGGAGGGAGGCCGGGCGCTGGTCTTTGGAAGTGGCCAGGCCGCGCTCGCCGCAGTTCTCGAGACCCTACCGGTCGGCGCGACGGTGGTGCTGCCTAGCACCGCCTACCTGGGCACCCGCGGTCCGCTCGCGGACCTGGCGGCGCGCCAGCGTCTCCAGACTCGAGCGGTCGACGTGACTGACGCCCCGGCGGTGCTCGCGGCGATGCCGGGGGCTGACATGCTCTGGTTGGAGTCCCCGACCAATCCGTTGCTCGGCATCGCCGACCTCGCCACCCTGCTCTCCGCGGCCCGCCGGCAGGGCATTCCCACGGTGGTGGACAACACCTTCGCCACGCCTCTCCTCCAGCAGCCGCTCCAACTGGGCGCGACCGCCGTGGTGCACAGCGCGACCAAGTACATCGGCGGCCACTCCGACCTACTTTGCGGAGCTGTCGTCACCCGCGACGAGGAACTCCTGCCCAACCTGCAGGCCCGTCGGACGCTGCACGGGGGTGTGGCAGGCACCATGGAGGCGTGGCTGGCCCTGCGCGGTCTGCGCACCCTGCCGCTGCGCCTGGAGCGCGCCCAGGCGAACGCCCGGATCCTGGCGGAGCGGTTGGCCGCCGACCCCCGGGTGGTGGCCACCCGCTACCCCGGGCTGCCGACTCACCCGGGACACGACCTCGCCGCTCGCCAGATGGCGGGGCCCGGGGCGATGATCTCCTTCGAGCTCGCCAATGCGGCCCTTGCGGACGCCCTCGTCGGGCGGCTGCGTCTGGTCGTCGGGGGCACTAGTCTGGGGGGCGTTGAGAGCACGATCGACAGGCGCAACCGCTGGCCCGGCGAGGAGGATGTCCCGTCCGGGCTGCTGCGCCTGTCAGTCGGGATCGAGCACGTCGAGGATATCTGGCAGGACCTGGCCCAAGCGCTCGGTCCCGCGTAGCCGCGCGGCGCGAGGAGCCGAAGGCTTGCCCTGGCCCGCCACCGCCGAGAAGGCGGGCCGGTCGAGCACCGCCGTCGCTCGGCTGGCTAGCCCACTTGGCCTGCGTGTGTCGTCCCTCGTAGCACTCCAACCGACAGCAATCCCGCTATCCAAGGACCCTCTGGCCCCATGCCGACGCCACACCTCCTCGCATTCGTTCTCCCGGCGTCGGTGTTGGCAGCGGCTCCCGGCCCGAGCGTCCTATTCGTGGTCTCGCGTTCAATGGTCTTGGGCCGGAGATCTGGACTGGGCACCGCAGTCGGCGACGGCCTCGGCCTCATCGTTCAGGTGGTGGTCGTTTCGTTCGGTGTCGGGGTCGTTCTGGAGCAGTCGATCGTTGTCTTCAACGTCGTGAAGCTGGCCGGCGCCGCGTACCTGGTGTGGCTGGGAGTTCAGGCGATCCGGCATCGCCGTTCCCTGCGAAACACTCTCGATGCCAAGGTTGAGCCTCGCAAGACCGGGCGCGTTCTGTGGGACGCGTTCGTGGTGGGAGCCTCCAATCCCAAAGGGGTAGTCTTCCTCGGCGCGGTCTTACCGCAATTCGTCGACCGCTCCGCGGGTCAGGTTCCCCTCCAGCTCCTCACGCTCGGCGCGACATTTCTTCTGCTGTCCCTCGGCGCCAACGTCGCGTGGGCCCTGGGCGCTGGCGCGGCCCGATCGTGGTTTGCTCGATCACCCCGTCGCCTCGAAGCCGTGGGTGGTGCCGGCGGACTCACCATGATCGGCATCGGACTCGGCTTGGCGATGGCCGGGCGCAAGGATTAGCCCACTCGCCGCCGGCAGGCCTCGACGAAACCGACCAGCAGGGGGTGCTGACGGGTTTGTGTGTGGGCGGCCTGGGGCACGAACAGGGTGGCGAGGAAGAAGCTGTGCTCGGGCAGTTCGAGGACTCGCGGTTCGCGGTTCTCGTCGAAACCGGTGAAGTGCATGCCCGCCTGCTCAAGCACCCCTTGGTAGCTTGGGTTGAGCCCGAAGCCGCAGAAGAAGGGCTCCACCGTCTCGACCACCCGGTAGAGCTTGGCGGCGAGGGTCCCCGGCTCGATCAGGACCGGGTGCTGCTGGCCGACGAGGGAGCAAGCGAGGGGAACGCAGACAAGCTCGCTGGCCTGCGGATTGGTCTCGGCGTGGGCTGCACCACGGATGCCGGCCACGTTGCGGGCGAACTCGATCACGACGTGCTGGAAGCCACCGCAAGTGCCGAGCAGCGGAAGGTCGTGCTCCCTCGCATAGCGGATGGCGGCGAGCGCCCCCTCCATGCTCACGTACGGGCTCCCTGGCGCCACCAGCACCCCGTCGTACTCGCCCAGCAGCGATGGATCGTCGCCCACCGTCGGGGTGGGCACCCAGCGGGCGTGGACGCCCATCTGGGCGAAGGCCGCGTCCGTGGCCAAATGGGTCAGGTAGTCCGGGTTGTGGTCGCCGACGATCGCGATCAGCATGGGTGGTCCTCCGTGGGTCAAGCCTGCAGCTACACTACGGAACGTCGAAGCACCGTGTCCATCTGTAATATTTGGACGACATCATGAAGCAACCCTTCACGATTGATCTGGGCCAGCTCCGCGCGCTGCGGGCCCTGAGAGAACACGGCACCATCACCGCCACCGCTGCCACCTTGCACCTCACTCCATCAGCGGTCTCCCAGCAGATCGCTGCCCTGTCCCGCTCCGTCGGAGTTCCGCTCCTCATCCGGCAGGGGCGACTGGTGCACCTCACACCGCAGGCGCTGGTGCTCCTCGGGCACGCCGAGCTCCTGCAGGCCCAGCTTGAACGGGCCAGAGCGGACCTTTCCGAGCAGGCCGAAGGCCAGGTGGGACGACTGATGATTGGGGCGTTCGCCACCGCGATCAGCGGCTTGGTTGCTCCCGCACTCGCGGAACTCTCAGCAGTCCGGCCCCGCCTGGAGGTGATGGTCCGGGAGATGCAGGCACCCGAGTGTTTCACCCGTCTGGACAGCGGTGAGCTGGACCTGGCCGTGACTGTGGACTGGCGGGACGCCCCCCACCGCGGTGACCCCCGCTACGCCCGGCGGGACCTCCTGCGCGATCCTCTCGATGTTGCCCTTCCCGCCACCCACCCCCTCGCCGGACGACCGCTGGTGCGGCTCGACGATCTGGCCGAGCAGCCCTGGATAACCGGGGCAGCGGGCAGCCCGTGCGCCGAGGTGGCCCTGGCTGCCTGCGCTGCCGCCGGTTTCAACCCCAAGATCCGGCACGTCACCGAAGACTGGAGCGCGGTGATCGCCTTGGTTCGAACTGGCGCCGGCGTCGCGTTGATCCCCCGCCTGGCGCTCCCCACCCGGCCGCAAGGGATCGTCATCCGGGCTCTCGGCCGGCACGGCCCTGCCCGCCGCGTGTTCGCCGCCGTCCGGGCGGGCTCTGAGCACTCCGCGCTCATCGCACCCGCCCTCGCGGCCCTGGCCGCCATCGCCGGCCACGGACGGCAGCCGGCGGGTCTCGCGTCGCCCCGCCCCAAGCGGGCATCGGCCACGTCACCCGGTCAGGGCGTCGGGTGTGGCGCGCCTGCCAGCTCACGATGAGCACGGGCCAGAGTGTCTTCGAAGCCCCCAGGACGTCCATGACCGCTCGGTTTCCCCTCATCGCCAACGGCGCCCCTCATCCGGACCTTCACCGTCGCCGACCGCCAGCGCCGAACGGTGCCCTCCGGCGTCGCTGGCGGTACGGTTGTCGCGGGATCGCTCCAAGGGTTCAACCTGACGGCCCCACGGTTTGGAGTCGATCACCTCCACGTCCTGGAATACGCGTCCCCACTCGTCGACCCGAGGAGAACCCATGTCACAGCAGGACTACGCCATCCACTACCAGCCGCTCTTCACCGTCATGCAGACGATGGACGTCCAGGCCCTGATCGATAAGGTCGAGGATCCCTGGTACAACCAGACGCTGATCCAAGTCGGCGAGGTGTTGGTGCGCCTCGGGGTAATGCAGGGAGAGTTCCACTGGCACACCCACGACGAACAGGACGAGTTCTTCTTCGTCCTCGACGGACTGTTCCGGATCGAGCTTGAGGGCGCCGAGACAGTCGAGCTCGGGCCCAGGCAGGCGTTCACCGTGCCCGCCGGAATGGCGCACCGGCCGGTCGTGCCGGTTCGCAGCGCCGTCTTGATGATCGAGAAGGCAGGCGTCATCGCCACAGGCGACTGAGCCGCCCCGGAAAGAGGATCAGAGCGACCGTGAAGGACACGCTGCGACCTGGGCTGACCGGGCGGCTCGAGTACCTGGTACCGGCCGGACGCACGGTGCCACACCTGCTGCCCGAGTCCAAGGAGTTCGGCGCGCTACCCGACGTGCTCGCGACCGGGTATCTGGTGGGGATCGTTGAGTGGGCGTGCATGCGCGCTCTGTCCGGGCACCTCGACGACGGCGAGGCCACCCTTGGAGTGCATGTCGACATCAGCCATGACGCCCCGACTCCACCCGGGGCGCTCGTGACGGTCGATGTGGAGCTGACCCGCGTCGAGGGCCGGCAGCTGAAGTTCTCAGTGCAGGCCCGGGACGACGACGCCGTGATCAGCCGCGGCACCCACGGGCGCGCCGTCATCGACCTCAGACGGTTCGAGGCGCGCCTGCTGGACCGGGTCACCCGCACCGAGCGGTCGTCGTGACGCGCGGGCGGCTACCGCTCTTCGACGCCCATCTGCACGTGATCGACCCGCGCTTCCCGCTGGTGGCCAACGACGGCTACCTTCCTCCCGTATTCACGGCCGAGGCCTACCGGCAGCGCACCGCCGACCTCAACGTAGTTCGTGGAGCCGTCGTGTCGGGCTCGTTTCAGGCCTTCGACCAGGACTACTTGCTGGACGCCCTGGCCCGCCTCGGCCCGGGCTTCGTCGGCGTGACCCAGCTGCCGGCCACCGCTCCTGATGAGCAGATCCTGATGCTGGCCAGAGCTGGTGTGCGCGGAGTGAGGTTCAATGTGCGCCGCGGTGGCTCCGAGACCCTGCAGCACCTCGACGCTCTCGCCCGTCGCGTCCATGAGCTGGCGGACTGGCACACCGAGCTTTACATAGATTCCCGCGACCTGCCGGATCTCAGCCCAGTGCTCGTGGCACTGCCGAAGGTCAGCATCGACCATCTGGGGCTCTCCCGCGAAGGGCTGCCCCACCTGCTGCGCCTGGTCGAGCGGGGCGCCTGCGTCAAGGCCACTGGTTTCGGCCGCGGCGACCTCGACATCGGCGCCACCCTGCGCGCCATAGCTGAGGTCAACCCTATGGCCCTTCTCTTCGGCACCGACCTTCCTTCCACCCGTGCCCCCAGGCCCTTCCAGGATGCCGACATCGACTTCATCACCGAGGCCCTGGGCGAAGGGCTGGCAGCTGCGGTCCTCTACGACAACGCCGCCACCTTCTACCGCTTGACAGCGACTGGCCGGCGAGTGCCTTGAAGGCGCCCGGTCGGTGTTCACCGGCTGAGCAACGGCAGAGCCGCTGAGGATGCGCATCGCGACGGTATGGTGGAGGGCGCCAGCGCCGAGTCTGGCAAACACCGCCGGTGATGCGGGCCCGACCGCAACCGCGTCCACGTCGGCGTCGGGTCGGTGGCAGCCTGCTCGGCGGCCCCGGGATTCCACAAGGGCTTGGCCGCGAGCTATGCGGATGGTCGCGGAGCCCCCTGGGCGGCCATCAGTCGGTGGACCGGCCCTGTCAGAGCGGAGCGGCCTCGCCCGGGTGGGGGTAGGGCCCGAAGGCGTGCCGCGGCTGTGTGGACCCTGCGGCGCAGGGATTCCCCCGCGCCGCGGGCAACGGCCGCCTCGGTGTCGGCTCGAAGATCGCCAGTAGTCTCGAGCCCCACTTGCGGGAGGAGGTCAGCGCGGCCAGCGTGGCGGATGGACCACCTCTGCTGCGATCTGCCCCCAATCCGTTCGAGTCGGGCTGAACACGTCCACCACCACGGCCCCTTGGCCCCCGGCCGTGACTTGGTGTGGTTCGTTGCTTGGGATGGTCCAGGTACCACCTGGACCGAGTTCCCTGGTCTCTTCGCCAATCCTGAAAGTGACCGAGCCCTCGATCACCATTCCAACTTGGTCGTTCCCGTGCCTGTGTTCCGGAACCACCCCGTCCGGCGGAAGCTCCACCAGCGCCAGCGTGATCCGGTCGCTCTCCACGATGCGCGCACGCACGTCAGCCCAGATGCGCTTGGGCGCGATGCTTGTGATCTCTCGAAGATTGGTCATGCCTTACCCTCTGCTGTTCCGTAGACGGGAGTCGTCCACTCGAAGTGTCGGCCGTCAGCTCGCCTGGCTATCGAGCGCAAGTCGTTCTGAAGAGCCATCGTGGTCTCTCCGGGCTTACCGTCTCCAACCGGCCGCCCGCTCACCTCGACCACTGGCACGATCAGCGCCGCCGTTCCGCAGAGGAGGAGCTCGTCGCACACAAACAGCTCCGTCCGCTGGACGCTGCGCTCCAAGACTGGGCTGCCGGTTCTCTCTGCCAGGAGAGTTTTCACCTGTGCCCGCGTGATCCCTTCCAGGATGTCGTCGCTCACGGCAGGAGTCAGCCACTCGGTCCCGCGACGCATGAACAAGTTCGAGGTGGTGGCCTCCGTCACATTGCCGGCGACGTTGAGCATGATCGCCTCGTCGTAGCCGCTGGCGACGGCCTCGCTCTTGGCCAGCGCGGGCCCAACGTAGCTCCCGCAGAGTTTCGCTCGACTCGGCAGGACCGCATCTGGTGCGCGTCGCCAGGAGCTGATCATGCAGCGGACTCCACTGAGGCTGATGTAGGCACCCACAAACGGGGTGGCCGCGATCGAGAGGCGAGGGCGGACATCGTGCATGCGGACCGGCAACTCTTCTCCTTCGAGGATGTAGAGGGGCCGCAGGTAGGTGTCTACTCGGACCCCATTCCGGCGTAGTAGCTCGCTGCTGGCCGCCACCAGGTCTTGGGGGGAAGGAGCCAAGTCCAAGCCGAGTACCCGCGCGGACTGCTGGAGGCGCTGGAAGTGGGCTTCCGCTTCGAGCAGGTAGAGTTCACCCAGCTCTTCGTTCCAGGTCGCCCGGATCCCTTCGAAGGTGCCCGTCCCATAGGAGATCGCGTTGGCGTGAACGCTCACTCGGGAGTCTTCCTCAGCTGAGAACCTCCCGTCCACGTAGACCACCGGAAACGGCTGGCCGAAGGGTCCCGTACGTGCCGCCGGGTGAGTTGCCGCGCTCATCTGTCGTGACCTCCGGTGCTCTCAGTCTGAACGGCCGGCCTTGCCGAAGAGAGGAGGGGTGGGACAGCGGCGGGCGTCACCGGCCCGGCCCTCCTGTGAGTGTGCCAGCCGTGATTGCGTAGTGACGAACCGTGGTGTCATAGTCGGTGAGGACCGCCTGCGCCTCGGGTTCCACCACAGCCGCTTCGATGTCCGCGCCCGCGAACCTGCGAACCGCATCCACAGAGCGCCACAGGGTCGCCACCCGGATCTCCACGTGAGCTTCCTCCGTGCGCTCCAGCAAGTAGGCTCCGGCATAGCCATCGATGTTTTCGAGATGCGGGACAACCCTCTCGGAGAAGTGCCTGCGATACTCGTTGGCCCCCTGCGGGGTGGCGCGGGCGCGCCAAAGCCGGCAGATCATGGGCGTCCGCGCTGAACCGTCCGTGGTGGAGGAACTCGATCCAACCATGTCGACAGGCTAGCGCCCGCTTCGGCCCCTGTCTTGTACGGGATTGCGCAGAACTAGACTGACCCCATGGTCGGGATGTCTCAGCGAGCACATGAGCCCGTCGACGAAGCTCGCTTGTGGCGGGTGGAGGGCCTCGGTGGCTTGGAGGTGCTGAGGGCAAACTACGGCCGGTTGATCTTCACCCCCCACGCGCACGAAGGTTTCCTGATCGCCGTGACCGAGGGGGGCGTCGGCGGCCCTGTCTTTCGGGGCGAGCGCCATGAGGTTGAGCCGGGAGATGTCTTGGTGTTGAACCCAGAGGAGGCTCACGCCGGCGGACCGGTGACGGAGGCTCCCTGGAGGTACCGGGCGCTCTACCCGAGTCGCGACCAGATGGTTCAGATCATGGCTGAGTTCCCGCAGCGCAAGCAGGGCCTCCCGGAATTCCCCCACGGTGCGCTGAGAGATCTCGAGGTGGCCAAGCGGCTGCGTCGGTTCCTTCTTGCGGCTGAGGACGAGGGCTCCACATTGCTCCAGCGCGAGTCCTACCTCACCGAAGCCCTGGCATGGCTGGTTGGGCGTCACGCCACCGGCCGACGACCGGCCAATGCTCTGGGAAGGGAGCGCAAGTCGATCGCGACGGCACGCGGCTATCTTGAAGCGAGGGCGGCCGAGAGCATCTCCTTGCACGAACTCGCTGGAGTTACCGGGCTCAGCCCGTATTACCTCTGCCGCGTCTTCCGGCGGGATGTAGGCCTTGCGCCTCATGCTTATCAGACGCAGGTCCGCGTCAGACGAGCCAAGGAACTCCTGGGCCAAGGTATTCCGATCGCGCTGGCGGCAGCTGAGGCTGGTTTCTACGATCAGGCGCACTTTAGTCGGCACTTCAAGCGGACTGTGGGAGTCACCCCCGGCGAGTATGTGAGAGCGCAGTCTGGGTCCGAGAGTCGAGAGGTGCCCGAGGTAGTACGGTGACGTTCTTGACAGCAATGTTTACAGCAACGCGGCCGAACAGTGGCCGGCCTTGCCGCCGTGGGCTCGTCGCTTTGCGGCTCCGGGCATCAAGGCAGGGTGTCGAGGGCACGTGCCAGGTCGAGACGGTTGACGATGCGGTCGATCATGATTCCAGGAGGGTCCGAGAGGTAAAGCACCCGCCAGTCACCCACCCTCAGTCGGTACCATCCACGATGACCAGCCAGAGCCTTGATGTCGGCACCTGGACGCTCGGCGGCCAAGGCGCGCAATCCCTCGAGTATTGCGAGCCGCCGTTTGTCAGGGGCGCGACGGAGGTCGCGTTCCCCCCTGGGGGATAGGGTTATCGTCCTAGTCAGGGCTCAAGCCTCGGAGTCGAGCTCGGCAACCACCTCATCCAATAGCCGGCCCCGCTGGCCCTTGGACACCTCGGCTTCGGCCAGGCTCATCGAACGGACGTACTCCGGGGCATTGGCAAGAATGTGATCCAGTAACTCGTCTTCGTCGACGGCGATGAGGGCAGCGACGGGGTGCCCCCGCCGCGTCACCAGGGTCGGTCGGCCAGTTCGAGCCACTTGCTCGACGACCGCGCTGGTGTTGTTCGCCAGGTCACGGATCCCGATCGTTGCCACTAGCCCACTCCCATTCACGATGTACCTGCTAACGTAGTACATTAGCAAAGTAGCGGGCGTGGGTGCGCAGTGGCTGGATTCGGATGGTGGAGACTTCAGCGGCTAGGCCGATGACGGACTTCGAAGGGGCCTGGGGCGCGGGAACACCAGCAAGTTGACAGCAATTTTGACAGCAACGGCACCGTTCACAGACGGACGCCGGCGGACGGGGTGGGTCCTAAAAGCAGCAACTTTGAACTCACGTCGGACGAGGACGCACGTCCCCGGACGCTTCCAGGGCAGTCTTTTAAGCCCAGGGTCGCAGGTTCGAATCCTGCTGGCGGCACCCCGATTGCGATCTCAGAGCGGACGTACATTCGCACGACCAGGCGGGCTCTGAGGCCGGTTGACAGCAGCTTTGACGGCGCCTGCGGGCGGCCCCGGCGCGCGCTGGCGATGGATGAGGTCCAGGGGATGCTGCACCTATCGCCAACCGGGCGAGCCGTGCGGCGCTGGGCCCGGTGCGCCGGG
>JAKABA010000433.1 GCA_021802115.1 bacterium | reverse complement strand
AGGAGGAGGACGAACTCCTCACCGCCGTAGCGGACTCCGACGTCGTCCGCCCTCACCGAGTCCTGGATCGCCCGCCCCACCGCGCGCAGCACCGAGTCGCCGGTGCCGTGACCCGCGAAGTCGTTGACCAGCTTGAACTTGTCCAGGTCCAGCATCACCAGCGCCAGTGGGCGCTGCTCGCGCTCCGCCAGCGCCAGCTCGCGCCGCCCGGAGTCGCGCAGCCAGCGGCTGTTGCGCAGGCCGGTCAGCGAGTCGGTGATGGCGTTCTCGGCCTGTTCCGAGTAGAGTTCGGCGCTGTGCCAGGCGGCGGCAAGCATGTGCCCCACCAGGCTGGCGGTGGTGAGCTCGGCGGGGCTGAACGCTCCAGTGCGGAACCGCACCAGGTTCAGGATCCCCAGGCGGCGGTCCGCCGCAACCAGCGGGACCAGCAGCATCGACTCCTCGTCGGCCCTGGTCCCGGGCAGGTGTCCAGCCGCCGGGTGGGCTTCGGCGTCGTTGACAAGCTGGGGTGTTCCCAGGTCCAGGGCCCACCCGGTGATGCCGGTCCCGATCGCGAACGTGTGGCCCATGACTCCCGCCACATAGCTGGGCTCGATCGCGGACCTGGCCAACAGGGGGCGGAAGCGCAGGGCGTCCCAGTCGGCCCGATACACCGTCAGCCCGTCGTAGGGGACCAGCCGGGCCAGGTGGTCAGCGGCGAGCTCGAGGATGACGTCCGGCTGGTGCTCGCCCTGCAGCGACCTGGCCGCCTGTCCCAGCTCCTCGGCCACGTCGAAGGGCGGCTTGACCCGTACCAGCCCATCCCCCCCTTCACGAGCCGGTGCGCCCTGAGAGTCCAGACCGGGAGCGACGGCCGCGTCCTGGCTGTCGATGTCCAACAGCACCCGGGGGCGCGGGATCTCCACCGCCAGGGGTCCCTCGAGCTCGACGGGGCGCCCCAGCAGCGGGCCGGACCCGTAGGCCACGCCGAGTTCGAGCAGCACCGCCACCTCCTGGTCCTGAGACACGTCGCCGGCCACGAGCCGGCTGCCGATGCTGCCGGCGAACAGCGACAGGCCGCGCATGACTGCGGCGTAGCCCTCGCCATGGGCGAGCCCATGGACCAGGCTGGCGTCGAGGTGGAGGAACTCCGGCAGCACGCGGGCCAGGCTGGCAATCGGGGTTCGGCTCTCCCCGATGTCCAGAAAGGCGACCTTGAAGCCATGGAGCCGGAGATCGAACGCGAGATCCGCAGTCGGGACCACGTCGGTGACGTCGTCCGATTCGTTCAACTGCCAGACGACCCGAGTCGCGGGGATGTCGGCGCGGCGGGCGGCGCGCGCCAGCAGAGCAGCGACGCCGCGGCGCTGCCTCCGGTACCCGACCAGGCTCATGAGGACGGTGCTCGGGCGGAGCCGCTTGGCGGCTTCGAACTGGGCGTTGAGCAGGGCGTCGTCGAGCCGCTCCAGCAGATCGGCGGCGGCGGCGGCGCGCCAGAAGTCATCAGGGGAGGGCACCGCGTCCAGGCGGGGCAGCCGCCAGCGCAGCTGGTAGCCGAGCACCGCCCGATCCGCCAAGCGCAGGATCGGCTCGGCGGTGACGCGCGTGGCACCCGGCTCCACGAGCTGCCTTACCGCAGCGCTGGCGGCGGCGGTGACCTCGGGGGAGATCGGCAGGCGCTCAACCCTGGAGCCCGAGTCAGGCTCCCATCGAAGCTGGCTGGGGTCGTCCACGAATTCAGTCACGGCCATGGCCACCTGCCGATTCTGGTATGTCACTCACGAACTAAGAGACACGATCAGGTCACAGCTCTGTGCTGGCGTGAATGCGGTCGCGGCAGCCCCGGCCAGGCCAGGGTCATCTCCGAGAAGACCAGATGGGCCAACAGCGCCGGGGTCAGAGATCCGGAGCCGACCCGAAGGCAGGTGGTGACCAGGCCAAGGAGGACCCCGCCGCCGACCACGGCCGGGTTTCCAGAGGCGAGCTGGACCGCGGCGTAGGCCGCCACCTCGGGCCCCGATTGCAGCAGACCCTGGCTCCCATCCGCCAGCATCGCCTCCCTCCAGAAGAGCTCCTCTCCAAGCGCGGCAGGGACCACCAGCAACGCCCTCAGCGCCCGCGGCCCGGAGTCAGTGCAGAGCCGTACCTGGCTGAGCCAGCGCCGGCCCGGGGAGGAGCGGTTCAGCAGCCGGCCGGTCCCGAACGTGACCACATAGGCCCAGAGCCCAGCCACGGCTCCCGCGGCGATCCATTCCGGATCCGCTCGCAGCCGTGGCCGGGGCCTTCCCGGGGCGGTCAGGGCACCGGATGACACCAGGGCGGCGGTCATCGCCCCCCAGAACCACTGGGGACGCCGGAATGCGGCTCGGACCGCGCCCACCTGGACCAGCACCCCCAGCATCCCGCGCCACCACTGAGACACCTCAGCCTCGCCTCATAAGCCGGTCGAGCGCGGCCGCTCCCGAGAACGCCGCGGAGCGCACGGCCTCCCGAGCGGCCCGGTCCAGTGGAAGGCCACGCTGCCCAGCAA
>JAKABA010000432.1 GCA_021802115.1 bacterium | reverse complement strand
GGCGACGCCTGTTCAGCTTAGAGCCTATCCAGAAACCCGAACGCCAGTGCGTGGTCCAGGGATGCACAGCAAGCCGGTAGAGGCGGCGTAAGACGGGGAGCGCGTGCGGTTGGCGACGGGTGAGCGACAGAAGTGGGGGGGCAGAGAGTTGGTGCCGTGGGCGGAGGGGGAGGATCGACAGCCGCGGACAGCGGCAAAGCGTGTGTGGAGATGTCGAAGTTGAGCAGATGGAGTCGGGCGGCGGGGCGCGGTCAGTGCGGAGCGGAGTTCGCAGCAGTACGGCAGAGGTGCCAGGCGAATGCGAACTGCAGTAGCGCGATGAAGTTCTCGACTTTCTTTTCCCAGCGGATGAGGATGCGGCGGAAGCGGTTCATCCAGGAGTGAGTGCGCTCGACGACCCAGCGTCGCGGCTGATAGTCTGGGATCTCGCGCTTGGCCAGCTTCTCCTCACCGCGGGTTCGGATGTGCGGAGTGTAGTCGTGCTGCTGTGCTGCGTCGCGGGCTCGGTCATAGTCGTAGCCCTTGTCCAAGGCGAGGTTCTGTGGCTGCTGCGGCGTCGGTGCAGGGCGGGGAATCGGGATGGAATCCAGAGTCTGAGCGAGGAGCAGATGATCGTTGACGTTGGCCCCGGCCACGTCGACAGCGAGGGGCTCCCCCCGGCCGTCGGTGAGGAGGGAACGCTTGGTGCCTGACTTGCCACGATCAGTCGGATTCCGACCCGTGGCCTGTCCGCCCAGCGGGGCCTTGGTCATGGCCCCGTCCACCACCTGCCAGTCCCAGGCGATGTGGCAAGTCCCGTCGTAGGCGTGCAGCGCTGCCGCGTGTAGCTGGAGGAAGACACCGGCAGCACGCCATTGTTGAAAGCGGGCGTGGACCGTACTGGCCGATACGCCGAAGTCGGCGGGCAAGGCCTTCCACTGGATGCCGGTGCGCAGGATGTAGAAGATGGCCTGCGCGACGGTGTGATCATCGGCACGGGGCCGGCCACCCTGGGCGTGCGACGGCGGCGCGGGGATGAGGGGAGCCAACATCACCCAGAGCCAGTCGGGGAGCACCCAGGAGCCGTCGTTGAGGCGCGGCTCCACACCGGGGGGTGGTGGCACCACCCGGAGTACCGCGTCCCAGAAGGCAGGGGGCGGCTCGACGCCGGTGGCCAGTTCTGGCAGCCGTTGGCCTACAGCTTGCCAGAAGGCGGCGAGGCGGGCGGCGCAGTCGGCAGAGGAGAAGGTGGGCGCGGGATCGTCGCCGCCTGGCGCTGGGGGCGCTGGGGATGGGCTGCCCGTCATGGTTCCCTCTGCCCCACAGGCAGCCGCCCCGCGGTCAGCACCGTTCGGAAGTCGGGGACGAGGGGATAGACCCAAATCGCCTTGACGGACAGGGGATTGTCGCCCTGCCTGCCGCGGCCTTGGGTTTGGCCGACGCACTGCCAGTTGGCGGCGGCGTAACAGGTACCCGCGAAGCGAGCACGTTCGATGAAGGTTTCCACGAGAACGGGCTGGTAGGCATAGCGTTGCTGGAAGTCCTGACGGAGTCGACGCAGGGCACGTGCGAGCAGGTGCGAGGCCAAGTGTGGGATCTGGACCCAAGGCAGGATGATGAACCGAGGCTGGCAGACCACCAGGTGGAGGTGGGTCTCGCGCTCGGCCGTGGTCCAACCGATGAAGCGGTCGCGGGGTGCGAGCCTCCAGGCGGCGGCGCCGAAACCCATGGCCGCCAGCGGGCGGTCACCGTCAAAGGCCAAGTAACGCAGTTGGGCGCCGACCATCGGCTGAAACCCGAGATAATGATAGCGAGCAACGAGTTCGTTCCAGAGTTGAGAATCCGCTCCCGGCCGCACCAACCAGAGGCGCAGTTGCTGCAGATCTTGCAAGGTGCCCGTGATCGACGGGTGCGGATCGGAGCGCTGCGTGAAAACGGGCCGGCGCGGAGGTTGCTTCTCACGCACAGGCAAGGGCAACCAGATGACCCCGTGGGCCTCCATCCGTTGCAGGGCAACACGGCAGGACAGGACCTTGAGCGTACCGTCGGGTTGGCGCCAGTTCAGAGCGGAGCAGACGGCGCGTGCGATCGCCTCGCGGGTGTCGTGGCGCGGGTCGTCCGTGATCGCACGGATGACCTCGATCTCCGCGTTGGTGAACACACGCCCGCAATAGCGGAAGGTGGGCACGTCCCGTCGAGCCCCGTTGACTCGCATGCCCAGAGTATGCAACCAGACCCGGTCGCCTGTCCACCGCCGTCAACGGCGATGACAGGCGACACTAGCCGACTGCGTCTACGTAGCACCCTTCGAGCTCCGCGCGCCAGCCTCTGGCTTCCGCCTGCTCCCAATATCGCGCCATAGGACCAAGCGTTCGCGTCGCAGGTTTCTGGATAGGCTCTTAGGCCGCGCCTCCGTGGAACGCATGAACGTCGACCAGTCCGCCGGCGCTGTCGTCGTCCATGCCCGCCCCCACCGTCGCGCCGCCCGCCGCCGCGGCATCTGTGGTCGTCGCTGCCCTCTGTACGACCCC
>JAKABA010000431.1 GCA_021802115.1 bacterium | reverse complement strand
GGTGACCTACCAGGAGCTGCTCAGGGTCTTCTGGGAGGCCCACGATCCCACCCAGGGCATGCGTCAGGGCAATGATCTGGGCACCCAGTACCGTTCGGCGATCTACTGCACCACCCCCGAGCAGCTGCGGCTCGCCGAGGCCTCCCGGACCAGCTATCAGCGCCAGCTGGACGCGGCCGGGCTGGGCGCGATCACGACCGAGGTTCTGGAGTCAGGCCCCTTCTACTACGCCGAGCCGTACCACCAGCAGTACCTGCACAAGAACCCCAACGGCTACTGCGGGCTCAGGGGAACCGGGGTCGCCTGCGCGGAGGGGCTGGTACCGGCCGGCTGATCCTGCCCGGCCAGGCGCTCCAGGGTGTACCGGTGCGCCGCCTCGATCAGCTCCCGGGAGCTGCGAAAGTCGAACGCCTTGGAACCGGCGGTGGGAGGCCGCAGCACCACATCCCCGGCGGCCTCGTCCAGGCGCCAGCCGCCGTGGTGCGGGCCACGCACCGCCTGGGAGCGCGCCACCACCGCCGCCATCCGGGGCACCTGCAGCGACTCCCGCAGCGGGTTGAGCTGGTTGAACAGCAGCTTCCAACCTGACACCGCGGGCTCGAAGGGCCGGCCGACCTTGAGGTCGATGGAGGGCTCCACGTCCACCGCGATCACCCGTCCCCCCTGGAGCTGGTCGTGCATGACCCCGATCGGAAGGTTGTCCAGGAGGGCGCCGTCGACCAAGAGCTCGCCGCCGTCGCAAACCGGGGGCAGCAGGCCCGGGATGGAGACGCTGGCGCGGGCCGCCCGCCAGATGGGGCCCTCCCGGTGCACCTTGGGCTGGGCCGTGGTGAGGTTGGTGGAGACCAGGAAGAGCGGCAGCCAGCAGTCCTCGATCCTGAGGTCGGAGAACGCCTCGGGAGCCCGGAGCGCATCGGTCACGGTGCGCCCCGAGGACAGCGACGCGATCGGCAGGGTCATGCGGAAGAGCCGGCGCGGCCCGGCCAGCCCATGCTCGAGAACGCGCTCCCTGCGCTCGGGGTCGGCGAACACCGCGAATGAGGCGGCCATGAGCGCCCCGATGCTGGTGCCGCCGACGGCGTCCACCTCGTAGCCCAGCTCCTCCAGGCCGCGCAGCACTCCCAGGTGGGCCCAGCCACGGGCCGCCCCGCCACCCAGGACGACCCCTGTCCCGCGGCCGGTCATCAGCCGGGCGACGCGTTCGAAGTCAGTCTGCCGGTCCCGGCGGACATGGTGGTGGGCCGCGACCGCAAGCTGCTGCAGCAGGCGAGCCGACCCGGATGGGCGCTCGGTGCCGGCCGGGTGGACAATCAGGAGCTCACGGCGCACCGGCAGCGACTGCCAGCCGGCCCACTCCCCGGCCGCCTGCTGGTCGTTCGAGCCGTCGTGGACCAGCAGGATCCGGTCCGCCTGGCGCACGCAGCGAGCGCTCCACTGCTGGGACCGCGGGTCGGCCACATAGAGGACGAACCGAAAGTCAGCCTCCAGGCGACTGAGCCACTCTCCGACGCGGTCGGCGGATCGGTCCCGGGACCCATCCGGGTCATCCCGCAGCAGCGCCTCCACCCTCTCCAGACCGACCAGCTCGCACCCGCCCAGCCGATCCATGGCCAGGCGCATGGCCTCGGCCAAGCCCGCCGGCAGCGGGACGCCCCTGAGCGGAACCAGCGCGATCGTGCGCACACTCTGCGCCGGCGGCAAGGGTCGGCCGTCCCGAAGGCGGTCCACGATCACGCCGGTGAGGGCGGTCATCAACCCCGGTTCGCCGAGGGCGGCCCGGCGGAGCTCCTGGGATCCGATGCGAACCAGCTCCGTGTCGCGCACCGCCCGCACCGTGGCGGTGCGTGGCCGCTCCGCCACCAGGGCGATCTCCCCCACCAGCTCTCCCGGCCCGATCTCCCCGATCACCATCTCGTTGCCCTCGACCGCGCGCACGACCTGGAGACGCCCCCTGGCCACCACGAACGCGGCGTCGCCAGGCTCGCCCTCGCGGATCAGGACCGATCCTCCTCTGACGGTGACCCAGCTGCCCGCCTGGGCCAGCGCGGAGAGCTCACTGGCGGCGAGGGACGCGAGCACTCGGCACCGCCTGAGGCACTGGACGGTGTCGCGATGGTGGTCACTCGGTCGATATGGGTCCAAGACTCAACCTTCGGCGGTGGCGATGGCGGCCCGGCCAGGGCAGCCGGGCTGCCAGACCGGGCCGTCCCGACGCGGGCGGCGGCCGATGACCCCGCCCGCCGGGTTCCTGGTCGCCGCCTGAGGACGGGCGGAGCCGGAGCCACCGGGGAGGGGCCGCGACCACCAGGTCACCAGGCGCCCTCGCCCCACCACTGCCTCCGCTACCAGAACATGGGGTCGCCGAAGGAGCTGGTCTGGATCACAACCCGCTCGGCACCGTGGACCCTGAAGTAGGAAGAGACGCAGACGGCGAGCGGGTACTCGACGGAATCCTTGATGTCGGCGCGATAGGTGGCACTGCCACAGGGGTACAGCAGCCCCTGATAACTGAA
>JAKABA010000094.1 GCA_021802115.1 bacterium | reverse complement strand
TGCCGGCTGCGGCGAGCGCGTCCACTCCGGCCCGCTTGCCGACTCGGCGCGATTCCCCTCTCAAGGAGATACGAGTGAGTGAGACCGCGGATGTGACCAGGGTGGGCGCCAAGCGGGACGGGCTCTGGCGCGGAGATCAACCCCGCGCTTTGACCCCCGAGCTGGTGGCTCGAATGGAAGAGCAGGCGGCCGCGATCATGACCACCCTGGGAATGGATCTGGACACCGCCGCCACGCGCGATACGCCGCGGCGCTTCATCAGGGCCCTGATCGACTCCACCAAGGGCTACGACGGGGATCCCAAGTTGCTGACCGTTTTTCCAACCGAGTGCCGGGGCGGGCCCGATTGCCGGATCAGCCAGATCATCGAGGGACCGATCCCCTTCTACGCCCTGTGCGAACACCACTCGCTGCCGTTCCACGGATACGCCCATGTCGCCTACATCGCCCACGAGCACATCGTGGGGTTGTCCAAGCTGACGCGGCTGGTGAACGTCTACGCGCGCCGCTTCACGGTTCAGGAGCGGTTGGGACAGGAGATCGCGGACTGGATGATGGAGCAGTTGCGTCCCCACGCGGTGGCGGTTCACCTATCGGCGACCCACCTGTGCACCAGGATGCGGGGCGTCCGCAACGAGACCACCCGCACCAACAGCTCCTACTGGCGGGGTGCCTATGAGGAGGATTCTGCCCTGCGCGCCGAGTTCCTGGCCAGCGTGCAACGGGGCTCCGCGGGGTGAACCGGGTGACGGTCGTGGGAGGAGGGAGCGGTTCCCTGGGGCGGGCTCTGGTCACGCTCATGGCTGGCCAAGGGGCCACCGTCGTGGCGGTTGGCAGGCCCGGCTTCGAGGACCTACCCAGCCCGGAGCCGTGGCCCGCGGACTCGGTGATTCGGCTGGGGGCCGACCTCACCGACTCCGCCGCCGTGGCGGCGCTCTGGGAGCGCATCGACGCGATCGGCGAGGTGGAGGCGATGATAAACGTGGTGGGCGGTTTCCAGGCCGGCAGCGTCGCGGACACCCCCTGGGAGGTCTACCGCCAGAGTCTCCAGGTGAACCTGGACTCCACGTGGCTCTCGTGTCGGGAGGCCGCTCCCAGGCTAGCCAGGGGAGGATTCGGGGCCATCGTCAATGTGGCCTCGAGAGCGGCCGTGACCGGCGGCGCTCAGAGCGCAGCCTACGCGGTGGCGAAGGCGGCAGTGGTGCGACTCACCGAGGTTTTGGCAGCGGAGCTCGCTCCTCGCCGGGTGCGGGTCAACGCCGTCCTGCCGTCGGTCATCGACACCCCCGCCAACCGGCCAGAGCCGACCGCCGGCCCGTCGCTGGCGGTGCCTCCCGAGGCCATCGCCAAGGTGATCGCGTTTCTAGTCGGTCCGGATGGGTGGCCGATCAGCGGAGCCGCCATTCCCGTCTACGGCTGGGCATAGATTGCTGGAGCTGCTGTTCCAGCAACCAGGACTCCCCGAATATCCTCTGCCCGAGCGGCTGAAGGCGCAGTACGGCGGCGGGCTGGGATTTTCGGAGCCGGTCTGGTACGCCAACTTCGTTTCCAGCCTGGACGGCGTGGTTAGTGTTCCCGGCCATGCCCATGTCGGCTCCCTGCTCTCGGGCCACAGTCAGGCCGACCGCTTCTCGATGGCGTTGCTGCGGGCCTGCGCCGACGCGGTGGTGATCGGCGCGGGGACGCTGCGAGACAGCCCGGGTACCCTGTGGACCGCCGAGCGAGCCTACCCCTCACTGGCGGCCGAGTTCCAAGAGCTCCGGCACCGGCTCGCCCGGGCACCCCAGCCCCAACTCGTGGTGGTGACCAGATCCGGTGAGCTGGACCCGACCCATCCGGCCCTTCAGCAGCACGTGCTGGTGGTCGCGCCCGAGACCAAGGAGAAGCTGGTCAAGGGCCATCTGGGGCCTTCCGTCTCATGTCTCTGCTACCCGGGCCCGGACCTCGACTGGAGCTGGCTGGCCTTACAAATGCGGGCCCGTGGATACCGGGCCGTGCTCTCCGAGGCCGGCCCGGCTTCCATGGGACAGTTGCTGGCATTGGGCCTGGTCGACGAGCTCTTCCTCACCCTGGCTCCCACGGTGGCCGGCCGGCCGGCGGGGGAGCGGCGCAACGGATTCGCTGGGGAGACCGACCTGCTCGGAGGTGGCAGGGCCCATCTGCTGGCAGCCAGGCGCGCCGGCGATCACCTGCTGCTCCGCTACCGGATGGATCGGACCACCAGCTAGCCGGGTGGCCGCGGCCAGGCCAGCCCGGTGCCAGTGGACAATCCGCGCAACCGAAAGGCCTGCTCCTCACAGATGCGGGTCAGCCTTCCGAGATGCGCCAGTTCCATCTGGCCAGCCGCCTATGGGGTGGGGCCGATTCATCGCGGGTCAGTGTTGGGGACATGCGCCCGCTCCAGCAGGGACTGCGCGGCGGCAAAGGCGGCGGCATGGACCGCGGGCAGCTTGGAGCGGGTGGAGGCTGCGATCTGGCGCACCGACTCGAATTCGGGTGCGGCACCGATCACGACGCCGTCCAGCAGTTTGAGCTTGACCACGACCCGACCGTAGGGGGTGTCGACCTCGGTTTGGCGCCGCTCGGCCTCGTACCTGCGCACCTCATGGACGCGCACTCCGAGCGTGGTCGTCTCCTGCAGCAGAAGCGTTGCCAGGCCAGGCTCGTCGCCGGCGCGCGCGACCACGGTAACCAGCCATCCGGCACGCCCCTTCTTCATCAGGAGCGGGGAAACGGCGACATCCAGGGCTCCGGCGGCGAAGAGGGAGTCGGTGGCCGCGGCCAGCAGTTGTGGGCTCATGTCGTCCAGGTTGGTCTCCAGGACGGAGTAGCCGGCCGTCTCTGCAGGGGGCGGGTGCCCGAGCCACAGCCGCAGCAGGTTCGGCCACGGTGCCTCGGTGGCGCCGGCGCCGTAGCCGATCCGGCTCAAGTGCATCGCCGGCTGGTCGAAGCGGGCCAGCACGGTGGCCAACGCCGCGCCGGTTGGGGTCACCAGCTCGCGGCCCTCACCGAAGGGCCGCACCGGGGCATGAGCTGCGGCCAGGATCTCCAAGGTGGCGGGCGCCGGGCCCGGCAGCCGGTGATGCCGGCCGCCAGCCACCTCGCCCGGCGAGACGGGGAGGGCGGAGCAGAAGAGGTTGTCGACCCCGAGCGCCGCCAGCCCAGACACCGCTCCGACCACGTCGACGATGGCGTCAAGTGCGCCGACCTCGTGGAGATCGACCTGGGAAGGCGCCAGGCTGTGGATCCGACCCTCCACCTGCGCCATCCTGGTCAGGACTAAGAGGCTGGTGGCGCGGACCTCGGGCTCCAAGGAGGCCGAGTCAAGGAGGTCGGTGATCGCATCCAGCCTCCGGAGAGTTGGTGCCCCCAAGGTCTCCACCCGCACTAGGGTCGCCCGCACCCCCGCCCGACTAACGGTCTCAGCGGAGACTCTGACCTCGCGGCCCAGCCCCAGCGAGTCGACCAGGTCCTCCAGATGCCGGACCGGTAGCCCGGCGTCCACCAGTGCTCCCAGCAGCATGTCGCCGCTGACCCCCGAGTAACAGTCGAGGTAGCCGATCACGACGCGGCCGCGAAGTTGCGGTTGATCGTGGCGGCCAGGAAACCGGCCCCGAAGCCGTTGTCGATGTTGACCACCGCCACCCCGGGCGCGCAGCTGTTGAGCATGGTGAGCAGGGCCGCCAGTCCACCGAAGCTGGCCCCGTACCCGACGCTGGTGGGAACCGCGATGACCGGCACCCCCACCAGCCCGCCCACCACGCTGGGCAGCACTCCGTCCATGCCGGCCACGACCACGATCACGTGGGCGCGCGCCAATGCGTCACGCTGGTCCAGCAGGCGGTGCAGCCCCGCCACCCCCACATCAGCGATCAACTCCGGGGGGCTGCCCATGAGCTCCGCGGTGACCGCAGCCTCCTGGGCGACCATGAGGTCGGCGGTGCCGGCGGTGAGGACCAGCACTCCGGGCACGGGGGCAGCCGGCCCGTTGGCGTCGACCGCGATGGCCCGGGCCCCTGGGACCCAGCGGGCATGTGGCACCGCCACCTCGACCGCGGCGTACATCGCCTCGGTTGCCCGGGTGGCCAGTACCGGCCCACCGCTGGCAGCGAGCCTGGCCACGATGGTGGCGACCTGGTCCACCGACTTGCCGGCGCACAGGACGACTTCAGGCAGTCCCTGGCGCAGGCCGCGGTGGTGATCGACCCGGGCGAAGCCCAGGTCCTCATATGGGAGATCGCGAAGGATGTCTACAGCGGCCTCCACCGCGATCCGGCCAGCACGCACCTGGTCCATGAGCGCCACCAGGCTCGCCCGGTTCACGCTGGCTGGGAGAGTGGCCCGCCGGGTGCGTCGCCGGTCGCCACCGGGCTGTCCAACGCCTCATTCAGGCTGCCCGAGCGGAACCCCTGGAGGTCGACCGTGACGTAGGTGAAGCCCAGGGCGGCCAGGGCCTGCAGCACCGCGAGCCTGGTCGCCGGCCTGGTCAGGCTCGGGATCTGCTCGGCCGCCACCTCGATCCGGGCGATTGTCCCGTGATGGCGTACCCGGACATCATCGAATCCCAGCCCCCGCAGGGCCCGCTCCGCGCGGCCGATCTGGTCGAGCTTCTCCAGGGTGACCCGCTGCCCGTAGGGGATCCGGCTGGACAGGCATGGCGCGGCCGGCTTCGCATGGTTCGGGAGTGCCAGGGCCGCGGCCAGGGAGCGCACATCGGCCTTGCCCAACTGAGCCTCGGCCAGCGGTTCCCGCACACCCATCTCGGCGGCGGCGCGCGCCCCCGGCCGGAAGTCAGCCCCGTCGTCGAGGTGGGCGCCATGGATCAGGTGGGGGAGTCCCTCCTCCCTGGCCACCTGGAGCAGGCGGGCGAACACGACCCGCTTGCAGATGTAGCACCGATCCGGCCGGTTGCGCCGGTAGCCCTCGCGCTCGACCTCGTCAGTCGTCACTACCCGGTGCCTGATCCCCAGGCCGGCCGCCAGGTCGGTCGCCGCCGCCAGTTCCGAAGGATCGAGGGAGGGGGAGGCGGCGGTGCAGGCGAGAGCTCGGTCACCGAGCTGCTCCTGGGCCACGTAGGCCAGCAGCGTGCTGTCGACTCCGCCCGAGAAGGCGACGACGGCTCCGCCCAGCTGCCGTACGATCGACCGCAGGCGCGCTAGCTTCGGTTCCAGCTCCGCCGAGGGGTGTTCACCTGTGGTCATGGCATTGCCTGTGTGAACATGCCCTCGGGGTCGAAGCCCATGGGACGGGCCGGCTCGACCAGTTCCGCGGCGCCGGAGGCCAGCAGGTCCGGCAGCACGGTGGAACTCACGTACAGGTATTCCAGGTGTTTGGTGTCCCGCGCTCGCACGATGCGCGCCCTATCGGCGGTCACCTGCAGGCAGCAGGCGATCGCGACGCCCAGGGCGTCGCGGTCGGTGTCGACCAAGAGGGCGATCCGGGCCCCCTCCGGGGTCTTGGCGGTGATGCAGTTCATGTACGTGACCAGCCGATCCATCCGCTCGACAGCACGGCGCAGCACCACGTCGGCCAAGCCGATTCCGACCGCGTTGCCCTCGGTCTCCGCGGTCAGGTCGCGGACCACGATCCGCTGGATGTCGGGTCCGGTTCCGGTCGCGCCGGTGTAGTAGCGGCCGACCACGTTGGAGTCCATGCCCAGGCCGCTGATGTCCTTGCCAATGAAGTCCAGCACCAGCACATCGATGGCACGGAAGGGGAGGCCAGCCATGGCCGCTCGAGCGACCTTGAGCAGCTGCGGCTCACGCTCGGCGAGCCGCTCCGCGGTCACCGCCTCGACCTGCATCAGCCTCGACTGACCGTTCTCGATCAGGGCCAGCCCGAATGGCATCGGGGCCCGAGCCAGGGTGAAGGCGACCACGTCCGGGATCAGCTCCGCGAACCTCGCGAACCCCTGGCGGTGGAGGGCGTCGGCCCCGCGCTGCTTGCCCAGTCCGATGGCGATCATCTTGGAGAGCCCGCTCTCGATCGCACCGCTGAAGTCGGTGTGCGGCTTGACTCGGTTGATGGGCACTATGGCGTCCGCGCCATCGAAGGCGACCCTGTCCAGGAAGACTGGAACCCCGGAGCGGACCTCTCCCAGGAGGACCGTGTCCATGCTGGCGCGAATCTCGCAGCCCACCGTCTCCGGCGTGATCCCGTAGGCCGCCAGCACCTGGACCTGCCCTTCCGCCGTGGCGCCACCGTGGCTGCCCATGGCGGGCACCACGAAGACCTCGGCCCCGGCCTGCCGCATCGCCGCCACGCAGGCGGCCACCACCTGGTCGATGCGGTCGATGCCGCGACTCCCGACCGCCAGACAGACCCGCATTCCGGGCCGGATGCCGGCCATGACCGGCCCCAGCGCCGCGCCGACCTCGGCCCGGACGTCACCGATCTCGGATGACTCGAGCCGCTGCCGCACGAGGGCCCACTCCGGCAGCGACTGAGCGCGGAACTCCTCAAAGAGAGCTGGCACCGCGCCCCCTGCTGCGCCGCCTGGGAGCGCGGGGGGATCGCTCAGGAGATGCAGAGGGACGGGCTGGTGGCGGGGGCCTGCGCTGTCCGGCGGGAGGCTCCCCTCTTGCGGATTCATCGCTGGATCCGGCCCCGTCCGGCGCCGCCCAGGGTCACCGGCTGCTCCGGGGTGGCGGTGGTGGGGTGGTGAATCGGGACCATTGCGCCATGGGTCGGGGTCAACCGTCCGCGGAAGAGGTCAGCCCCTAAGGCGCGGCCGCGTGCCCGCCGGTCGCCAGCATCCGGACCGGGGGTGGGTGACACGGAGGAACGGCAGCCAGCCGAGCGCGGCCCGCTCCCAGAACGCCGGTTGGCGAAGCGGCCCTCACACAGGAGGGTGACCACTCCCTGGATCGGCGGGAGCCTCAAGAGCCACCCGTGGCTGGCCAGGGCAGCGGACGGTCGAGGCCTGAGCCGGCCGTGGGCCGTGGTGTCGCAACCTCGGGCATCGCCCACATGCCATCCGGCTCGGCGACCAGGACACCCGACAGCCGCAGATTCGAGCGGGTGACCGTCCGAGCCGGGCGGCGAGTCCTCCTCGCCGGCAACAGCCAAGGCACCCGGCCCCGACCGGCGGCGGTCCAGAGGTTCTGGCCCTCGCAGAGCATGCTCCCCGCCTCCTCCGAGATCGGTGCCAACCGGTCATGCGGGCTTGCCAGACCGACTTCGGCAGCAGGGCCCGCCCCGACCGCCTGGGGGCCCGCGCCGCTCAGCATGGCCAGCGCGGTCCGCTGGTGTGTCGCCTCACCGATCGCCTGACGTCCAGATTCGACACGGTCGGGTTCTCTCCGATTGGGTCTGGTCCAGGTCCGGCAGGTGGCGCGACCCTCTGGCGACATCATAGGCTTCGGGTTCCATGAGCGGGAGGCGGTGAGGTTTCGGGGATCGCCAACCGGGCGGTGCCGGGTGGGTGATGCCGCCGTCGGCCGTCACGGCTGCTTGTCGGGGGGGCCCGGGGTGGCAGGGACACGCGGGTGGGAGACGGGGACGTTCAGGTTGAAGTGCACGCCCGCCATGCGGATGGAGAAGCAGAGCGCCGCTGCCACGACGGCGACAGCGCCGCTGTAGAAGTGCAGTTCCAGTGCAATCGCCGTCAGCGTGGCACCACAGGCGGCGGGGATGGCGTACAGGCCACTGGAGAGCACCGTCGGTACCTTCCTGATCATCACGTCGCGGACGGTGCCTCCGCCAACGCCGGTGATCGTGCCGAGGACAACTGACTGGAACGGCCCCAGGTGCGCCGCGAAGGCGGTGGTGGTGCCGGTGACGCAGAACAGGGCCAGGCCGGCGGCGTCGAATACGGTGATCGAGCGCTGCAGGTGCAGCCACAGCTGGCGGGCGACAAAGGCAGCGACGCCGGCACCGCCGCCGACGGCCAGGTAGCGCCAGTCGCGGAACGCGGCCGGAGGGAGCGAGCCGATGAGCACGTCGCGGATGATTCCGCCTCCGAGGGCCGTGATCACCGCCAAAGCGACGACTCCGACAACGTCGAGGTCCTCGGCCTCCATGGCCGTGAGAGCACCGTTCAGACCGAACACGAAGGTTCCGCAGAGATCGAGCACCAGCTGGAGCGTGGGGCTTGCGCTCGCCATCGGCGCTACTGGCCAGGGACCGGGGACTGGGCGAGCCAGGCCAGCGCGGCGACGACCAGCGCCTGGATCCCGGTGTCCAACGTGGGCTGGATGACCGGTGCGAACGCTGCCGAATGGTTGACGGGAATGTCCTGGGCGACTCGGCCGGCCTGCTCGGCCTGCCGGTAGGCCTCCGGGTCGGTGCCGCCTATTCCCCAGTAGCAGTAGGGAGCCCCGAGCGCGGTGGGGATGTCGCTGAAGTCCTCGCTGGCGGTCTGCAGTGGCAGCGGCCGAGCACGTTCCCCGAAGAACGACCGGAACGCTTCGGCCACCCTCTTGGTGGTCTGGGCGTCGTTGTCCGTGACGGGGAAGTGGTCGAACAGCTCGTAGTCCGCCGGCTTCGGGGAGCCCGAGGCCTGACACTCGGCGTCGACGATCCTGCGGATGGCGCCGAGCACCGCCGCCCTGATCGGTTCGCTGTAGGCGCGCACGTTGAGCTCGATGACGGCGCGGTCAGGGATCACATTGCTCTTGGTGCCAGCCTGGATGCTCCCGACCGTGACCACCACCGGCTCGCCTGGGCGGGTCTCGCGTGCCACCACCGTCTGGAGGCGGACCACGATCATGGCCGCCAGGACCACCGGGTCTATCGACGCCTGGGGCATGGAGCCGTGCGCCCCGCGCCCGTGCACCGTGATCCGCATGCTGTCTGCGCCCGCCAACGTCGGCCCGGAGTGGATTCCGACAAGGCCGGCGGGAGCGGGTAGCACGTGCTGGGCGAAGGCGACGTCCACCCGTGGCAGCAGCGCTGCCAAGCCGTCCGCGAGCATGGCCCGGGCGCCGTCGCCGGTTTCCTCGGCGGGCTGGAAGACCGCCACGACGGTACCCGCCCAGCCCTCCGGCTGGGCGGCCAGAAGATGGGCAGCGCCGAGCAGGCAGGCGACGTGCATGTCATGGCCGCACGCGTGCATGACCGCGACCTCGTGCCCAGCAGCATCCGTGGCGGTCGCGCCACTTGCATACGGGACGCCGGTCTCCTCGGCCACCGGAAGGGCATCCATGTCGGCGCGCAGCAGCACGACGGGCCCCGCGCCGTTCCGGATCAGGCCCACCACGCCGGTTCCACCGATCCCGGTGCGGACCTCCAGGCCCGACGCCGCGAGACGATCCGCGACCTTGGCTGCCGTCGCGTGCTCTTGATGAGACAGCTCGGGGTGGGCGTGAAGGTCGCGGTAGAAGTCCGCAGCCCATCCCCGCACGGCCTCGAGCTGCGAGAGCACCGGCTCGGCCGGTGACGGTGTTGGTGTGGAGTCGGCCATTCCGCAATTGTGCCCGCATCGGGGGCGGTGGCGACGCCTGTGTGGGCAGGTGCGCGCACACGACCCCACCGCCATCGACTCGACTCGGTCGCGGCCGCCAGTTTTGTTGGCGCGGGTAAGGCCTGGCCGTTACAGTGAGGGCGCCGGTCGGCCGCGGTGCGTCATGGAAGGTGAGTTGGTTGAGATACGGATTCCCGCGCCGAATTGCGCGGTCCCAGACTTGTAAGACTCGAGGGGTCCGGGCCCCCACGGAGGTGCTGTTCAGCTGAGGTCGCGGCCGGACGGCTGCCATAGTGGAGATCGTCCTTGACCGCGAATCTTGTCGACGGCCAGTCCCAGCTGGCAGATCTGGGATGGGATGCCGCGCGCGACCGCGAATTGAGCGAACTGGGAATGGCTGCTCCGGCCGTGGGACGGGTTTCGCGCATCGACCGTGGGCTCTGCACCGTCCTCATGCCTGGAGCGCACCGGGTGTCGTATCAGGGGCTGCGGGTGGCGACCGGGGACTGGGTGGTCGTTTCGCCTGGGGACGGGGGGTCGGAGATCCCGCGGGTGGCGGCCATTCTGCCTCGCCGGTCCGCCTTCAGCCGCCGCCGGGCTGGGTCTGGGAACGAGGAGCAGGTGGTGGCCGCCAACGTGGACACCGTGCTGTTGATGCAGGCCTTGGACCGCACGATCAACCTCCACTCGTTGCAGCGCTATCTCACCCTCGCCTGGGACAGTGGCGCAGAGCCGGTGGTCGTGCTCTCCAAGTCCGACTGCCGGCCGCCCGCCGAGGTGGCCGAGGCTGTGCGCGTTGCCGCCACCGTGGCAGGGTCGGTTCCGGTGCGGGCGATCAGCACCAAGACCGGAGAGGGTGTCGTGGAGTTGCGCCACCGCTGCCTCCGGCCGGGGCGCACCCTGGCCATGGTCGGCCCCTCTGGCGCCGGAAAGTCCAGCCTGGTGAACGCGATCCTGGGGGAAGCTGCGATGGCGACCAACGCGGTGAGGCGCGACGGCAAGGGCCGGCACACGACCACCCACAGGGAGTTGGTCGTGGTCCCAGGCCAGGGAATCCTGCTGGACACCCCCGGCATGCGCGCGGTGGGCCTGTGGGTACAGACTGATGGCCTCGAGATCGCCTTCTCGGACCTGGAGCTGCTGGCGACCGGGTGTCGTTTCCATGATTGCTCCCACAGCAGCGAGCCCGGCTGCTGCGTGGCCGCCGCCGTCGCCGCGGGGACCATCGCCGCTGACCGACTGGAAAGCTGGCGCCGGCTGCAGCTAGAACAACTGACCGTCGCGGCTCGGCACGCTGACCGGGCCCTGCCATCGCGCCACAGGCGGCGGGTGGCACCGAGAGGCCCGCGTCGGCGGAGCTGAGTGGTTGCGAACGGTTGCTCGCACCATGTGTTGCGAGCAGCGCTGATTAGTTTGAAGGAGGTGTAGCGGCCGATCCAGGACCTCCGCGACTGACCGTACCATGCCGGTTGTGGCTCCGCCGAAGCCACGGTCCCTCTCGTTCCCTGGCCCTCCTCCGACGGCGGCGGATCGGATGGTGGGATGACAGGTCACCTGAGGAGTGGACCTGGGACCGGCGGTCTTGCGCGGGCGCTTCTCGGTGATGCCAGAGCCGAACCCAGCCCTTGGGGAGGAACAGCGCCAGGGGTGTCACAGCACTCGGCTGGCCCAAGGTCGCCGGCGTGGCCACAGCACCGTGTCCATGGTCTGTTAGCTTGGGTCCAGATGGATCTCCCGGTGGCCGTTGTGGGAGGGGGGCCAATCGGCTCTGCCCTGGGGCTGCTGCTTCCGAGCGCCGTGGTCTTGGAGGCCAGCCAATATCCCCGGGACAAACCCTGCGGGGAGGGGCTGATGCCAGCGGGCGCGGCCGTTCTGCGGTCGCTCGGGGTCGACCTGAAGGCTGAGGACTTCCCCACCATCGAGGGCATCTGCTACCGGCTGCCCGGTGGGGATCTCGCTCGCAGCGACTTCAAGGAGGGCCCGGGCTTCGGCACCCGACGACTCCGGTTGGACGCGCTCCTGGCAGGACGGGCAGGTGTGCAATCCGGGGTTCGGCTTGAGGGACTGCGGGTGCTGGCTGACGGGGTCGAGTTGCAGACCTCGGCTGGTTCGATGACCGCTGGAGTCGTGATCGGGGCGGACGGGCTCCGGTCCACCGTCTCGCGGCTGATGGGATGGAGCCGGGCCCCCCGTGGCAGCCCCCGTTTCGGAGTCGTGGGCCACATCGCCACCGGGAACCCCCTCCACGACGTGGAGGTCTGCCTGCTCGGGCCGGTGGAGACCTACCTCACCCCCACAGGGCCCGGGGAGGCGCTGTTCGCCGTCCTCGGCTCCAGGGGGCAGCTGCGCCATCCAGGGGCCTCCGTGGCGGAGACCTACCGTCGCTGCCTGCGTGCCGCCCGGCCAGATCTCGCCACCGCCCACCTCAGTGGGCGACTGACCGGTGCGGGGCCGTTCAACGTGCGCCCGCGCGCGGTCGCCGGTGGACGCGTCTTCTTGGTGGGTGACGCCGCTGGCTTCCTCGATCCGCTGACCGGCGATGCCATGACCGCGGGGTTGCAGCAGGCTCAGTGGCTGACGCGGCTGCTGGCAGAGGACCCGGCCTCGGCGCCGACGAGATATCAGCGCTGTTGCGACCAGCAGTGGCGCCGAAGGAGGCTTTTGGCCAGCGTCGCGCTCCACCTCAGCCGTTCGCAGGTGCTCAGCCGCCGGGCGGTCCACGGGCTGCGGCGCCGACCCGAAACCCTGCAGCGGCTGCTCACAGTGAACCAGGGGCTGGCAGGGCCGGGGCTGCTGCGTCCGGCGGACTGGGCAGCCCTGCTGGGAGCGGCTTAGACCATGAGCACCATCGTCGGGCTCGGGCTGGCGCTGCCGGAACATCGCCTGGCCGTGGATGAGGGCCGTGCCATCATCGCCAAACACTGGCCGCATCTCACCGGCGTCGCCGTGGAGCCGGTGACTCGCTATCTGGTCCGCCCCATCGAGGAGGTCTTCGAAGCACGCACCATCGCCGAGCGCATGACCATCTACGCCCGCGAGGCGCCCAATCTGGCCAAGGCAGCCGTCACTAGAGCCCTGGACGAGGCTGGAGTGGGTCCCGCCGAAGTCGATCTGGTGATCTCGGTCTCCTGTACCGGATACATGGTCCCGGCCCTGGATGTGAGGTTGGCCAACGAGCTGGGCTTCAAGCCCTCCGTCCTGAGGCTGCCCCTGACCGAGCTGGGCTGCTCCGGAGGCGCGATGGCGCTCGCCACCGCTCACCGCCATCTGGAAGCGCAGCCCCAGGCGGTGGTGCTGGTTGTCTGCGTCGAGCTGTGCTCTGTCACCTTCGACCCCGGCGATCTCAGCATCGACAACCTGACCGCCTCCCTCGTGTTCGGAGACGGGGCGGCGGCCGCGGTGCTGATGACGGACGGCCCGGGCCTGGAGATCCGCAAGGCCGGCTCACATCTCATACCTGAGAGCGAGCACCTGCTCGGATTCCAACTCACCGACAGCGGGTTCCACCCGGTCTTGGGCCGTCAGCTGCCCCGGGAGCTGGAGACTGGTCTGGCCGGGGTGGTGAGCGGGTTCTGTGATCAAGAAGTCGACTTCTACGCCGTGCATGCGGGGGGGCCCCGCATCTTCGACGCGGTCGAGCGGGCGCTGCGGGTGCCGCCGATGGGGTTGCAGGCCTCCCGCCGCTGCTTTCGTGAGGTTGGCAACCTGTCGTCCGCCTCGCTCCTGTTCGTGCTCGCCCAGCTGACCGAACGCTCTGGCATTGGGCTTGCTCTCGCCTTTGGTCCCGGACTCGCCGTGGAGTTGTTGGAGCTCAGAGCAGCCCGGGGATGAAGCGTGCCTTGGATCCGAATGCCGCGCGATACCTGGGGTTCGCCAGGAGGAGGTCCTCCTCCGCCCGGATCCGTCGGGCCAACACCCAGCCGTTGGCCAGGGACAGCCCCAGAGCGGACCGCCACGCGCCGGCCGCCATCGGCAGGGCCGCGAACTCGAGGGCGACCGCCAGGTAGTTGGGGTGACGGATGAAGCGGTAGGGGCCGGTCGTGACCGGTTGGAAGTCGTCCCGCACCAGGGCGCGAACATTCCACTGGGGCCCCAAGGAGCGAATGCTCCAAACCCGCAGCGCAGCCGCGCTCAGCAGCACCGCCGCCCAGACGCTCCTGCCCCGGCGAGTCGGGGCCGTGCACGTGCTCTCGAGCGGGGGAATCAGGAAGAGCGCCACATGCACACCGACCATGAGAGGAAACCCGGACCGATCGCCGACCGGCCCCGTCTGGCCCCGGGTGTTGGCGTACGACAGGCGCAACTCCCTG
>JAKABA010000093.1 GCA_021802115.1 bacterium | reverse complement strand
CTGACGCTCTGGCTAAGATGCAATCTCGAGCCCGGGAATGGTCACGGCCAGATGCTGCGGACCGGGCGGCCGCGGAAATCCTGGCCCTGATGCCACCGCTCAGCCCTCACTGACGAAGCGCAGACGCTTCAGCGGCGGGGCATCCAGCTCCACGTTCACCGCCTCCAGCATGCGCACCGACTCCATCTGCAGCTGATGCGCGATCGCCGGGTGGGCGCAGGCCACCACCAGGGTCGCACCCTGAACCGCCACCACCCGGACGTGGTCCCGCAGGTACTCCCCGCATGCCTGCTTGAACGCGGCCTCCACCCGGGCCTGCCGAACCTGGCGGCTCACCCCCATCTTGCGCACCACCCGGGGCAGGATCTGGTCGATGCCCTCCATCGCGGCTAGCGCTCCCCATCCCAAATGATCGTCCCCCCGCTGACCTGGACCACTCGGGAGACCGGCATCTCCGCTCCCACCCCGTGGTCCTCGGTCGCCGTCAGCAGGGTCTGCTCGACTCTGAGGTCCGTTCCCAGTCGGGAGATGAGTCCATGACGGTGGCGTTCGTCGAGCTCAGACAGCACGTCGTCCAGCATCACCAGCGGCAACCTTCCCGAAGTCTCGGTGTGGATCCTCACCTCCGCCTCCTTGAGGGCCAGCACGATTGTCCGCTGCTGTCCCTGGGAGGCGAACTGCCGGGCCGCCCGGCCGCCCATGATCACCTCAAAATCGTCGCGATGGGGCCCCACCAGTGACTGTCCCCGTGCGATCTCCTCCGCTCTGACGTCGCGCAGCCTGGACCGCAGCAAATCCTCCTCGCACCAGGACTGCGGGGAGTCCCCTCCGGGCCTGTAGATGAGCTCCACCTTGCCGGACTCCCCAATCGCACGGACCGCCTCCTGCACCACCGGCTCGGCCCGCTCCAAAAAGCGCCGCCGGTGTCGCATTACGACGGCTCCGTGCGCGATGAGAGCCTGGTCCCACGGCTGCAGCAGGCTGGCATCCTCCCCCTCCCGAATCCGCCGCAGCAGCCGGTTGCGCTGCTCCAGCACCCGCCGGCACCGGATCGCAGCCTCCGAGTACTCCGGGCTGATCTGGCTCAGCGCCACATCCAGCAATCGGCGCCGGGGATCTGGTCCGGACTTCACCAATGCCAGATCCTCCGGCCAGAAGACGACCACTCCCAGCTTGCCCAGCACCGTTCCCGCGGGCACCTGACTCCCGTTCTCGCGGAGCGTCCTGGTCCACCTCCCCGAAGGTCCCTGACGCTGGGCGCGCAACTCCAGCACATCCGCCGCCCGCCCCGGCTCCAGGGTCACCGACACCCCCATGTCGGTCGCCTCGAAGGTCGCGCACTCCCCCAGTGATCCCGTCCTGGGAGAGCGGGTCAGAGCCACCGTCGCCACCGCCTCCAACAGACTGGTCTTGCCCGAGCCGTTGGCGCCCAGGATCAGGTTCACCCCGGGCAGGAGGTCTACGGTCGCCTCGCGGTATACCCGGAAGTTGAGGAGCCTGATCTGGGAGATGTGCACAGCCGGCGCCCTTAGGCGCCTAGAGCGCCACCCGCACCGGCATGATGATGTAGCGGTAGGTGTCGTCCCCGGGGACCCTGATCAGGCCGGGCGCCAGCGGCCCGTTGAGCACGAACTCCACCTCCGGGCTGTCCAACAACCCCAGGACGTCGGAGACGTAGCGCGCGTTGAAGGCGATCCCAACGCTGTCCCCCTCCAGGGTCGCGTCGATCGTGGCCACGTTGTCGCCCACCTCGTTGGTGTTGGCGGAGAGCACGATCTGACCGGGCTCGCAGCGCAGCTTGAGGACGTTGGCGGCGTCGCGTGCGAACAGCGCCACCACCCTGGTGGTCCGGCGCAACTCCTCGGTGGAGGCCCGGACCAGCGACTGCGACCCCTGGGGGATCACCTTCTCGTAGGTGGGGTAGCCCCCGTCGATGAGCCTGGCGGTCACCTCGTATCCGGGGATCTGAAACCTGACCTGGGAGCGGGCGCCGGATACCCTCATCCCCACCGACGCCGGGGTGGACGCCACCGGCTTGAGCAACCGCGCCACCTCCGCCAGCGCCCGGGCGGGGATGATCACCGAGAACTCGGCCCCAGACCCCTCCTGCGCCAGCTTCAGCCGGCGCACCGCCAGCCGGTGCCCATCGGTCGCGACCAGGTTCACGTCGCGTCCTTTAACCTCGAACAGGACCCCGGTGTAGACCGGCCTGCCCTCGTCACCGCTGGCTGCGATCACGGTCTGCTCGATCGCCGCCAGCAGCTCCTGGGGATCCAGTTCGAAGGACTCCCCATCCGCCACCTCGGGCAGGGGCGGGAATTCCGCGGCGTCGATCCCTCGGATGTGGGCGTCGAAGCGACCACTCTGCAGCCTCACCGTCTGGTGCACCGGATCCAGCTCCCAGTCGAGGGGCTGCTCAGGAAGGGCGGAGATGAACTCGGACAGGATCCGAGCCGGCACCGTCACCTGGCCGGAGGCCACCACCTCGGCGGTGAGGGTGTGGTGGATGGTCAGGTCCAGGTTGGTCGCGGTCAGCTCAAGCGCCCCCTCTCTGGCCTCCACCAGCACGTTGCTGAGGATGGGCAGGGTGTTCCTGGTCGACACCGCCCGGCTCACCGCCGCCAGGCCTGAGCTCAACTGTTGGGGCGAGACCGTGCATTTCAAATCGGGTGCCTCCTTGTCGACGATGCGCCCGGGCCGGACCCACTCCACAGGGCCACAGCGGACGGGGACGAGATTTTGGGAAACGCAGTCATAGTAGGGGAGTTCAGCCTGGGGAAATCGCCCTTGGACGATCTCGAACTGGCGGTGGACATCCTGTGGATTGGGGGCACTGGTTCGAAGCGGTTATCCACCAGGGCCGTGCTGGCAGCCGCAACCCCCAGGTGCAGCTGCCTTGTCCCCAGGGGATCTGGACAAGCTGTGGGTGACATCAGCTCGACCGCAGCTGGTCGCGGAGCCGGGCGATGTCCTCGGCCACCTTGGGATCCTCCTTGGCGTCGTTGGAGATCTTCTCGTAGGAGTGGAGCACGGTGGTGTGGTCCCGCCCCCCGAAGGCCAGCCCGATTGCGGGCAGGCTCATGGCGATCTCCTCGCGGATCAGGTACATGGCGATCTGGCGGGGAAAGACGATGTGCTTATCCCGCCTCTTGCTGGTCATCTCCTTCACCGATATCCCGTAGTAATCGGCAACCAACGCCTGCACCGCCTCGACCGAGATCGGGCGGGTGTCGGCGGTCGGGATGATGTCCTTCAGGATCTCTGAGACCTCGTCCAGGGAGGGGCTCCCGCCCCCATTGATGGAGGCGTGGGCGAGCACCCTGGTCAGCGCCCCCTCCAGCTCCCGGATGTTCTTCTTGATGTTGTGGGCGATGAAGGAGAGCACGTCGTCCGCCACCCAGGCCTGGGAGGGGGTGAGCTTGCTGCGCAAAATCGCGAGCCTGGTCTCGAAGTCGGGGGGCTGGATGTCCGCCATCAGCCCGCCCTCGAAGCGGGTGCGCAGCCGGTCCTCCAGGGTGGGGATCTCCCGGGGCGGGCGATCGCTGGTGATCACGATCTGGCGGTTGACCTCCTGGAGCGCGTTGAAGGTGTGGAAGAACTCCTCCTGGGTTCTGTCCTTGCCGGCCAGGAACTGGATGTCGTCGACCAGCAGCACGTCGACGGTCCGGTAGCGGGTGCGGAACTCCGCCATCCGGTTCTCCTGGATGGAGGTGATCATCTGGTTCATGAAGCTCTCGGAGGTCACGTAGGCCACCCGCTGGCGGTGGCGCTGCCAGACCGCGTGGCCGACCGCGTGCATCAGGTGGGTCTTGCCGAGACCCACCCCGCCGTAGAGGAACAGCGGGTTGTAGGCCCGGCTGGGGGAGTCGGCGACGGCGCGACACGCCGCCTCCGCGAAGCGGGAGGTGTTGCCCACCACGAAGGCCGAGAAGGTGTAGCGCGGGTTGAGCCCCGGGACGGTCTCAGCGGTTCCCTCCCCCTGGTCGGCGCGGCGTTCACCGAGGTCTCCTCTCACCATCACCTGAGGGGGCGCCTCAGCGCCCGCCGACTGGACCGCGAACTCGACGTCCACGTCGCGATTCAGAATCGCCGAAAGCGTCTCCCGGATCACCGCGGCGTAGCGGTCGCTGACCCAGTCCCGGGCCAGCGGGGTCGGTACCCCGATCACGGCCCGCCCGGATTCCTCCTCGAGGGTCAAGAGACGAGCGTTCTTGAGCCACGCCTCGTAGCCGGGGCGGCTCACCTGGAAGCGAAGCTCCTCCTGAGCCGCCACCCAGAGCTGGTCCGGCGAGATGCTCAACAGCGCTCCGGCTGCAGGGGCCGCAAAGGGAGGAACGAGGGCAGGTCAAACGAAGGCAATTCACACCTTGTGCACAGGAGTGGAAAACTCACCTGAGGGGGAGATACACCCTGTGAAAATGTAAGCTCGGACCGGGCCTGGCCCACCCCCGCGGTCGCTTCGGGATGGTAGCACCGCCGGCCCTCGGGCGCAATCCTCCGCCTGGGACCGGCGGGGACAGGGTGCCCTGGTTCGGAGATCGGCGGGCGGGCGGGGCGGACCCCGACGCGGCCGGCTCGCCCGAGTTCCCCGCGAGGGCGCTCATCGCCGGCAAGGGCGGGCGCGGATCTCTGCTATCCTCAGGCGGTCGCAACCTATTGCAACTGCGCCCTGCGCTGCCCCTGGTGGGGACCAGCCGGCAGAGGAGACCAGTCATCAAGAGAACCTTTCAGCCCAAGAAGCGCTATCGGAGGAAGGTGCACGGGTTCCGGGCCCGGATGTCGACCCCGGGAGGTGTGCGTGTGCTCAAGCGCCGGCGCCTCAAGGGCCGCTGGCGGCTGACGCCCGCGCCAGTGCGGTGAACAGCGGCTTTCGGCTCCGCCGCTCCGCGGACTTCCAGCGGGTGCGGGCGGAGCGGAGAGCGGTGGCGGACCGGCTGCTCCGCGTGCAGGCGCGCCCCAACGGGCTCGAACACCCCCGCTTTGGGATCTCGGCAGGCCGCCACCTGGGGAATGCGGTGGACCGCAACCGGGTGCGGCGGCGGCTGCGGGAGGCCGCCCGCGGCGAGCTGGCGGGGCTTTTTCCCTATGACCTGGTCCTGATTCCGACCCGGGAGGCGGTGGCGAGTCCGTACTCGGCCTTGGCCGGGTCGTTGCACCACCACCTGGAGCGACTGGGGGTGAGTGCTTCGTGAAGAAGCTCTCGTTGTGGTTCATCGCCTTCTACCAGGTCGCGCTCAGCCCGGTGCTGGGACTGGTCGGCGGCTGCCGCTACGAGCCCAGCTGCTCCCACTACACGTATGAGGCGATCCAGCTCTACGGCTTCGGCCGGGGGTGGTGGATGGGGATCCGCCGGATCCTGCGCTGCAACCCATTTCACGAGGGCGGCTACGACCCGGTCCCTCTGCCCGAGGAGCTGATCCATGGGCATTGAGCTGCTGGGCTTCGTGAACCCGATGGCGCCACCGCCATCCAACCCGTTCGAGGCCATCTTCTTCTACATCCTCCTGACCCCGGTCGGGATCGCGCTCAACTTCCTGGACAAGGTGTTTCAGGCCTTCGGGCCCACGGCTGCGATCGGGGCCTTCGGGGTCGCCATCATCGCCATCACCGTGATCATCCGGGGGATCCTGTTCCCCCTCTTCCGCTGGCAGATCGCCACCCAGTGGCGCATCCAGGCCGAGCAGCGCCGCATCGGGCCGGAGCTGAAGGAGATCCAGCGCAAGTACAAGAAGGACCGGGCGCGGCTGAACGAGGAGACGATGGCGCTCTACAAGCGCCACAACATCAACCCCCTGGGGCAGCTCTCCGGCTGCCTGCCGCTGCTGATCCAGATGCCGTTCATCTACGCCCTCTACGGCGCCATCGAGAAGCTCTCGCAGTCCCACAGCGTCAAGGGTGGGTTCCTGTGGGTGCCTCAGCTGAGCGACGTCGCCTTCAAGGTCAAGGGGGGGATCATCGGGGACCCCGCCCTCCTGATCATCCCCATCCTGGCCGGGGTGCTCACCTTCATGCAGTCGAAGATGATGATGCAGCCCGCCCGCCCGGACATGAGCGAATCAGAGCGGCAGATGTACCGGGTGATGTCCCAGACCACCTATCTGATGCCGGTGATGATCGCCTTCTTCGCCCTGAACTTCTATCAGGGCGTGGGGCTCTACTGGATCACCCAGAGCGCCATCATGGTGATCCAGGTCTACACCATGATGGGCTGGGGCGGGCTGCGGATGCCCTCCTGGGTGCCCGGCTCCGGGTGGTATCCCCCCAACTCGCCGATGGGACGCTTCCGGACTGAGTACGGCGATGGGTTCTCGTCGGCCCCGCCATCCGGCCCGAAGAAGCTGCCACCGAGCGGCAGCAGCTCCCCTGAGGCCAGGGGCAGGGCCGGCCAGCAGGCGCAGCTCATCCCCAAGACCGCTCCCGGATCCGCCGGGAACGGGCGCAGCAAGCCGGGGGCGGCGCCCCCCGGGCGGGGACGCCGCCGGACGCGCACCAAATGAGCTGCTTTCGATGAGCGCCGACCAGCCGGGAACCGAGACCGGCTTCTTCGAAGCCCAGGCCCCCACCCTCGAGGAGGCCCGGACCCTGGCGCTGGTACAAGCCGGGGTGTCCGAGGAGCAGGCGCTGGTGGAGGTGGTCTCCCCCGGGCGCATGGCGGTGCCCGGGGAGCGGATCTCGGGAGCCTTGGCCGTGGTCCGGGTCCGACCCCTGCCGACCGACATCGTGCGGGCCAAGCACCACCTGGAGCGGCTGCTTGAGCTCATGGAGGTGGAGGCGCAGGTGTCGGTCACCCGGCCCCTGCAGCCCGACGGCTCCCCGGCCAGGGACGACGGCCCGCTGGCGCTGCTGGTGGACGGACCGGACCTGGGGGTGCTGATCGGGTGGCGGGGGGAGTCGCTGCGGGCGCTGCAGACCGTGGTCAACCTGATGCTGCGCCCGACGGCGCCATCCCCCGGGACCCCGCGGGTGATCGTCGACGTCGCCCACTACCGGGAGCGCCGGGAGCGCACCGTGAGCCAGATGGCGCTGCGGCTGGCGGCGGATGTGCGGCGCAGCGGGCGCACGATCATGCTTGATCCGATGCCGCCCTACGAGCGCCGGGCGGTGCACATGGCGCTGGCCGCTGAGGCCGGCGTCACCTCCGAGAGCACCGGAGTGGACGAGGGCCGCCGGGTCGTGATCAGGCCGGCCCGGCCCGACTCGCCCCCGGACTCGGGTGGGGCGGCCTGGAACTGAGGCCGAATCCGTTCAGCCTGATCCTTTGCCTGGGGGTCCTGGCCGTGGGCGCGGGTCCGCTGCTGGCCGCCTGCGGCGCCGGGGGCCCGCTCATCCACAGCTCTCCCCGGGACCTGGTTCTCACCGTCGGGGAGATCCCCTATCCGGGGTTCGTCGTCGAGCAGGGGTCGCCGTCGGCGGGGGTCTACAACGACCGCCGCGCGGCCGCCGGCAATCGAGCGGTGCTGCGGGAGCTGGAGGCGGCGGGCCGGATCAGCGGCTATGAGGCCGACTTCGTTCGCAGCGCCAGCCCGCAGCAGGCGGTCGGCCCGGTCGTGATCGAGAGCTCCGCGGTCACCTACCGGTCGGCGGCGGGCGCGAGGACCGGGCTGGAGGTGGTCGCCCACCAGGCGCGGGACTCGGGAGGGGTGCAGATCTCGACCGGGCGGCTGGGAGATGGGGCGGTGGGATTCACCCTGCAGAAGCAGTTCGACGGCACCAGCTATGAGGCGTTCGTGGTGGCCTGGCGCCAGGACAACGTGGTGGCGGGGATCCAGATCGAGGGCAACGCCGCCACCCTGGACGTGGGCTACGCCCTGACCCTGGCCAGGCTCCAGCAGCGCACGATCCAGCAGGCGCTGGCGGCATGACCGGCAGCTGGACGGTGGAGGAGCTGGTGGGTGGGGTCCGGCTGGTGCTCGCCCCTCTGCCCGGGCGCTCCTCGGTCTCGGTCTCCTTCCTGATGGGGGTCGGCTCTCGGAGCGAGCCCCGGCGGCTGGCCGGGATCTCCCACTTTCTGGAGCACATCGTGTTCAAGGGGACCCAGCGGTACCCGGACAGCCGCACCGTCTCGGAGTCGGTCGAGGGGGTGGGTGGGGTGCTCAACGCCAGCACCGACAAGGAGATGACCGTCTTCTGGGCGAGGGTGCCCGCCGCCTCCCTGGAGCTGGCGGTGGACCTGCTCAGCGACCTGGTCTTCGCCCCCCTGATCGCCGAGGAGGAGGTGGAGAAGGAACGCAAGGTGGTGCTGGAGGAGCTGGGGATGTATCTGGACCAGCCGGCGGAGCTGGTCCAGATGGCGTTCGACCGGCTCATCTGGGGTGACCATCCGCTGGCGCGCGACCCCAGCGGCACCAGGGCGTCGCTGGCGCACATCGGCGCTCCCGAGCTCAGCGCCTACCGGCGCGAGAACTACAGCGGCCAGAGGCTGGTGGTGGTGGTCGCGGGCGCCGTCGAGCCCGAGCGGGCGCGGCAGCTGGTGGAGGCCCGCCTCAAGGCGCTGCTCGCCACCGCTCTGGAGGTGCCCGCTCCCGCACTGGAGCCCCCGGGAGGGGCCGCCCCGGAGCTGGCGGTCAGGCTGCGCCGACGCCGGGGGGAGCAGACCCACCTTCTGCTGGGATGCCGTTGCTCCTCCTACCTGGCCCCCGACCGCTGGGCGCTCGACATCCTCGACACCGCTCTGGGGGACGGTATGAGCAGCCGCCTCTTCACCGAGCTCAGGGAGCGCCGCGGCCTCGCCTACGACGTCCACTCCTTCACCTCCCGGCACCGCGACACCGGGGCGCTGGGTATCTATGTGGCGACCCAGCCGGAGCAGGCGGCGACCGCGGTGGCGGCGGCGATGCAGGAGGTCCGGCGGCTGGCGGAAGAGCCCCTGCCGGCCCGGGACCTGGAGAAGACCAAGGCGCAGCTGGCGGGCCGGCTGCTGCTGCAGACCGAGAACGCCGGCGCCCTGAGCGAGTTCCTGGGGCAGCAGCTGCTGCTGACGGGCGAGATCATGGATCCCGACGCGGTCATCGCGCGCCTTGGGGCGGTCACCGCCGCGGAGGTGCAGGCGGTGGCGGGATCACTCCTTGAGCAGAGAGGCTGGCGGCTGGCGGCGGTCGGCCCCGGGGCGGGGCAGGACGGGCTGGCCGACGCCGTGGAACGGGCGCTCACCGCGTGAGCCGGAGAGAAAGCGCGAATAGTGAAGGAGGTTGACGTGGAGAGGACCCTGGTACTGATCAAGCCGGACGGGGTGCAGCGGGCGCTGGTCGGGGAGATTCTGGCCCGCTTCGAGCGCCGGGGCCTGCACCTGGTGGGGCTGAAGATGCTGGCGGTCGACCGTCACCTGGCCGAGCGCCACTATGCGGAGCACCGGGAGCGTCCCTTCTTCGAGGCGGTGATCCAGTTCATCACCTCCTCTCCGGTGGTGGCGATGGCCTGGGAGGGCCCCAACGCGGTCGGACTGGTGCGCGCGATGATGGGCCCGACCAATCCCGCCAACGCTCCCTCGGGGACCATCCGCGGTGACTTCGGGATCGACATCGGGCAGAACATCATCCACGGCTCCGATAGCCCGGCCAGGGCGAAGGAGGAGCTGGGCCTGTTCTTCGCCGAGGAGGAGCTGGTCAGCTGGGAGCGCGCGGGCTCCGACTGGATCCACCCCGCCTGAGTCGGCGGCGGCGCAGAGGGAAGGCGAGGCCGATCCCCCCGATCGCGGCCAGGGTCGGCATCTGGCTGGGGATCACCCCGATGCGGGTGAGCGGCCAGAAGCGGAAGATGGCGATCCCCTGGACCCCGCTGCGGGGCTCCCAGCCGAAGGTTCTGGAGTCCTCCGAGACATTGCGGTTGTCCCCCAGAACGAAATAGTCGTTCTTGGGGATGTGGGCCCAGCGGCCGTCGGGCGGGAGCGCCGGGGAGGCGGTGCCGGCCACGGTGCAGCAGAGCACCTCCTGGGTCCAGGGGCCGTTGACGTATGGCTCGATCAGCTCCCTGCCCCCGGTCGCCGAGGTGGGCCGGTGGTTGGAGATGTAGACGTGACCGACGCCGTTCGGCCCCGGTGCGATCCGCACCCATTCCCCGGGCAGGCCGATGACCCGCTTGATGAAGTCGTTGGGAGACGCGATCGGGGGGTTGATGATCACGATCTGACCGCGGGACGGGCCGCTGAAGTAGAGCGAGAGCCGCTCGGTGAGGAGCAGGTCGTTGTTGTGCAGGCCCGGGTACATGCTGGTCCCCTCGACGTGCACCGGCCGGATCGCGAATGCGATGACCAGGTAGATGATCGCCGCCAGCGCCACCACCTCGACCAGGTCTCGCAGGAGCGACCGCCGACTGCCCGGCGTGGCCCCCCCGGAGCTACTCCCACCCCCTGAGCGGGGCGCGGGCGAGGGGTCCAGAGACACCCCGGCAGTATACGAACAGGATTCAGCGACTTCGGTTGAGCGAGCTCGGACGGCGGCCGCCACTGAGGGCGGCGAACTTCCGAGCGGCGCGCCGCGCTGTCGTTGTGTATGCCGTAGGAGCGATCTCCCACGGAGACTCTTCGGGAGTCCCTTGGGCCCAGCGTCTGCGGGAACTGCCCCGAGTCGGGCGCGTCGTGTTCGAGCGCCTGGTGCGCAACCATCCCTCGCGGCAGGTCAAGGAAGCGACCCGGGATTCGCGGAGCGGTGACCCGTTGGGGCCGGTTCTGGCTGCTCTCCGGCCACCAGCCGGAGGCGGATGGCGGACGGCACCCCGTCCCCATGACCTCGGACCCGGAGGTTCGAATTGGACCCCGCTCGACTCGGGCTCCGCAGCACCACGGCCGAGCGGTGAGGCCCGGGCTCTCGCGGGACGGTGCCCGCCGGCGAGTCAGCCGACGGCCTGGGGGCCGGCCGCGGTCACCGGGCCTGCAGCTTCGGCCACCGACAGTGCCTCTCGCTGCCAGTTCGACGCGCCCAGGTTCTCGAACGTGGCCGCCGCCGCGGCCGCGATGGACGCCGTGCCGCCATCTCCCAGGGCGGCCAGAACCCTGGCCCGGTCGAGTTGGGCCCGCGCCCGCCAGTACGGGTAGCCCAGCCTCTCAAAGCCGTCGGCCGCTCGGGCGAGCAGGGAATCGGCCTCGCCGAACTCCCTTCCATCCGCCGCGCTGAGGCCGCGAAGCCGGGCCAGCTGGCTGGTCAGGTAGGGAGGCACCAGCCCCGGCGGACGGGCCTCCATCTCCGCGAGCCAGCGGCTGGCCAGCTCACGAGCGCCGCACCGGAGCGCGGCCTCCACAGCGTCCGCCCAGAGCTGGCGGACAGCCTGGTGGCTGATCCCGAGGGCGCTGGTGTGCGACTCGAGCACCGGCTCCGCGACCGCCAGCGCTTCCCTGGACTTGCCTTGCGCCAGCTTGATGCCACAGTCGAGCCCGTCCACCTCCGCCTTGATCTGGATCTGGATCCCGGCGGGGAGAGGCATGGCGGCCGAGAGCTGCCGGGCCGCCTCTTCGACGTCTCCCCGCCATAGTGGGATGAACGCCCCGCCGAGGAGCACGATGGCGCGATCCAGGACAGGCGACAGGTCGGCCAGCAGCTCGGAGGTGAGCTGCTCCGCGTCGCGCCATCTTCCGGTGAGGCCCCAGACCCAGGCCAGGTTGACCACCGCGGTCGGGAAGATGTCACGGGCACCGGCCCGTCGGCAGAGTGCGGCGGCCGACTCGAAATGCCCGACGGCGCCGGGCCGGTCGTATTGGGCCTCCAGATCTCCCACGTTCATGGTCACCCGTGCCTGATCCCGCAGGGTGCCGTTGGCCGTGATCAGCCGTGCGCCCCACTCCAGGTGCAGCAGCGCCTCCTCGACTCGACCCCGTACCGCCAGGCCCCACCCTTTCGCCTCCGCCCCCCGGGCCACCGCGTGCGGGACCTGGTAGGCCTGGCCCTCGGCAAGCGCCAGCTCAGCCTCCGCATCGGCGGACTCCAACTCGCCGGCCGTGAAGAGAAGGGAGGCGAACTCACCGTGCAGACGGGCGGACTGCTCGTCCGGATCGAGGTCCGCGCGGGCCGCCAGAGCTTGCCGGAGCTCCTCGACCGCTTCGTCGGTCCGCCCCTGGCGGCTAAGCGCCCGGCTTCGAAGTATGGCCAGACTGGTGCCCTCGGGTGAGGTGAGGTCGATCGCCGTAACCGGGCTCGCCGCCTCCTCAAGGGCCGCCTCATAGTCGCCAGCGTCGGCAGCGGCTTCTGCCGCCTGTACCTGCCAGGTGATCGCGTCGGCACTCTCGGGGGCCAGGCGCCGCGCTCGCTGGTAGCAGCGCTGAGAGGAGGCGGGCGCCCCCACGGCGCGCGCGCGGGCACCGGCCCGGGCGAACGCCTCGGCCGCCGACGACCGTAGCGAGGTGGCCTCGTCGCCGGCCCCCGTGGACTCGAGCGCGGCCTCTAGGTGCATGGCCACCGCCTCGGCCACCTCGAGGCCCGAGTCCGGAAGCGCGCTCTGCAGATAGCCGGCAGCCTCCAGGTGGGCGGCCCGACGCTCCGCCCGGCCCAGCCGGTCGTAGGCGGCTGACCGCAGCAGCCCCTGCGTGAAGACGAACTGGCCGCGGTCGGCGGCCAGGGCGTCGGTCCGGACCGCCAGCACCTCCGCGCGGCGAAGCTCGGCCAGGCTCGTCTCAATCTCCGCCTCGGGCATCCCCGCCACCGCCCGGGCCACCGCCGGGGGGATCGCCCCCGCGAACACCGAGAGCCTGCTCGCCAGCGCTCGCGACCTGGGGCTCAGGGTGTCCAGCCGAGCCGCCAGGAGCGCGGTGAGCGAGGCGGGCACGGGGAGCGTCTCGAACTCTCCGACCACCGCGTAGCGCTCACCCCGGCGGGCGAGGTTGCCACGTTCGGCCAGAGCGCGCACGAGCTCCACGGCATACAGGGGGATGCCCTCGGCCGCCCCCACGATCCGGGCAATCGTGGAGGTGGGCAGGCCGGGCACCAGGCCCTCGAGCAATTCCGACATCTCTTCTGGGGCCAGGGGCTCGAGCGCCAGCGCGGTGGCGGTGGGCCGTCCCGTACCCCACCCGGGGTGGCGTTCGCCCAGCTCGGGGCGGGCCAGGGTGATTATCAGCAGCGGAGTGTTGGCCGACCAGTCTAGGAGCGACTCCACGAAGTCGAGGAGCCCGCTGTCCGCCCATTGTCAGTCGTCGATGACCATGACCACCGTGCCGCGCTCCCCGAGAAGCTCGAAGATCCGGCGCCAGCTGGCGAAGAGCTGGGCTCGCTCCACCCCGGCTCCCTTCACCCCCAGAAGCGCGGCCAGCGCCTCCCTCAGCTCGGGGAGTTCACTGGCGGGCAGCTCGAGAGCCGCCAGCCCCCGGTCGATCCTGGCCTCCAGCCCCTCGCCGGAGAGGCTCTCCTCATCCTGCAGCCCAAGGCGGGTGCGCATCATCTCAGCAAGGGGCCAGAAGGCCACGCCGTCGCCGTATGCCAGGCACCGTCCGCGGTGCCAGAAGGTGTCGGACTGGAGCCCGTCCAGGTACTTCTCCAGCTCCCAGGTGAGGCGGGACTTGCCGACCCCAGCCTGCCCGGTGATCGAGAGCAGCCGTGCCCGGCGGCGGTCGGAGACGTCGTGGAACAGGTCCTTGCACCAAGCCAGCTCACGAGCGCGCCCGACGAATGGGGTTCGTGAACAGTTGACGGCGAGGTTGACAGAGCAGTACAAATAAGTGTGGGTAGTGGTATTGTGAGAGGGTGAAGATCAGTGACTGGGCACGGCAGCAGCACATTCACCCCCGCACCGCCCAGC
>JAKABA010000430.1 GCA_021802115.1 bacterium | reverse complement strand
CTTCATGTACTCGACCGGCACCCCCAGCTTCCTCGCCCAGGTGGAGGCGTTTGCGACCGCGGCCAAGTCAGCGGGCATCGGGATCAACCTGGATGGACAGACGGAGAACACCATGTTCTCGATCGGGGGGACCTGCCCCAACTCACCCCCCTGCAACTGGGGTCTGCTGGCCTACAGCGGCTTCATGTGGGACTTCGGCCAGTACGAGATCCTGCCGGTCGGGGGCAACCAGTTCGGCCAGGGGAACTACTGGGCCGGAGGCTACAACTCAGCGACCGCCCAGCGGCTGATCAACGCCGCCCACACCCAGCCCGGTCTGGGGCCCCTGTACGCGGTGGAGAACTATCTCTCCAAGGACGAGGCGTCCCTCTGGTGGCCGGTGGCCGACTACGAGATCGTGGTGGCCAAGAACAATCTGCGGGGCTGGTATCCGCTCAATCCGTACGCCAACTACCATCCCTCCAGCTGGTACTTCGTCAAGTAGGGGAAGCTCGTTGGGTCACAGCCGGGGTCTTCTCATCGCGGGTGGCCCGATCTGGACCGGTTGTCCTGAAACCCCCTGGGTCGAGGCCCTGGCGGTGCGCGACGGGAGGGTCGCCGCCGCCGGGCCGCTGGCCCAGGCGCGGGCCCAGCTGGGCCCGGACCACGAGGCCCTGGACCTGCATGGCAAGGCGGCCTTCCCCGCGTTCCAGGACGCCCACTGCCACCCCCTGCACGGAGGGCTCCAGCAGCGCAGCTGCGATCTGGAGGGCAGGCTGACCGCGGCCGCTTGCCTGGAACGCGTCGCCGAGTACGTGAGCTCCCATCCGGAGGGGGGCTGGATCAGCGGCAAGGGCTGGTCGATGGAGAGCTTCCCCGGCGGCACCCCGGACCGCCTGCTGCTGGACTCGGTGACCGCAGACCGGCCGGCGTTTCTGACCAACCGCGACGGCCACAGCGCCTGGGTGAACTCCGCTGCCCTCCGGCAGGCGGGCATCGACCGGACCACGCCGGATCCGGAGCATGGGCGCATCGAGCGTGACTCCTCCGGCGAGCCCTCGGGGACCCTTCACGAGGCGGCCATGGCGCTGGTGAGCCGGTTGTTGCCAAGCCCTTCGGAGGATGAGACGGTGGCCGCCCTGCTCCAGGCGCAGCGCCACCTCCACAGCCTGGGCATCTCCGGCTGGCAGGACGCCATGGTGGACCGGGAGGCCGAACGAGCCTACGCCCGGCTCAAGGCGGACGGGAGGCTGACCGCCAGGGTCCGCCTGGCTCTCTGGTGGGAGCGGGATCGCGGCCTCGAGCAGGTGGAGGAGCTGGCGGCACGCCGGGCGGAGCTCCGGGCGGCCGGACTGGACGCCGGCAGCGTCAAGATCATGCTGGATGGGGTGATGGAGACGTTCACGGCCGCGCTGCTGGAGCCCTACCGGAACCAGGGCGGCGATCGTGCCGGGCGGCAACTGGGAAGTGGCCACCTGTTCCTGGAGCCGGAGCTGGCGCGGGCCGCGAGCACCCGCCTGCACCGCCTGGGGTTTCAGCTCCACTTCCACGCGATCGGGGACCGTGCGGTCAGGGTCGCCCTCGACGCGGTGGAGGCGGCGCGCGGCAGCGGGCCCGTGCCAGCCCCGGACCCCCGCCATCACATCGCCCACATCCAGCTGATCCATCCCAGCGACCTGCCCCGATTCCACGAGCTCCAGGTGGTCGCCAACATGCAACCTTTCTGGGCCTGCCATGAGCCGCAGATGGACGAGCTGACCATCCCCTTTCTGGGATCAGAGCGGGCCCGCCAGCAGTACCCCTTCAGGAGCCTCAAGGACCAGGGGGCCGTCCTCGCAGGTGGGTCCGACTGGCCGGTCTCGACCGCCGACCCGCTGGCCGAGATCGCAGTCGCAGCAACCAGGGTGGCGGAGGTGCAAGGTGGCGCCCCTCCAGAGCCCTTTCTGGCGGAGCAGGCCCTGCCGATGGAGGATGCGCTTGCGGCCTTCACCGCCGGCTCGGCCTTCGTCAACCACCTGGATGCCGAGGCCGGGACCCTCAGCCCGGGAAAGATGGCCGACCTGGTGGTGCTGGCGACCAACCCCTTCGAGCTCGAGCCGCGCCACCTCCCCCAGGCGGCCGTGCAGCTGACCCTGGTCGGCGGCCAGGCGGTCTACGACCGGGGAACGGTGTGACCAAGCCCAGCGGCTGTCCCGGGCGGCGCTGCGGAAGAGGAGGGCCGTGACCCGCTACATCGTGCAGCGGCTGCTGCAATCCATCCTGGTGATGCTGTTGGTCAGCCTCTTGGTCTTCACCCTGCTCCACGTGCTCCCGGGAGGGTTGGTCCGCGCCCAGCTGGGGCCGAAGGCCAGCCCGCACGCGGTCGCCCAGCTGGCCGCCCAGGAGGGGCTCAACAAGCCGCTCCCGGTCCAGTACGGGATCTGGCTCTGGCAGGCGCTCCACGGCAACCTCGGCTTCTCCTACAAGCTGAACTCCCCGGTCTCGGCGCTGCTGGCGGAGTACTTCCCCCGGGATCTGCTGATGGTCGGGATCGCTTTGTTTCTGGCGATCG
>JAKABA010000092.1 GCA_021802115.1 bacterium | reverse complement strand
GGCAGCACCTCCTGAAGAGTCCGCCTCAATTGCGCTCTGCTTGGCGGCGGCTGACTCCCCGCTCCGACCACATAGGCCACGAGAGACGGGTCGCCCATCGCATCCGGCCGCACCAGCACCCGCGCTTGGGCGAGTCCGGCCCGTCGCATCAAGGCCAGCTCGATCTCGGCGAGCTCGATCCGGTTTCCGCGGATCTTCACCTGTCCGTCGGTCCGCCCCCCAAAGAGCAGGGCGCCGTCCGCCCGCCACGTTCCCCGGTCACCGGTTCGATACAGTCGCTCTCCGGGCCGGAAGGGATGATCGACGAATTGCTGTTTGGTGAGATCGGGCCGGCTAAGGTACCCTCTCGCGACCCCCAGCCCGCCGATGAAGATCTCGCCTTCTTCGCCTACCTCCGCCCGTTCCATCTTGGGGTCGAGGACCAGGATCTGAGTATTGGCAATCGGCCTGCCGATCGGCACGGGATCGTCGCCCGGGCGGTAGCCCCAGAAGGTGGATATGACGGTCGTCTCCGTGGGCCCATACAGGTTGGCGATCTGTACCCGGTGGCCGAACCGTTCCTGCGCCTCTGCGGCCAGCGCCCCTCCGAGGGTCTCGCCTCCCACCATCACCAACCTCAGCGAGTCGCAGCGCTCCGCCTCCCCTCCCTCGAGGAAGACCTTGAGCAGCGACGGGGCGAAGCTGACCATGGTCGCGCCCGCCGCACGGATCGCTGCCCCAATGGCCGCCGGGTCCCCCTGGCGACCGGGTTCCAGCAGCACCGTGGCGGCGCCGCACGTGAGAGGGCAGAAGAGTTCCCACGCTGACACGTCGAATCCCAATGGGGCCTTCTGGATGACTCGGTCTTTGGCACTCATCCCGGTCCACCTCGCCCGCCACCGGAGATGGTTGACGATGGATCGATGCTCGATCATCACGCCCTTTGGGCGCCCGGTCGAGCCCGAAGTGTAGAGGACGTACGCGAGGTTCCCAGCCCCCGCAGGATCGGCACCCGGGGGCTGGGCGTTCGCCCACAAGCGGGCATCGGCATCCGTGCGCAGAATTGGCGCCACCGTCTGGGGCAGCCGGTCGAGCAGGCGCTCTTGGGTGATGATGGCGCCGGGCGTGGCCTCTTCCAGGATCTGTGCAAGCCGGGTGGTGGGATGCTCGGGCTCCAGCGGAAGATAGGCGCCTCCGGCCTTCAGAACGGCGTAGAGCGTGACCACCATGGAGCTGGAGCGCTCCATGCACACCCCCACCAGGGAATCGGGGGCTACACCCTGCGACTGAAGGTAACCTGCGAGCCGGGACGATTCGAATTCAAGATCGGCGTACGAGAGGTTGCGGTCGGGGGCGATCACCGCGAGGGCCGACGGACTGCGTGCCGCCTGCTGGCGGACGAGGTCCTGGACCCGGGTCGCATCGGGCACCTCAGGCAGGACTTCGCCGTGTTCCAGGGTCTGGTACAGGTCGTCCCCGTGCAGACGTGAGAGGTCGAGTGCCACCGTTGCGAACTCTGCCGTATCCACGCTACTCGGTGGGGAGCGAAGCCGCCCCAGCAAAGTAGGGACGCCGCCGCCGACCTGGTCGACACCACGCCACGAGCGCCTGCCGGTCTGGCGCGAAGTACCTGGAGCCGTGGACTAGGCGCGCGCGCGTCGCCGACCCAGGGGCAGTGCGAAACCGCTCCCCAGCCACCATGGACCCATGGTAGCTGGAGAGGTGATCCGGCGCCGCGGGTCAGGCTCCTTTGGCTCGGGCACATTGGGGACGGCGACTAGGGGCAGGTCATCGGGCAGCCAGTCCTGGGGTGAGGGGGGTGGTGAGGAGTTGCTGACCGTCGCCTGGGAGCGGTGCCGGCGAGGCCTGGGAGAATTGGCGGTTGCCACTCTGCCACTCGTCGCGCTGCTGTTGGAGAACTGCGGCAGCCAGCCACAGCCGGGAGTCGGAGTTGGGGGAAGATCCCCACGACTTTGGCCCTGCTGGGAGCCCGGCCGCCTCGATAGTCGGCTGCAAGCCCTGCCCACCGCTGCTCTCGCCTCGACGACGAGCCTTGAAGCTTGCCCACCCACCCCGGGGGGCTGAGACGAGAGCTGGTGTCGAAGGGCTGGCGCCAGGATGGACTTACCCCGGCCCTGGCGGCGCGGGCCGCGGGCCAACCATCGTTCCCGAGTGGGGTGGGGCCGGGTTCCCGCCCCGGCCAGTCGCTCCTCAGCCTGCGTTGCTTCGAATGGGGCGCCTTGGAGCACATGGTATCTTCGAAGGGATGTCCCCGAACGTAGCTGCTCGCCTCCACAGGCGGTCCCGATGGGACGACGACTTGCGTGGCCATTGCTTCGGAGCAGGGATGGGCCTCCCTCGCGAGGGTTCGCCCGCAGCCCCGAGCCGCCACGCCGGGAATGTGCAGGTGAGTCCCCAGCGGGGTCTGGCCGCCTTCCGGTCCTTGGTGCCGCTTCGAGGCTCGTGTCGGAGGCCCGGACTGCCGTCTGCTGGTCATCCCGCGGGCGCCCTGAAGGGCCGGCATCTGGGGTTTCTCCCGCTCTCGGCATGACCGATCGCGCAGGCCTGGCCTCGACCCCTCCGACTGAGAGCTGCTTGCACGAGTGGTTTAGCCTCCAAGCCCGGGCACATTCCGAGCGTCCTGCCTTGACCTTCGGCCCGCGGACAATGACCTACGCTGAGGTGGAGGACAGAGCTCTGCGCCTTGCGACCCACCTTCAGAGGCGGGGGGTGCGCCGGGGCCAGCTGGTGGCGGTGAAGATGGCCCCATCAGCGGCCGCCGTCTGCGCCGTGCTGGGGGTGACTCTGGCCGGAGGGGCTTATGTCCCCATCGATGCGGAGTACCCCTTGGAGAGGGCGCGTTTCATGGTTCGGGATTCGGGGGCCCGTCTTCTGGTGACCGACGATCCTGACGAGGCCCTGGCTCCCGAGGTCGATTGCGTGCGCTTGGAACAGGAGAGTGACTTCTCGGCTCTGGGCGAGGCCGCCGACTACCGTGTGCCTGACAGTCACCCGGGAGACCTCCTCTATGTCATCTACACCTCGGGGTCCACGGGAACTCCCAAGGGGGTCGAGGTGGAGCACCGGAACGTGTGGCGGCTGTTCAGCGCCACCCGGGACTGGTTTCGGTTCTCAGAGGACGACGTCTGGACCCTCTTCCACTCCCTGGCGTTTGACTTCTCGGTCTGGGAACTGTGGGGGGCGCTACTTCATGGTGGCCGGTTGGTGGTGGTTCCCCGCCCCGTGGCGCGATCCACCGGCGACTTTCTGGCGCTGCTCCAGAGCGAGCGCGTCACGGTGCTGAACCAGACCCCCTCCGCCTTTGCCGAACTCATCCGGGTAGAGGCGCGCGAGGACTCGCCCGAAGCCCGCACCCTGCGCCTTGTCGTGCTGGGCGGGGAAGCCCTGCGGTTCGCCACCCTGGAGCCCTGGTTCCGACGCCATACCGACTCCTCGCCCCAGGTGGTCAACATGTACGGGATCACCGAAACCACCGTCCATGTCACCTACCGACGGGTGGGCGCCGGCGACGTGGCGAGGCCGGAGAGCGTAATCGGGGTCCCGATCCCAGACCTGAAGACGTACGTGGTCAAGCAGGGATCAGACCCGGCCTTGAGCCCGCCCGGCGAGGTCGGCGAGCTGTATGTGGGCGGTGGCGGGGTGTCTCGGGGCTATCGCAACCGACCCGACCTGACCGGAGAGCGATTCATTCCCAACCCCTTCGAAGAGTTGCCCCCTGTCCTCTACAGGAGTGGGGACCTGGTGCGACTGAATCAGGATGGCGAGTTGGAGTACGTGGGTAGGGCGGACCGGCAACTCAAGGTCCGAGGGTACCGGATCGAACCGGGAGAGTTGGAGGCAGCCATCCTGACCCACCCCGGCGTTCAGGAGGCGGCGGTAGTGACTCACCCCGGCTCCGATGGCGTGGAGTCGATCGTCGCCTATGTCGTGGCCCACAGCTCCGGTCCGCTCCCGGTCGGAGCGGAGATCCGCACCTACCTGCGCGCCCGGCTGCCGAGTTTCATGGTGCCAGAGAGGATCGTGCTGCTTGACAAGCTCCCGCGCACCGGTAACGGCAAGGTGGACAGAGATGCCCTGGTGCATCACGGCGACGAGCGCAGTAGCGACGCTCCGAAGTATGTTCCGCCTCAGGACCAGTTGCAGCACCAGGTCGTCGCTATTTGGGAGGAGCTGCTGGGCGTGCAGCCGATCGGGATCCAGGACGACTTCTTTGACCTCGGCGGACACTCGCTGCTGGCGGTTCGCATGGTGCGCCAGGTCGGACTGGCCATTGGCGGCGAGGTCCCGGTAACGCTGCTTTACGAGCATCGCACGATCGAGGCCCTCACTCGTGCCCTGGTCCAGGCGGGAGCCGGCACCAGCGCGAACCCGGTAACCGTGATCCGCGCGGAAGGCAGCCGGCCACCCCTCTTCTTTCTCCACGGCGACCACCAAGGCGGTGGTTTCTACTGCATCGACCTGGGGCGGAAGATCTCGCCCGAGCAGCCGGTGTACGGCCTCCAGCCCCACGGGATCGACAACCTTCCGGTACCCGCCTCGGTCGCGGAGATGGCCCGGTTCTACATACCCATAATCCGAAGTGTTCGGCCCCGCGGGCCGTATTGCCTGGCCGGGTATCGGCCCGCTGGCTACGTAGCCCTTGAGATCGCCCAGCAGCTCCGCGAGTCTGGGGACGATGTGCCCGTGGTCGTCATGATCGACCCCGGGCGGCCCAAACGGCGCGTACGGCTGGCCCAGGCCGTGGTCGCTTCCGCCGGACGGTTGGTCGGCGCCAGCGAAGAGCGACGGGTGGAAGCCTTCCTGAGGCTTCAGGAAGGCTTCCACCGGCTCAAGAGGATGCGAGGTGACACCCTGGGCCGGGCTGGGGGAGCGGCGCCACTGGACGGAGAGGACCCCGACACCGTCCGCCTACGTCAGGCTGTGCAGTCTCGCGCCGCGGAGGATGCTCTCCGCTCGAGATCGCCCCGTCCCAACTGGCGGCTGACCGGTGACGAGAGTGACCTGTCCCGCTGGTCCCGGGCCGAGCGACATGAGGAGGAGTTCGGTCGATACGCGTGGGCCACGTCCTCCTACCGGCCTCGTCCCTACGCCGGCCGCGTAGTCATCTTTTGGTCCAGGGACGCGGCAGAGGTTCCGACAACGGCACCGGGAACGACCAGGTGGTGGCAGCAGTTTCTCTCCGACTTGGAGGCCCACTACGTTCCCGGCGACCACGCGTCGTCCGTCACCCGCTGGGCGGACCTGTTGGCGGCTGAGCTGCGCGTCTGCCTGGACCCGCGCTCCTGGCCCGATCCGGAACGGAGTTGAGCCGAGAGTGGAGCTCTGCGGCCAGCCGGCCGCCTGAAGCCGCGATCCCTGGCTGACCTCCGCCGCGCTCAGCCGGGACCTGGCCGCAAGGCCAGACGGCGCTCCCGGGCCTGAAGGTACACGCTCTCCAGCCGCGGGACCACCGACTTCGCTGTAAACTGCGCCGCCCGCAACCTACCACTCGCCCCCATGGCGGCGCGCATTCCGGGGTCCCTCAGCAGCCGGGTTAGGGCCGCTGCCAGTTGGTCCGCGTCCCCTGGCTCAACCACCAGGCCGTTCTCGCCGTCGGTCACCAGGTCTGGCAGGTTGCCGGCCCTGGCTACCACTAGGGGCCGGCCCGCGGCCATCGCTTCCAGGGCTACCAGCCCGAATGGCTCTGGCCAGATCGACGGCACCACGGCAACCGTGCAGTGGCCCCATGCTGCGAGGACATCCCGGTGGGGTACCTGCCCCACCATCCGTACTGCGTCGGGGATCGGGTACGGGGTGCTTTCCCGGCTCACTCCCGCCAGCACGAGGGGCACCTTCCCGGGCAGCCTCTGCCATGCCTGCAGCAGCACGGGCAGTCCCTTGTGGGGGCTCGGGCCCCCGGCGAACAGGATGTAGCTGCCCGTCTGAGGCACGAAGTCCGGCCTGGGTCCTCGCAAGCCCTCCAGCACCGGCGCCGGAAGGAATGGAGGGACCAGCTCTATCGGCGGGGCCCCAGGCGGTCGCAGCCGGTCACAGGCCTCGGCCACGGCCCGACTGTTGGCCACAATCCGATCCGCCTTGCGCAGCCAGCGCCAGGTGCTCGCCAGCCCGACCGCGAGGGCGGCCGCCCTCGCCCTGCCGTACTGCTCGGCGGCGCAGCCGATGCATTTCCCAAGAGCGGGACCGCTGCACACCTGGTTTTGGAAGATGTAGGTCTTCTTGGCGCAGGTGAAGCCGAAGTCATGCAACCCCAGGACCAGGGCGGTGGTCCCGGTGGGCAGCAGCGGCAGGGCCGAATAGGTGATCCAGGAGTGGCCGTGGACCACGTCTGGCCGGCGCTGGCGCAGGATCCGGGCCAGCGCGGCCACGATTCCGGGGTCGGGCAGCGTGGGGTGAAACGGGCGGAGGGGGTCCTCGTACAAGGGCCGCAGGGCGCGGCTCCATCCCGATATGCGGTGAACCCGGACTCCACTTCGAAGCTCCTCCGAAATGCTGCCGCGAGACGCCAGCGTCACCACATCCACCTCGTGACCCCGCGCCACGAGCTCCTGGCACAGGTACTCAAGCTGCGTCTCCAGCCCGCCGTGGACCGGTGGGTAGAGGTCGGTGAGGTGGATGATTCGCACTGGCAGCTCCTCAAATGTGGACGGACGCGTAGGGGGTCCGAGGACCACCGGCCCAAACGGTGGGTCCCGGGAGTCTCCCAGGTCCTTCTTTACAGACACCAGCCGCGCGGAAGGCGGCCCTATGGTCGCCTCCATGCGCAGGGACCGCCTCCCCGGCACCGGCTCTGGCTGCCGGAGGAGCCTGCCAGGTCGGATTGTTCGTGGAGTTTAGGTAGCGGTCCTTGACCACGCTCCAGCGCTCGCGGCGGTGGGCGCGTTCCCGCTGCGGAAGTGCGGCCTTGCTCGCTCCGTGCCTGGACCAGGACTCCGGGTCGGCGAACCCGCGATCCATCACCACCCGCCGTGGGCCGAACCACCGGCCCCGGTACTCGAACTGGTAGGCGCGCGGGGATTTACCGGCCTGGCGCCCCAGGACCCAATGCGGGCGGCGGTCAGGCTCAATGGCGACCCGCCAAGCCCGGCGGGCTGGAGCCATCAGCAGGCCTCCACCCGTCGCTCCGCACAGCTCAGCGCGTGTCCCCCCCGGAGCGCGGCGTGCGCCGCCAACGCCGCCGGGAACACATGCCGGTGAGCACCTCCACAACGGTCCGCACCAGGTCGTCCTCCAACTCGGAGGCGGCCACCCCAAGGGCCCTCTCCCGGCTCCCGGCAGCGCCGTCTCGATTAACTCGCCACCCTGTCGGGCCCGGTGCCCTACCGGGATGGTGCTCCGATGGCAATGCGGAGCCGCGGCCGACAGCGTGCCGGCCCCGAACCGGCGCCGGGCGGGGCAGCGGTGAACGTGCCGCTGGCATGCCAACTCGCTGCCCTCCGACTTCCCACAATAGCACTGCCAGCCCCTATCTGGACTGCTAAAGGCGACAGCCGGTGACCGTCGCGCGATTCACTACCGCTTGGCTCCTGTTCCGGCGACCGCCAGCGGCGTGGCCCGCACGCGGCGGTGCAGCAGGTCGACGCCGCAATACAGGGATCCGCAAATTTGCATCCCTATCCAGGCCACGCCAGCCCCTGTGATCCCGAAAACCGGGAGAAGGAACCACGATGCAACCAAGGTGCCGGCGCCCATGCCCAGGTTCAGAGCCCCGGCGGCGAGGAAGCGGGAGCGGACCCGAAGGAGTGCGACGTAGAGGTTGGTGATGGCGTCTGGCACGGCCGCCAGCGCGAGCAGCCGCAGGAGCAGCAGGGCGTGGGCGGCGTAGGCTGGGCCGAAGACGGACAGGATGAGGCCCCCACCCACCAGGAACGCCACCATCAGGGGGATCGCCACGGCCATCACCAGTTTCAAGGCGAACCAGGCTCTGGACCGTAGCTCGGCAGGTTGATAGGCCCCCTCGGTGAAGAGAGCGTCGGCCACTGCGGCGGACACCACGAGCAGGACGCCCGTGACAAGCCAGGTCAGATAGAAGAAAGCGTCGGCTCGTGCCGAGATCCGAGCGGTGACCAGCACCGGCAGTAAGAGCGGGGGAAGCTGGCCGCTAATGCTGACCACTTGGTGGCCCCAGAGACGGCGGCGCAGGAAGTTGGCCCGGGCGACCAGATCAGCCCAGCGCGGCCGGGACAGTCGACCGCGACCCAGCCACTTCCACAGCAGGGCGGCTCCGACGAGCCCGCCGATCACGGCGGCCGCGGACCATGCCAGAAGCAAGAAGGTGGGGGTCTTCACCGCCACCCAGACGAGTAGCCCAGCCACCAGCAGCTTGGCGGCTGCGTGGATGGTGTTACGGACCAGCATCAAATGGGCGGAGCGTTCAGCGATGAACGCGTAGTCCAGGGCCGAGCCCAGGCTCCAAGCGCCCGTCCCCAAGACGAAGATGGCGGCATTGGGAAACTGGTGAAGCAGGGCGAACTTGGCGCTGAGGAGTGGCAGGGCCGCCACCACGATCATGGCGCCCCCCAGGCCGATGAGCGCCGCCGTTCCCGTTCCGGCCAGGAGGGTGTCGGACCACTCCCGGTCCTTTCGGACCTGGGGCAGGGAGTGGATCAGGGTCATTCCCACCCCCGCGTAGGCGAGGATGCCGACGACCGATCCAGCGGAGATGGTGGCGGCGACGATTCCCACCGCTGACGCCGGGAACAGGCGAGCCCCAACAACCCAGAAAACGTAGCCCAGGGCAGAGTTCACCAGGGTGGTCGCCACTATGAAGAGGCTGTTTCGGGACAAGGGGTCCCGGCTGAGCCGGTACCAGTACCCGCTCAACCGGGTGGCGATGGAGACACGCTCTTTTGGAGGCGGGGCGGCCGGGCCACTATCCTTCGTGCCGCTGGCAGTCAGCCGGGGCACGAGGGGGCTCGCAGGCTAATCCACATGTTGATCGAGAGCAGCCGCCCTGAGGACCCGGGCCGCGAGAGGCTGACCACCAGTTGCTGAAGGCATCCCGGGGTTGCCAGGGCCCCATCCAGCACCCCTGTCCAGCTGCCACCTGCCCTCAAGGACAGTACCCGGGGATTCCCAAACGGCTTGCCGTCCAAGGTCGCGCTGAGCAAGAGCCGCTCCCCTGCGGGGTGAGCATTCTCAACGGCCAGCGGGACCGCAAGATCTGCGCCCGGCGGGACCGAGCGTGGCCCTGAGGCCAGGGCCCAGCTGCTGGTGAAGTGGAGGGCAAAGTACTGGGATGGCTCCTGCTTGGGCAGGAGCACGACGCCCAAACCCACCACGGCCGCGCCCGCCAACACTACCCCCAAAAGCCAGGATCCCCATAGCCGGGTAGCGCCCGCACTGGCAGGGATGTTCGCCAGAAGCGGTCTCGGGCCCGCGGACCGCCCCAACCGCAGCCGCAAGGAGCCGAGCACCACCATGGTCAGGACCCATGCGTCCATCAGGACCGCGATGGCCGGAGTGGAGAGGCGGCCCCCTGCTGCGTACCAGGCGATGGCAGCCAGCGGGTAGTAGGCGATGCTGAGGATCACGGCAAGAGCCGCAGTGGGCAGCGGGTCCCAAGGCTCGCGAAAGCCGGAAGCGGCGAAGATCAGCGCCGCGCCGGGGAGGACCAGGCTTGGACCCAGCGTCAGCAGCGCCCGAAGTGCCTCAACAGGTATGAAGGAGCTGAGTGTGACCTCGGCCGCGGCCAGCAGGAGGCCGCCGGCGACCCACCGGGGAGATGTCAGCCGGGGACTGGACAGCCGGGAAGCAGGGCGTGAGATACCGTCGGCGCCGCTGGGCATGCGCGCAGCTCCTGTAGGTCGAGCCGGTACACCTGGAGATGGGTCGAGGCGTAGATCTCGGTCAGCCATGGTAGACCCGCCAACTTGTTGAGGGCCGCGAGGGGGGGGATGTGCTGTCCACCTCCCGGCTCGCCGGCAGTGAAGTAGGCGCCTACCTCGGGCAGGTTGTGGTACATCTTCGTGTCCACCGCCATGTACCCGTAGGAGGAGGAGGTCAGCTCGCCCAGCAGCTGTTGGCTAGGGAGCTGCGGGGAGAAGTAAAGCTGCCAGACGGGGAAGCCGTAGGAGGCGGCCGAGACGGTCTGGCCGCCATAGCTGCCCAGGGCCAGGCCGAGATCCCGGGGCGCCACCACCCGGTGGCCGGGGCCGAGGGTGGATCGGAACCAGGTGGCTAGGGATACCACCTCGGTAGACAGGCTGCGCGTGTCGGCACCGTAGACACTGGGCCCCGGGAACTGGTAATAGACGTCGATGTCGAGGGTCATGTTGCCAACGAGCAGGGTCACGATCCCCAGGAGGATCACGGCTCGCACCAAGTAGTCGAGCGCCCACCTGCCCCCCGCCCGCCTCAGGAGCAGCAGCAGGAAGGGCGCGAGGATCGCCGCCAGACCAAGGTAGGTGAAGGTTTGTGACCGGCGTGCACCCTCGTTCTGAGCGGTCAACATCACCGGGAGCGAGCCGAAGTACAGGAGCCCAAGGGCGCCTAGGGCGACCGAGGCTGGAGGCAGCCTCCGCCAGTGCCGGCGCGCAGTCCAGAGGGCTCCAGCGCAGGCCGCTGACAGGAAGACGGGGGTGGCGAAGGCAGCCAACTTCTGGTATTCGGGGAGCGGGCTGCTCTTGAAGAGCTGACGGCCGCCACTTCTCCGGCTGAGAATGGCCAGCGCGCCCTGGATGCCCCCTGTGACGTGGGGGGCCACATACGCTATGGTCTCGGGCGCCACCAGGACCAACCAGGCTGCAGCGCCGATCGTGATCGCGCCGGCCATTACGGCGGTGCCCCAACTCGCCAGCCGGGCGCGGCGAGAATGGAGACGAAGCACCACCGGGGCGGCGCTCATGAGCCAGAGTGTCCCCACCAACGCCCAAGTGGTGACATGGTGGGTGACGATGCAGGCGGCAGACGCCATGACTCCGACCGCCAGCCACGACGCTACCGGTTGGCGCAGCCAGGCGTGGCGCTCGTGGGGCCGCTGTCGCAGGCGTTGTTGCAGAATCACCGCGGCCGCCAGGGCCCAAATGAAGAGTGGAACCGCCAGTGACTCGTAAGCGAACTGGGAGTCGAAGAACACGAACGCCGGATTGAGGGAGTAGATGAGTCCCGCGATTCCCGCGGCGCGGGACGACCCGCTTATGCGCTCCACCAGCACGAAGACACCGATCAGGGAGGTGACGTGCAGCAGCCAGATTTCTGCGGTGCCAACCTGGAAGGTCGACATTCCGGTCAGACTTCGGAGAGACACCGTGAGGGCCGATAGACCCGGGTAGTACTGGACGATGTGTAGCAGGGTGTCGGGCCGGAACAGCTTTCCGGTATGGAACACCTCCTGGGCCGCGGTCCAGTGGGCCAGGGCGTCGTGGAAGATCTCGGCGGTGGGATCGCGCAGCAGCATAGGCACGAACCCGAAGAGTCCGAGTGCGACCAAGATAGCGAGCCGCTCGGGTCGCGACGGTCCCCGCGCCAGCAGGCGCAGCGCGGCCGGCACTACTGCCAGCAGCTCTCCGGTCCAGAAGAGGGTGTATTCCAGCTGTCCAGGCGGTCGGGTCGCGGCCACCGAGTAGGCCAGAGTCAGGAACCCGGCCCCGGCCACGAACCCCACAGCCGGGATGGCCATGCTGAGCGGCAACCGAAGGTTGGAGAGGGCACGTCTGAAGAGGGTTCTGGGGCCCAAGTCTGGCTTCGGGACCGAGGCGGCGCTCGCTCCAGGCGGGCGCACCCCCTGCTCAGGACGATAGGCGCCCCTTGCGGGTACACCATTGTTGTTGGGATCCGGCCTGGGCTGCTTGGGTCTCCTCGGCCCGCGGGTGTGCTGGCGCCTGGTCACAAGTGCCTGACGCCTGTACTCAGATCGGAAGAGGACTCCCCGGCGGCGCTGGGACTTCTGTCGGCGCCGGGCCAGGGGCCGGCGACCTCGAAGTAGACCTGCATCGTTAATTCGGCAACCGCGTCCCAGTTCGTGCCAGCCATCGCTCCCACCGGACCTCGCGCCACGGCGGCTCGCAGGGCCGTCGCCAGGACCTCTGGGGTGGCATTCTCGGGGACCAACGTGAGGGACCCCGCGGGTGCTTTGCTCAGGAACTCCCGGTGAGCCGGGATGTCCGAAGCCACGACTGGTGTACCGGCCGCGAGCGCCTCCAGAACGGTGATTCCGAAAGCTTCGTGCGCGGACATGGACACCTGGACAGTGGCCGTGCGAATCCAGCGCACCAAGATCCCTCGCGGGACCGACCCGAGCAGGGTGACCCGTTGCGACGTGCCGGTCTCCTGGGCCAACCTCTCGAGTCGGTGCCGCAAGGGGCCGTCGCCCACGACCACAAGGCGGATCTCGCCTGGCAGATGCCTCATCGCCTGGATCACCAGACCCACATTCTTGTAAGGCTCCAGGCGCCCCACGCAAAGTACCGTGGGGGGCTGGCTGGGCCAGGCCTCCGCGTTCAGCCCTTCCTGGTCCACACCGTTGGGGATCACCGTGATGCGGTCACGCGCCCTTGGGAAGTGGCCGACCAGGAGGTCCGCCTCGGCCCGCGACACGCAGATGATCCGTCGAGCCCGGCGAGTGATGAGTCTCCCCAGAGGCCGGTACGCCAGGTGGGCCAAGTGGGTCGAGTTGCTGTGCCCCGGCCCGTTGTAGTGCGGGGTGAAGACCATTCGGCGACAACCGGCAAGGGCCACCGCTAAGGCGGGGGTGGCATGGTAGCTGTGGGCGTGGACCAAGTCGTAGGTGCCCATCTCGGAGTGTAGGAACCGCCACAATGCTGGCGACTGGGTGTAGGGGGTGTCCCACCCCAAGGCTGGGAACCTCCGCACCGTGAGCCCCTCGCCAAGCACCTGCGGTGTCCCGTCCGGCCCACCCACTTCCTGGGTCAGGACTTCCACGGTGTGGCCCGCGGCGGCTATCCGAGGTGCCAGCGCGGACACGTGAGATTCCACTCCCCCGAGATGGGGAGCGTACCGCGGCGTCACCATGGCGATCCTCACTACGTCGCGACCCCAGCGTGGACGGCGGGACGGACACTGACCCACCGCTGCGAGGCCCGAGCTGTCGGGCTGGCCGGGGGACCCGGGTCCGGCCAGTGCAGATCGGCACGGCGAATCGGCCATCCTCGGCGGGCCAGCGGCCGCCGGGTCCCGTCGTCGACTGGACAGGGCAGAGCGGTCCGGAGGGAGCCTGCCGGGATTGCCCAGATCGTGCTCCACAAGTGGGGCGCGGCACTTTCAGGTATCACCAGAGGGATACATCTTGCCACGACCCGCCGGGATCACCCGACCTGCGGCGCTCCCAGGCATCGTCCCGGTGGGCCGCGACCCGCACCCGTCCGGGTAGGGGTCGCCGCCAGACGAATTGGGAAGAGGCCTAGGTGGGGAGACCTCTTGGATAGAGGTCGCTATGTCGCCTACGACGTCATGGTGGCGGGGCTAGTTGCGGGTGGGTGGACCCGCTCCCGGGCCACCATGCCCCGGCGCAGCTTTGCCGGTGTCGCTGGCTCCCGATCGTCCCGGGTCAAGCCGTGGCAGGGCTCCGCGGTGGGCGGGGCGATCGCTGCGGGAGAACCAGGCGGGCCGGTTCAGTAGACTTCCACACCGAGCACCCCATCGCCTCCGAGGAGTGGCCAACCGGCCCCGTCGGGAACGGAGTCGTTGGACGGGCGCCGCCTGGGAGGAGCCATGACCGATCTCGATCCGGACTTTGTCGCCCTGCCGCTTTCTGAGCTGGAGGCGGCGGCGCTGCAGGCGATGTCCGAGGTGCCAGAGCTGGAGTACGGCGACCTGCGTGTCCA
>JAKABA010000011.1 GCA_021802115.1 bacterium | reverse complement strand
CTGGGAAATCTTCCAGAAGGACGTGGCCATCGGCCAGCATCCCGATCAGCACCACCTCAAGAACGGGCCGCTTCCCAAGCACCGCCCGCTCGACCTGCTCGAAGATCAGGTCGGCTCGGCGTTGGACGTCCGCTACCTGGAAGCTCATCCTCGGTCCACCCGCGGCGACCGCCGGCGAAAGTTCAAGATGGGGTAGTAATCTACTCGCCTCGCCAAGTGCGGGGTCTGCCCGGCCCCGGTCGTACTCCGGCCGTCGGGCATGAGGCCCGGAGATTGAGCGTGGACCGACCTTGATTGCGTACCCAACCTACAGGCTGGGGGGGCTGGCTGCCCTGCTCGTGCTCGGTGGGCTGGCAGCTTTCGCTCTGGGTGCCCCGGCTCTGGCCGCGTCCACCGCCCCTCTTGCCCTCTTCCTGGTCTGGGGTCTCATGCTGGACCGACGGACTTCGTGCCAGGTCTCTCTCTCGGTCGACCGCGACCGGGCGTTTGAAGGTGAGACGGTGACCGTGACGGTTTCGGTCGCGGGGGCGCCGGTGGGGGCCAGGGTCCTGTGCGATGTCCACCTGCCAGAAGCGCTCGAGCCGGTTGATCCGCCTGCCAGGTTCGCCATGGAGCCGGACCATCGTGGTAGGGGGAAGGGGGTCATGGAGGTTACCTGCCGAACCTGGGGCGCCCATGTGGTGGGCCCGGTCACGGTGCGCGCCCGGCATCGCTTTGGGGTCTTCCTCGCCACCGGAACGAGTGGCGAAGCGGTGCGCCTGCGCGTCTACCCCACCGCGAGCCCCTTGCGCGTCGGTGTGTGGGCGCAGAAGACCCAGGTCTACGTGGGCAACCAGCTGTCCCGCCAGCGGGCCGAGGGGCTGGAATTCGCCGACATCCGCCCCTACGCGCCCGGCGATCAGGTGCGCCGCATCAACTGGCGGGTCACCGCTCGACGGCATCAGCCTTACGTCAACGTTCAGAACCCCGAGCGGAACGCCGACCTGATCGTCATGGTCGACTCGTTCGCCGACCTGAGGACGGGGCCAGAAGGGACCATGGCTGCGACCGGTCGGGCGGCGGCGGCCCTCGCCGAGATTCATCTGCTGCGCCGACGCGACCGGGTGGGGTTGATCGCCTACGGCGGTGTGCTCCAGTGGCTGGCTCCGGGCATGGGGAGCAGTCACCTGTATCGGGTCCTCGACTCCCTCATCGAGTGTTCGGTCGTCGCGAGCTATGCCCGCCCCGCCTTGGACGTGTTGCCGCCTCGCATCCTTCCGCCTCAAGCACTCGTGGTGGCGGTCTCCCCGTTGACGGATCCGCGCATGGTTCGTGCCCTGTTGGACATCCGCGGCCGGGGATTCGACCTGGCGGTCGTCGAGGTGGATCCGGAGCGGTATGTGCAGCTGGCAGGAGGCCCCACGGCTGAAGTGGCCATCCGGGTGTGGCGGCTCTGGCGCGGGGCCAGGAGGATGGAGCTGCTCCGGGCCGGAGTGCCGGTGGTGCGCTGGGAGCCCGGCACATCCCTCGACGGAGCCGTCACCACCCTCAACCAGCTGCGGCGGGGTCGCTGGGCTGCATGAGAGCGCCCAAGCCGCTGGTGGTGGGCGGAGTGGCGACGGTCCTCGCGTGCGCCATCGGGTTTCAGTTAAGCCTGCTGGGATCTGTTCTGCCGGTCCTCGCCCTGGCAACCCCGTTCGTCGTCGCCATCGGCATGGCGGCGGCGGTTTGGTTGCAGCGACCCGCTCTGGTCACCGCCTCCACCGGCCTGCTGCTGCTGAGTTATGGCTTGGACGTGAGCGGCCAAGGTGGATCCGGCCTAGCCCTAAGCACGGTCGGGCTGGTGGCTGGCGGCGCCTTCCTCGCCTTGCAAGTGGGCTGGTGGGCAGTGGAGCTGAGAACGCCGGCCCACGAGGACCTAGCGGCGATGCTTCGCGAGGCGGCCCGGACCGGGGCGGCTGCGGTCGGGGTCGCGCTCGCGGCGGAGGGGGCCCTCCTGCTGACCCGGATCCGGGTAGGCGCCGGGATCATAGTCGTCCTCGTCGGCGTGGCCAGTCTCGCGGCGATCATCGTCGTGGCCGTCGTCTTGGGCGCGTCCCAAGCCCCTCCCGCAACAGCAATTGATCCATCGGTATGGCTGGAGCCAGTGCCTTCCCGATCGACGGGCCGGCAGCCCACGAGATGGTCGAAGATTCGGGGGCGAACGCTGCGGGCCGCCAGGGGAGCGCCTCTCACCACATTTCGACATCGTTCCAGGCAGAGCACGGCGACGACTACCGGGCTGTCATTGCTCCTGCTCGCTGCAGTCGCTCTGGTGGTGCTGACAGCTTTGGACCCGGTGATACAACCAAGCTCGACGGTCCGCGCGGCCGTGAGGTCGGCCGACCTCACGGCGACAGGGGAACTCGCGGTGCTCCTAGCCGGGGCGATTGTGCTCAATTGGCTGGTCCGCTTGCTCTTGCAGCTATCTCGTCCCGCGCTGCGGGGCGTTCTCACCACCCCCCGCCCTCCCGGCGCACCGGACCTCCCCGCTGAGCTGGAGCTCATAGTTCACGCCTGCCAGAACGTGTCATCCCGGGCGCGGTTGACCGGCGACCTCCAGCGAATGCTCGTGTCCCTAGCCACGCAGGTCGGTGCCCAGGAGATCGCGAGCCAGTTTGCGCAGGGTGGCACACCAGCCACGACCCTCAATTTCCCTGCCTTGGAGGCACGGGACGACATGCGCCGTGGCTCCTTCGGGCCCGGCGCCCCACCCGGCTTTGGCGATGGCGAAGCAGAGGCGTCGGTTGGCACCGCCCTGGCGGCCCTGGAGGCGTCCTGCGATGTCTGATGGGCGCCACCTCCGCCGACCGCAGGTGCTCCTGGTCCCCGGCGTGGTCGGGGTGCTCGCAATGGTTGTCGTCCTCACCAGCCGCGGCGGGATGGTCTCTTATATCGCGGCCGGCACCAGGCACGTGATCATTCCTCTGGGTAAGCTCGGGGGCAAGCTGCCACCTCGCTGCTCCTCTGGTTTCTCGATCTGTCGCGAGGCGGGATCATCAGGATCGGTGTCGTGGCTTGCGCTCTGGCTCGGGCTCGCCCTTGGCCTGATCCTGATCGGGGGGAGCGTAGTCCTGTTCTTCATCACCCGGAACTCAAAGAGCCCGCAGAGCGACGAGACCGAAATGTCTGAGGCGCTCCCGCTTGAGCCCAGAGCTCCGCGCCGACCCAGCAACCCTCGGGAAGCTGTTCTGGCTGCTTTCGGGGACCTGGAGGCCAGCTTGGCGGCCGCGGGTGTTGGCAGGTTGCCAACGGAGGGTCCTGACAGTTACCTAAGGCGCGCCCTGCCGGCCCGGTGGCGAAGCAGCTCGGCCAAATCGACCCTGGTGCGCTGGTACGCGGTCGCCAGATATTCGGAACACCCTATCGACTCCCAGAGCGCGACCCAGGCAGTCGACGCCGCCACCGAGCTGGCCCGTGGCACCTTCGGCGATCAGGGTGAGGACGCCGCTGCGCCCGGGACCCTATAGCCGGCGCGCGGGCCACACCGCTGATGTTGAGACTACGATGTCGGCAGATGAGTCGGCCGCGCGTGCGGACACTCCAGGACCTGGATCCAGGTTCCCACAAGCCCATCCGCTACTGCCCCGCTTTGGGCTGCCCGAAATACCACTGTGAGGCCACCGACCAGTTCCGCTCGGTCAGGTCGTCGTGGTAGCTGTCGTCGATGCGGGTCGAGACGATGGCGAGCACGGCCCCCATGGTTGCCGCCGCCTCCTCGACGCCGCCGAGGTCGCTGTCACGGTCCAGCTGGTCGACGAGCAGGACGGGGCCACCGGGGTCGTAGACCGGCGGCGCGGGGCCGAGCAGCCCGGAGAACCCTGGCCCGCCTACGCGGCCGGAGGCCACCGCGGATGCTCGGCTGGGATGAAGCGGCTTGACCCACCACTGTTCGAGCAAGGCAAGGCCAGCGGCCGCGAGCATCGCAACCTTGTCCCGATCCGCCTCCGCGGTCACCACGCGCATAGTGGTGATCGAGTCGCTTGCAGCGCGTGCCCACAGCTCGCCGAGCAACTCGCGTCCGTCGTCACCCCAGGTTCCAGCTTCGTCGAGCGCGAAGTCGTCCACGAAGCACTCGGCGTGAATCATCTGACCGACGATGAAGCCACATTCGGTCCGCAGGCACACATTGGCAGGATTGGCAGCGAGGTGGCAGAGGAACTTGGCGTGGCGCCCAGTAACCCCGGGCGCCGGCCTCCAGAAGACCGGCGAGTAGCCGGCATAGATCTGCCTGCGCCGCTCCATGAGCTTGGCGGCCCAATCGCAATCGTCAGCCCCGAAGTCTCGGACGCTCATCTCCGACATCGTCGTCGGTGCCCCGAACCCAGCGCAAGCGCCTGGCGCTCCAGGGCCCGCCTGACGTGCAGGACCCGGCGAGGCAGGTCGACATCCTCCCAGCGCAGGCCCAGGAGCTCCCCTCTTCGCATGCCCGTGGCGATCGCCGGCGCGAAGAGCACCTCTGGCATGAGGACCCTCACCTCGTCCGGGTCCAGGGGCTGGATCTCATAGCGGACCTGCTTGGGCGAGCGGACCAGTGCGGCGACATCCCTGCCCACCAGCCCCCAGCGGAGAGCCTGAGAGCGCGGTGGAGGATGCCCCGGAGGTAGTCGACTCGGCGGGGCGACTGCCCGGCCCCCAGCTTGCGATTCAGCGTCCCCTGGACCTCATCGGGGTGAGGCGGCTTAGCCGGATCCGGCCGAGGTCGGGGATGAGGTGGTGCCACACCACTCCGGCATCTGTCTCGTAGGTGGAGGCCCGAACCGAGGGACGGGCGGTGTTCTCCAACCAGCCCTCGAGGAAGTCGGCAACGGTCTGCCGCTCGGGAGGCGAGGTGCGATCCTCGGAAAACGCCGCCACAGCGCTGGTGAGCTTGGCGGCTGAGTCCGCCCGGTACGTGGCGAGGCGGTACAGCTTGGCCCCCGAGGGGGAGGTGGCCTGGGCCACCCGCCGTCGGCCCGCTGGTAGACGCTTCCCTCTAGGTTTCCCCGTCGGCCCGCCGTCCGCCGGTGCTCGCCAGCGTGCGCCGAGGGCCGCCCGTAATTGCTGTCAAAACTGCTGTCAACGGTCCCAGAGCCCGCTTCGTCATGGTAATAGGCGTCCGCTCTGAGATCGGAAATGTGGTGCCGCCAGCAGGATTCGAACCTGCGACCCTGGGCTTAAAAGGCCCCTGCGCTACCACTGCGCCATGGCGGCTCCCAAGCAGCCTAACGCACTACGAGGGTGGCCACCGTTCAACTCCCACCCAGATGGCACCGCCGGCGACGTCGTGGCGCGGACGTCGCTGCGGCCAGCCTGGGCGTTAGCCGATACCACTTGGACCGGGCCCGTCGACAGCGCCAGAATGCGGCCTCGGCAAAAGTACGAAAGCGTAGATCGGCTGGGCCGTGTCTCGCTGCCTGGTAGAGGCCGCCTTGGGGCCCCCAGAGGTGGGTGCGGGCGACCCGTCCCAACCTGCCGGCCCCCCGGAGCACCGCCCGCTGATTCGTGGAATCGGACGGCTGGACTACAATCGAGGTTCACGTCGGAACTGCAGGAGGCGGCCTCGGCGTGCCGGGGCCGAAGGGATGAGATGAGCCAGAACGGACACGTGGAGACTGGGACCGCCAGGGTCAAGCGGGGCTTGGCGGAGATGCTCAAGGGCGGCGTGATCATGGATGTGGTCACCCCCGAGCAGGCTGAGATCGCCCAGGAGGCAGGAGCCGTCGCGGTTATGGCCCTCGAGCGTGTGCCCGCCGACATCCGCGCCCAAGGTGGGGTCGCCCGCATGAGCGACCCGCAACTGGTCAAGGCCATCATGGGCGCGGTCTCGATCCCGGTGATGGCGAAGTGCCGCATCGGCCACTTCGTCGAGGCGCAGATCCTGGAGGTCCTGGGGATCGACTACATAGATGAGTCCGAGGTCCTCACCCCTGCCGATGAGGAGAACCACGTCGACAAGTGGCTTTTCAAAGCGCCTTTCGTCTGTGGCGCGCGCAACCTCGGTGAGGCCCTGCGACGGATCTCTGAGGGGGCGGCCATGATCCGCACCAAGGGCGAGGCCGGCACCGGAGATGTGGTCGAGGCGGTCAGGCACATGCGGGCCGTGAGCCAGGGGATAAGGAGGCTGCACGGGCTGCGCTCCGAGGAGCTGGCGTCGGCGGCCAAGGAGCTGGGAGCCTCATTGGAGCTGGTGCGGGAGGTTTCGGAGACGGGACGCCTGCCTGTGGTGAACTTCTCCGCGGGCGGGATCGCCACCCCCGCCGACGCAGCGCTCATGATGCAGCTCGGTTGTGACGGCAACTTCGTGGGCAGCGGGATCTTCAAGAGTGGAGACCCCCTGCGCCGTGCCAAGGCGATCGTCCAGGCCACCACCTACTTCGACAAGCCAGAAATCCTAGCTGAGGTCAGCGAAAACCTGGGCGAGGCAATGGTGGGCATCAGCACCTCCAGCTTGCGACCTGAGGAGTTGCTGGCGGTGAGGGGCATCTGACTGAGTTCGGACTTGGTGCCTTGACCGCGCCCGAGGTCGGGGTGCTGGCGCTGCAGGGCGACTTTCGCGAGCACATTCGCCTGCTCCGAGAGTGCGGGGTCAGGGCGCGCACCGTCCGACTTCCTGAGGACATGATCGGCCTGGCCGGATTGGTCCTGCCCGGTGGTGAGAGCACCACCATGGGCCGACTCATCGAGGCCCGCTCGCTGCGCCAGCCGCTCCAGGATGCATTCGCGCATGGCATGGCCTGCATGGCCACCTGCGCGGGAACCATCCTGGCCGCCCGCGAGATCCGAGACGGCCTCCCCCAGCAGGTCACCTTGGGGCTGTTCGACATCGTGGTGAGGCGCAACGCCTTTGGCCGCCAGCAGGATTCGGGCGAGGTCTGGCTGGAGGTGCCCGCCATCGGCAGCCAGCCGATCCTGGTCGCCTTCATCCGCGCACCGTCCATCGAGGAGGTTGGGCCCACGGTCGAGGTCCTGGCCCGGCACCAGGGCCAGCCTGCGGCCGTCAGGCAGGGGCGGAACATGGCCCTCACCTTCCACCCGGAGATCACCGGAGACCCCAGACTCCACCAGCTCTTCCTCGCCGGGCTGTGAGCGCCACCGTCCGTTCCCTGACGGCCGGCCGAGCGGCCGGCTGATCCCAGTCGAGGGATCGGCGCTCATGAGCCGCCGCCGTGACTGACGTTGCTGCCGTCCGGGATGCACACTAAGACCATGCAGGTGCGCTCGGCCAGCTACCGCGACCTCGGCCAGGTTGACGACCTCTACCGGACCACCATGGAGGTGGAGGAGGAACTCACTCAGCGTCTGGCCACGGCCGGCCCCCACAGCCCGGTCCCCGGGGCCGGGCTGGCCAGAGCCTGGTCGATCCTGACCAAGAGCCTCTCCGCCCTGATGCCTCTGGCGGATGTCGGCGACCAGCTCTTCGTCGCCGAACATCACGGTCGAATCATCGGCTTCGTGCAGGCGGAGCCGGCGCCAGGGGGCCGGGCCTGGCAGGTGATCAACCTCTGCCTGGATGCCAGCGCCGAGGGCCACTTCGCGGGCGTACCGCTGCTGCAGTATCTGTTCAACGAGGGGCTGGCCCGGGGCGTGAGCCGGTTTCTGGTGCGGATCCCCGAGGGGCACGCGCTGGCCAGCCTGCTGCGGGAGCAGGGATTCCGGCCCTATGCCAGCGAACAGATCAGCTTCCGTGAGCTTCCCCAACCTCCCCACCAGCCCCCGGAGCCATGGGTGCCGGCCCGGCGGGAGGATCTTCTTGGGGTTTACCTGCTCTACCTGCGCACCGCCCCCCATGCCGTGGCGGCCGTCGAAGCGCCGTCCCTCAAGCAGTGGCGAGCCACCTTCCAGCTCGGCTGGTTGAGCCGACTCGACGCCCGCAGCGGCGACTCCAGGCACTACGTGATCGAGCGCGAGGGACAGGTGGTGGCCTGGGCCGGGGTGCGCTCCGCGGCCCGGGCGCGGCCCACCCAGATCAGCATGATGCTCGACCCGCAGCACAAGGAGATGTCGGTGGAGGCGGTTCACGGGCTGCTGGGGAGATTGCCCCAGGGCGCCACCATCTGTCTGCTCCGTCACTATGACGGCGAGCTGGCCAGGGCGGTCGCCGCCCGCGGCTTCGAACCGGTCGCCACCCAGCTCCTGATGGCCAGGGATCTACCCATGAAGCTGCGCGCCAAGCCCGCGCTCAAGCCGGCGCAGCGGGCCATCGCTGGGGCCATTCCGGTGGTTCAGGCCCGGTCGTTTGGAGACGGCAGCCGCTGAACCGATCCGCCCACCCCAGAGGTCGCCGTGCGCTATATTCAGGGCGTGACAGGAGGTCGGTTGACGGGCGCTCGCCTTTCGATCCAGGCCGTCCTGCGACGGGGGGCATGACAGCTAGAGTCGGCCGCCCCACTCGGGCCTGGGGTCCATCCTCCATCGCCGCGAAGGAGGCATGCGCCTGACCGCTTCGCCGCTTCCATTCGGTCCCTCGTTCGAAGAGGAGTTGGAACTTCTGGTCGGCACTCTGCCCGCGCCCCTGCGTGACGCTGTCCACGCCCTGCCCGAGGACGCGGGCGACCTGCTCGAAATCGTGCTCGACCTGGGACGCGAGCCCGAGGCACGCTTTGAGGGCCGAGAGATTCTCCTGGGGCACACCCCCGTCACCATGGACGACATCGCCGGAGTGGCGGCTCGCATCGGGGCCTTCGGTGGTGACAACCGGGCCGGGATCGCCCGCACCCTCCATCGGATCTCCGCCATCCGCAACCGCTCCGGCGAGATTGTCGGCCTCACCTGCCGGGTGGGCAGGGCGGTCACGGGTCGGGTGGAGATCATCCGCGACATCGTCGTCAGCGGCCAGAGTCTGCTGCTGCTGGGCAAGCCCGGCGTGGGCAAGACCACCATGCTGCGAGAGGTGGCCCGCATCCTGGCGGACGAGAGCCGCAAGCGCGTGATGATCGTCGACACCAGTAATGAGATCGCCGGTGACGGCGACATCCCACATCCCGGAATCGGGAGGGCTCGCCGAATGCAGGTTGCCCGGCCCGAGCTCCAACACGGGGTGATGATCGAGGCGGTGGAGAACCACATGCCCGAGGTCATCGTCATCGACGAGATCGGGACCGAGCTGGAGGCGGCGGCGGCGCGGACAATCGCCGAAAGGGGTGTCCAACTGGTCGCCACCGCCCATGGCAACTCCCTGGACAACCTCCTGGTCAACCCCACCCTCAACGATCTCCTGGGAGGGATTCAGACCGTCACCCTATCCGATGAGGAGGCCCGCCGCAGGGGCACCCAGAAGTCGGTGTTGGAGCGCAAGGCTCCCCCCACCTTCGACGCCCTGGTGGAGATCGTCGACCGCCACCGGGTGACCGTGCACATGCCCCTGGCAGACGTGGTCGACGACGCCCTCCGGGGCCGCCCGCACCCAGCCCAGCTGCGGGAGATGAGCGGAGGCAAGGGCCTCAGCACCCGGCTGGTCGAGCCGGCTCCGTTCGATGACCGAGGATCCCGGGAGCTGTTCGGGCTGGAGCCCGCGGCGAGCAAGGGACGCCGGCCCACCTCCCTGGCCGAGTTGGTCAACGGCCACAGCGGCCAGGGGACCGTGTCCGACACCTCGGTCTTTCCCTATGGGGTGTCCCGGGTCTACCTGGAGCAGGCGGTCAGAGAGCTCAAGCTGCCGGTCCGCATCCAGCATCACGTCGACGACGCCGACATGGTCCTGACCCTGAAGAACTACTACCGGCGCCAGGATTCGCCGCTCAGGGCGGCGGAGGCGGACGGAATTCCGATCTCGGTTCTGCGCAGCAACACGGTGGCTCAGATCCGGGCCTTTTTGAGCCAGCTCTACAACCTAGAGCAGGTCGATCCCACCGACGCCGCACTGCGCGAGGCGAGGGACGGGATCGAGCGCGCCCGCGGCGGAACCGCAGTCGAGCTCTCGCCGCAGAACGCCTATGTGCGTCGCCTCCAGCATCAACTGGTGGAGGAGCACGACCTGATCGCGCGCAGCACCGGCAAGGAGCCACGGCGGCGGCTGCGGATCTACCCGGGTAGCCAGGCGTCCTGAGCGCGGCGGCCCCGCGGCGGACCACGCCCGGATCAGCACCCACCGATTTGGAGGCGGCCAGGTGACGGATTCTGACAGCGGCTTTTTCATCACCGTGGAGGGCCTCGACGGCTCGGGCAAGACAACCCAGGCCGGGCTGCTGGCTGAGGCGCTCAGCAAGGACGGCCACGTGGTGAAGGTGGTCCGCGACCCCGGCACAACTGTCCTGGGCGAGCGGCTGCGCGAGTTGCTCCTGGAGCCCACCAGCGGCTGGGAGCTGGAGGGATGGGCGGAGGCCTCCCTCTTCCTGGCAGCCAGGGTCCAGCTGGCTCACGAGGTGATCTATCCAGCCCTCGCCCGCGGCGAGGTGGTGGTCTCAGACCGCTACCTGGACTCCAACTTGGTCTACCAGGGGGCCCGGGGAGTGCCCTGGGACGGAATCATGGCTATGCACCGCATCTGCCAGGTGGAGCGACTCCCCGACCTCACCTTGATTTTGGACCTGCCGGTGGCCACCGCCAGGGGCAGGCGGGCCAGCGATTTGCCGCCCGACCGGTTGGAGTCCGAGTCCAGCCAGTACCATGAACGGGTCCGGGCGGGGTATCAGGCGGTGGCCCGGACCTTCCCAGCTCGCGCGGTCCTGCTTCAGGCCGATCAGCACCTGGGAGATCTGGCGATGGAATGTCAGCGAGTGGCCCGGGAGCGCCTCGCCGCAAGGAGATCCGATTGAAATTGGTGCTGGCGATCGTCCACGAGCAGGACGCGGCCCGGGGCATCGAAGCCCTGGGAGCCCAGGGTTTCGGAGTGACCCGGCTGGCCAGTGAGGGCGGCTTCCTGGAGCGGCGCAACTCGCTGCTTCTCTTGGCCCTCGACGACAGCCTGGTGGACGAGGCGATCGGGGTGCTGCGCGCCGTCTGCCGCCCCCGTCACGAGCAGCTTTCCGCCAGCCACGGCAAGAGCTCGGGCGGCGCGGCTGACGCTGAGGTCGAGGTGGAGATCGGGAGGGCCACCGTCTTCGTGCTGGAACTGGGCAGGGTGGAGCGCATCTAGGGCCGGTCGCGAAAGGGCCGGGCCGATTGTGAGCGATGGGCCAGATCAGTGCGACGTTCAGTTGTTGGAAACAGATGTACCCCGTGGGCTTGATCCCGAGGCAGAGCAACCCCGGCATCGCTGCGGCGCCGGGCCGGTGGAGCTCCGCGTCGGCTTATACTGCCGCTTGATCCTGGCTGGTTAGTCGGGATTCGGTTAGCGAAGGGAGTTTCCGGTGGGAGTTGCCGCCACCGACACGGTGCGCCAGTTGGCCGACGCGGTCAGCACGGTGATTGTTGGGAATCGCCGCCAGATCGACCTGTGCACGATCGCCTGGCTGGTGGGTGGGCATGTGCTCATCGAGGATGTCCCTGGGGTCGGCAAGACGATGTTGGCCAAGGCTCTAGCGAAGGCCACCGGCTGCCACTTCGACCGGGTCCAGTTCACCCCAGACCTGCTCCCGGGAGACATCACCGGGGCCAACATCTATCACCCGACCCAGGGTGTCTTCGAGTTCCGGCGGGGCCCGGTCTTCACTCAGATCCTGCTCGCCGATGAGATCAACCGGGCGACTCCCAAGACCCAGTCAGCGCTGCTGGAGGCAATGGAGGAGCGCCAGGTGACCGTGGATGGCACAACCCATCCACTGCCGGATCCGTTTGTGGTGCTGGCGACCCAGAACCCGATCGAATATCAGGGCACCTTCGCCCTTCCCGAGGCCCAGGTGGACCGCTTCCTGATGCGCGTGTCGCTGGGCTATGCGGATCTCGCCGGCGAGCTCGAGATCCTCGACCGTTTCGGGGTCTCCTCTCCGCTCGACGAGCTGCTGCCGGTGACTCGTCCGGAGGACTTCCCCGACCTCCGGCAAGCGGTCGCCGCCGTGCATGTCGAGCCCGACCTGAAGGAGTACCTGGTCCGGATTGTGCAGCGCACCCGCAGCCATCCCGACCTCGCGTTGGGAGCGAGCGCGCGGGCCAGCCTCGGGCTGCTGCGGGCGAGCCAGGCCCGCGCCCTGATGGAGAACCGCCAGTACGTCACCCCAGGGGACATCAAGGAGCTGGCCTCGCCGGTGCTGCTGCACCGCCTGGTACTGCGCGCCAGTGCCGAGCTCCGCGGCGCCACTGGAGAAGCCATTTTGGAAGAAGTTCTCGAGACCGAGGCGGTGCCGGTGGGCGGCCGCCGGGCGGCCGGCTGAGCCCGGGCGCGCTCGGACCGGAGCAGAGACGGAGGTGCTGCGGGCATCCCTGCTGGCGGTGGTGGTGGTCACCGGATTCTTCGCCTACATCAACGGCGTTGAGCTGGCCTTCGTGGTGGTCTACGCGGCGGTCCTGGTGGGACTGCTGGCACTCCTTTGGAGTTGGCTTACCGCTCGCCGGCTCAGCTTCGCGCGCCAGGCCCCAGGGGGCATCCAGATGGTCGGGGAGACGTTTGCTCAGCGTTTCACCGTGGGCAACGGCTCCCGACTGCCGATATCCCTGCTGGAGGTGAGGGACCTGGCCGGGTTCCCCGGCCATCAGGCTTATTGCGGCCTGTCCCTCGGTGCCCGGCAGACGATCAGCTGGGATAGCGAGGTTCGGCTGTTGGCCCGCGGGCGCTACCAGCTGGGCCCCACCGAGGTGCGCCTGGCGGACCCCTTCGGGCTCTTCCCTCGCACCGTGCGCTTCGCCGCCCAGGGCAGCGTGCTGGTCTACCCAGCGGTATACCCCATGCCGGACCTGGCCTTCAGTGGCGCGCGCGCCGGCCTGGACAGCGACCGGGGTGGACGGCCGCGCGACCTGCCCCCGAGTGCGTCCGGCATCCGTGAGCACGATCCCTCCGACGGGATCAACCGCATTCACTGGATCTCGACGGCCCGCAAGGGCCGGCTCATGAGCCGCACCTTCGACGCCGAGGAGGGCGCCGACCTCCTGGTGGTGCTGGATCTGCGCCGCGGCCTCCATCACGGCACCGCTCCGGAGAGCTCTCTGGAGTATGCCGTGACGATGGCAGCGTCGGTCGCCCACAGTGCTCTGCGCCACGGAAGGGCAGTCGCTCTGCTGGCGACCGACCGCTTCGTCACCAACATTCCCGCGAGCCGCGGTGAGGCTCAGCAGGAGGTGATCATGGAAACCCTGGCCCTGGCCCAAGCTGACGGCCAGGCGAAGCTGGCCGAGGTGTTGCCTCGCCATCTTCAGGCGTGGCGCTCGCGCGGCAATGTGGTGCTGATCACCTCGGACCCGTCCGGGGAGTGGGTGGAGGCGATCGCCGCCACCTCTCAGCCCGGGCGGCGCGCGGTCGCGGTCTTCGTCGACGCCAGCAGCTTCGCGCCCCAGCCTGGTGCTGTCCGGATCCCAGCCCAGTGGCGGCTGATCCTGGACATCTGGATGGTCCGGCAGGGAGACGACCTGGGTCGCCTGGACCCGATCGTGGGGCGGGCCGTTGTCTGAGCTGGAACTGGCCCTCCTGATCCTGCTGACCCTGGGGGCGGGGATGGCCGTCCTGAGACGGCCAGCTCGGCCGTCGACCGAGGCCCCGGTGTGGCGCCCGGCACCTCTCGTGACCTTGGGGCTGGCCACCTTGCTGGGGTTGGCCTGTGCCGGTGTGATCGGGCTCACTCTGCTCGGCCCCCTGGGATGGGTGGGCTGCCTGGCCGGATCGGCTGGAGTCCTGATGGCGGCGGCCTCGGCCCGTGCCCTGCCCGGGCGGTGGTCGGGACTGGCGGTGCTGGTGGCCGGCGGTCTGGTGGTGGCCGCGCTCCTCAGCGGCCAGGTGGCGGCAGGACAGGTGGGCCTCAACCCGATCGCGGCCCTGGGTCGGGAGCTGGGAGGGTCGGGGCAGAATCTGTCCCAGCCGTTCGGCCTGCTGATCGTCTGCTGGGCCAACGGCGCCTGGATCGGCTGGTGGGCGATCCGTGAACGCGCGGGCGCGATCGCCTCGGGCGCCCCTTTGGTCCTGCTCATCGCCGTCTTGGTGAACGTGCCCCCGGCGGTGCAGGGGACGCCTTTTTGGGCGGTCCTGGGAGCGGTGGTATCGGGGTTGGCGCTGGTGGGCTGGACCAACCAGGAGACCCACCTGTCCCGGTGGGCGCGCCAGGGAGTGCCCGTGGCCGGCACCGGTCCCGGCGGCGGTCTGGCCCTGGTGGTCGCCTGCGCCATCGGCCTGAGCGCGCTCGCCCTCCTCCTGCCGCCCCTCAGCCGTGACAACATCAGCCAGCGCTTCTTCCACTCCGGCCCCCCGGTTCCCCCGACCGTCGTCCAGAGCGAGCAGGTGGCGCCGGTGTCGGGTTACTCCACAGCGGTCGTCCCCGGCGGCCCGATCCGGCAGGTCGAGACCCCGGTCCTTGGCTACACCACATCCGCCCCGGGCGGCAGCGTCTATCTCGAGGGGGCGGTGCTGTCCAGGTTCAGCAACGGCAATTGGTACCAGCAGGCGACGTCCCCGCGGAGCCTCGGGCCGGGCCAGTTCCTCCCCTACAGCGAGCAACCGGGCCAGGGCACCGTCGCGATCGCCGCCGGGCGCCGCGAGGTTTCGCTCCGGGTCACCTACATCAACTCGGGGGCACAGGCGGTCGCCGACCTGCTCTACCCTGGCACCCCGCTGCAAACACCCCAGGACCGTGGCCGCTACCTTGCCAACGGAGAGCTCAGCGGGCACCAGCTGCTGACGGTGGCCACGGTGGTGCCCAGCGCAGGAGTCTCCGCCCTGTTGCCGTCCTCAGAAACCCTCACCACCTATGGCAGCATCTCGACCGCCACCCCGGCCGAGCTGGAGGCCGCAGGCACCAAGTACCCTGCCTGGGTCATGGCCGACGCCTCCCTGCCCCCGGGGGGCAGCTTCCTGGCCGAGAACCAGCTGGCCGCAGACGCGCTGGCCATGGCCGGCGCGACCACCAACCCCTACCTGATGGCGGTGAATATTCAGAACGCCCTGAGGTCGGAAGAGATCTACACCCTGAACCCGCCCAAGGTGCCGGCCGGGGTGTGGCCCATCGTCTACTTCCTGGACCAGTCGCACCGGGGCTACTGCCAGTACTTCGCCTCGGCCATGGGGGCGATGCTGCGCGCCCTGGGCATCCCTTCCCGGCTGGTCACCGGGTTCGGCCCCGGGGAGGAAGGGACCCTACCCAACGGCCAGTGGCTGATCACTCAAGCCGACGCCCACACCTGGGTGCAGGTCTACTTCCCCGGTTACGGCTGGGTCAACTTCGAGCCGACCCCTGACGGCTTCTACCAGCCGACCGGCGCCGTCGCCCCAACCGCGGCCAACCCTGCCCCACCCGCCCACCTGAGGTCGCACCCGGGGGTGCGGTCGGTGGCACCTTCAGGCAAGGCCCCGGTGGCGAGGAGAGGCCACCAGAACCAGGGGGGTTGGGCCCCGCTGGCCCTGGGGTTGGCCCTGGTCCTGGTCATCGCCATCGGCTATGCGTGGACCCGGCGCGCGCGCACTCCAACTCAGATCCGCCGCCGGCTGGAGCTGCCGATACGGCTCAGCAAGGGCGGCGACCCACGTGCCATGACCGTGCCCGAACTGGCGCTCAGCTGCGCCAAGCTGGCCGCCCTGCCCCGGGATCTGGGTCTGGGTGAAGCTTTCTCGGGTCTGGGGGCGGAGGTCGACCGGGTCGCCTTCGGACCGGAGGGCTCAGGGCCCCCTGCGGACCTGGCCGCGCAATGGCGCCTGGTGCGGGGCGGTTATCCTCGCTTGCTGTGGCGGGGCTGGCGGGCGGGACGCCACCGACCCGCCCATCAGCCGGTCTCGGCCGGGCGAATCACGTTGGTCAGAGTCAGATGACCCAAGGAGATTGATGGATCTCGCGATCCTGGGCAGCGGGGCGGCCTTTTCGGCGACTGGCTTCAATGCCGGCTATCTGGTGGACGCCGGATTGCTGCTGGACTGTGGGGCTCCGGTCACCGGCCTGCTGCCCAAGATGGGGCGCAGCGTGGGCGACCTGGAGACCCTGGTGATCTCCCACCTCCACGGCGACCACGTCCTCAATCTTCCGGTCCTGATCGCGACCAGGCTGGTTCAGCACCCCGACCTCCCGCCCCTGCGCCTGATTGGGCCGCGGGGCACGCAAGAGCACGTCGCGGAACTGGGGAGGCTCACCTTCGGGCCCGAGTTCTGGGACGAGCTGGTGGCCGCGAACGGGCCCAGGATCGAGGAATGGGAGGACGGCCGCAGCTCGCGGTTGGGCGGCTATCAGCTAACCGCCTACGAGGTGGCGCACTCGGAGCGGCTCCACTGCCTGGCCTTCAGCGTCGAATCCCAGGGGGTATCCCTCGGGTATTCCGGCGACACCACCTATTGCGACGGGATCCGCCGCCTCGCCCGGTCGGTCCAGTACCTGCTCTGCGAGTGCACCGCTTGGTCGGCTCCGGCCCCGATCCACCTCTGGCGTGATGAGGTGGAGGAGCTGATGAAAGAAGCTCCCAGCACCCGCTTCATTCTGACCCACCTGGGAGAGCGGCGGCCCGTGCCGGGAGCCCTGCTGGCCTCGGACGGGCTGCGGCTGACGCTCAGGCCTGGCGCCCCGGACTGAAGGGCGCCAGCTCCGAGGGATCCTCTCCCTCCAGCACCGCCCGGGCGAGCAGCTCGGCCGTGATCGGTGCCAACAGGACTCCGTTGCGGTGGTGACCGGTCGCCAAAAGAACCCTGGGGCTGGCGGGGGACCTCCCCAGCAAGGGGCCTCCCCGGGCGAACGGACGCAGTCCGGCCCAGCTTCCCGCGAACCGCGCTGGCCCCAGGGCGGGCAGCAGCCGGCGGGCCGCGGCGGCAACCTGGAGGACACCGTCCAGGGTGGTCCATGACTGAAAGCCAACCCGCTCCTCGGTGGCCCCGGCCAGCACCAGTCCGGATCGCTTCTGGAGCAGGTACCCGTGATCCCCGAACACGATCCGGGGCAGCACGATCCCTCCCGGAGAGATGGCCAGCATCTGCCCCCGGACCGGCTCCATCGCCACTTCCACCCCCACCTCCTGGAGCAGCGGGGGACTCCAGGTGCCGGTCGCCAAGACCAGGTAGTCCGCGGCCAGGTCGCGGGGCTGCTGCCCCCCAACATGCACCACTGGGCGATCACCCTCGGGGGCGACGCCATCGGCGGGAGCCGAGGTCTCTATCGTGACCCCGTTCCGGATGCAGGCGCCCAGCAGGGCCTCCAGGACGCGGTGGCTGTGGACGTGGCCCTCGTTCGGATAGACCAGTCCAGCCACCACGTCCGGACCCAGTCCGGCGACCTCCCGGCGAAGCTGCTCGAGGCTGAGCAGCTCGGAAACCTGGATTCCCTGGGTCAGCTGCCAGGCTCGCTTCACCTCCAGGTCGACCGCCCCCTCGGCGCTGGTGGTCACTCTAAGCAGGCCCCCCAACTCCAGTTCACAGTCGACCTTGGACTCGTCCTGAAGCTGGGCGGACCACTCGGGCCAGAGGTGGAAGCTGCTCCGGCAAAGGTTGAAGAACGCCCCCGGGGCAGCGGCTTCAACCCCCGCTGCCAGCATCCCGGCGGCCGCGGCCGAGGTGCCGCGCCCGCATTCCGGCTCGCGCTCGAGGACGGTCACGCCCAGCCCCGCCCGCGCCAGGGCGAGGGCGACCGAGAGCCCGATCACGCCGGCGCCGACGACAACGCACTCGCCCCCGGAGCGTCCTGGTACGGGCCAGGACTCACTCATCCGGACGCCTGGTGGCCGACCCCGACACCCTTCGTGGCCGGGTCGTGAAGAGCCCGGGCGGGCATGAGCCCAGCGCGGAGTACCGCTCGGCCGCATCGGGTGAGCCCTGGCACCTGATCATCACAGCTCCGAGGATAGAGAGTCCGTTGTCCACCTGCGCCGGCGGTCAGCCGCGAAGGGCCCGCCGCCAGGAGGAGGGACCGGCCACCTCGCCTTCGAAGACGACCTTCTCGGCCCCCAAGAAGGTGGCCAGATCCTCGAGCGCCCGGCGCGTCGCCACGGCGACGCCCTGCTCCGGCTTCCCGGGCTCGGCGTGGACCGCCGCCACGACCAGATGGCCCTGGCTCCGGTCATGGCGGCAGTCAAGCCGGCCCACCAGGGAGTCTCCGTGGAGGATGGGTAGAACGTAGTACCCGTAGCGGCGCCGCGGTCTGGGCACGTAGACCTCCATCCGGTAGCGGAAGCCGAAGAGCAACTCGGTGCGGCCGCGGTCGATGATCAGGTTGTCGAACGGTGACAGCAGGGTGGTCCGGCCGGGCCATTCCAATTCCCGAGAGTCCTCCCAGCGGGCCAGCGCCGAGGCGGAGGCGAACCAACGCCCCGGGAGCGGGCCGTCGGCGCCGCTGACGATCACCTCGTGGGCCAGGCGCCGCCGCACCAGCAGCTCCAGCGAAGCCTCCGGGCCCCCTGCCCCCCTGGAGAAGTGGTAGCCGACCTGATGGGTGGTGGCCACGCCGAGGGCGTCGAGCGTCCTCTGCGCAAGTGCCGCCAGCGCCGACCGGGCGGTCACGGCAGGCTCCGCCACCAACTCTGGCAGCCACCTCTCGGCCAGGTCCCAGATTCGCCCCCGGCCATCCCGACCGGCCACCATGAGCCGGCCCTGAAGCCACAGATGCTCCAGCATTCTCTGGTGGTCGCCGCCGCCGCTCCAGGCGGCGCGCGCCTCCCGGGAGTCACGCACCCTGGCGAAGGCGCTGCCGGGAAGAGGTCCGTCCCGGTGCAACCGCTCGAGTATCTCAAGTGCCAGCCGGCGGTTGGCCGCGACCCAATCCGCCTGGCGCCGACCCCCGGGGCTCCGCCAGCGACCGTACCGACGCATCCGCCAGCGATGGAGGGAAAAGTCCTGGGTGGGCACAATCGCAGCGGCGTGAGACCAGTACTCGAAGAGGGAGCGCTCATGCCAGAGAGCGCGCTCCAAGGCTTCCGCGGGGTGATTGCCAAGCCGGCTCCAAAGCACCAGTTGGTGACTCGGACACACCACCGCCAGCGGATCGCGCTGCAGGTACCCGAGGCGCTGCACCAGCTCCACCACGCCGACAGCCGGGGCGACTGCGTTCGCCGCCACCGCGGACCGGACCCCGAGGGCCTGGCTGTCGAGGGCCATCCGACGCGCCTGCTCCACCGCTATCCGGGGGAGGGCCCGACCACTCATGTCGGCGCTGGGCCGGCGGGGGCGCCGGCCACCTCAGCCCAGGCAGGCACGCTCAGCCGTCCGCCACCACGCGCTGGCGTCCAGGCGAGCCAACTCCAGCTCGGCAGCCTCCTGGGCGGACTCATGCTCCAACTCGACTCGCACCACCAGGCGACGAAGTGCCGGACGCAGTTCCCGCTGCTGCTGCTTCGCGGCGCGGTCGATCCAAGCCACCAGCACCGACAGGTCGTGGCATTGGCCGAGAAGGCGCTGCAGGCGGCGCAGCTCCTGGAGCACCACCTGATGTTCTGGTGCCAACGCCGGCGCGAAAAGCTCAAGCCGATAGCGCAGCCGCCGGGTGCGCACGCGGCGCAGATGGAGTCCGGCGGAATCCCCCTGGCCCCGGCTGGCCTGGCGAAAGAAACGGGGCAGCTGAACCACCGCATGCTCCCTGCCCGGGGTCACGCCAGGCACGGGCTCCACCACCGAGGGGACTCGAGCCATCCGGCGCAGGCGCGCCAGGTTGGGGCCACCGACCATCTCCCGGTGGCGCCAGGCCATCTCCTCGGCGGCAGCATCGGCCAGACAGCGGCGGGCCTCCGCCTCCAGCCCGCGCAGGCCCGGACGAAGCTCGGCCCCGCGCCCCGCCACGACCTCCCGCCCGAAGCCGACCGAGGCTCGCGGGTCATCGCTGCGGTCCCGCGAGACCGCGACCGGGCCCAGCACCTCCCCCAGAAGTTCCAGGCGCACCTGAGCGTCACGCAGGGGGCCCAGGGCCCGTTCCAGGGCGCGCGAGCGGCGGCGCCGCCGGCCTGCCGGCTGGTGCAGACAGCCTTCGAAGCCCCGCTCGGCCTCGCGCAGGCGCCGCAGCGCCACCCGCGTGTCGTGGACGGCCTCAAGGTCGCTGGCCAGGGGCAGCCGGGCCGCGGCCCACTGCAACGCCTCGGCGCGCTCGACCAGGGCGGCTCGGGCGAGCTCGACCACCGAGGTTGGCTCAGACACCCGCTGTCACCAGCTCCGAGGGCGCGGGCGCGGCCGCAAGGTCAGCTGGCCGCCACCAATCCGGGCCCCGCCGGGCCAGGGCGGCGACCATGCCGTCCCGAAGGCCGCGCTCCGAAGCCCGCAGTTTGGAGAGCTGGAGCAGGTCCATCAGCTGGGCTAGGATCAGCGCTCCCCCTCGACAAAGGCGCACCCGCTCCAGATCCATGCCCAGCCGTTGGGAGAGGGCGGTGACCGGCACCTGGCGGAAGATCTCGATCACCTCCTCAACGTCCCGAGGGCGTAGCATCGCCCCCTTGCCCCGGCCCAGCAGGCGCGGAAGGTTGGTGATGGTGCCCCCTGTACCCAGAACGGTGGTCCCGCGAGGGGGCGGCACCAGGTCGGGGATGAGCTCGGCCACCCTACGCTCCATCGCCCGCCACTCGTCAGGGGTGGGTGGGTCGGACGCGGCCAGGGTGGTGATCATTCCGGAACCTATGGGCAACGAATAGTCCGAGCAGAGCTCGTGGGCGCGGCCCAACGCCACCTGCGAGGAAGCGCCCCCTATGTCCAGCACCAGGGCAACCGTCCCGGCGCCCTGGTTCAAGGTGGCCCCATCGAAAGCCAGCTGGGCCTCCACTTGCGGGGGCAGGATCCTGACCGCGTCCAACCCAGCCCTAGCGGCGAGCTCCTCCGCCACGATCGGCCCGTTGCCGGCCGAGCGCAGGGCCTGAGTGGCTCCCACCGCGAACGCCCGGGCACCCCGCTGCCTGGCCTCGGCCACCTGAGCGGCCAGGGTGGAAGCGGCCAGCTCCATGCGGTCCGGCCCGATCGAGCCATGGGCGGCGACGTCAAGGCCAAGTTGTACGAACTCACGGCGGCGGAAGAGCTGCCGAGGTGCGCCGTTCTCCAGGCAACTGGCGAGCAGCAGATGGATGGTGTTGCTCCCGACATCCACAGCCGCGAACCGCTCCGGCTTGGCCAACCCGTTCAGACCGCGGCGCAGGAGCTGGACCGGGCTCGAAGAAGCATAGGTGTAGTTTGCGCCCGGGGCCACCGGCGCCACCAGCCGCAGGGCGTCTGGCGGGAGGGGCGGGGGAAGGAAGATCTCGGCCCGGAACTTATAATCTGAGCTGAGAAGTGCAAAGCCTGTACCTGGTGCGGCATGCCGTGGCGGCAGACCAGGGCTCCTGGTCGCAACCCGACGCGTCGCGGCCACTGACGGAGTTCGGTTGGCAGCAGGCACTCGCCCTCGCCCAGGTGCTGGGCCGGGTGCGCGTCGAGGCATTCAGGGCGAGCCCCACGGTGCGCTGCCAGGACACCCTGGTGCCGGCGGCGCACACCATCGGGATGGCGGTGGAGGATGACCCCCTGCTCTTCGAAGCAGCCCAAGCGACCGACCCCGGCGAGGCCAGGCAGATGCTTCGGGGTCTGGTCGAGTCGTACCTCCCAACTGGGGTCCAGATCGCCGCCGCCTGCAGCCATGGCAACGTGCTGCTGCCGCTGCTGGAGGCAGCCTCACCCGGAGCTGGCGCACGCTGCCCCAAAGGCGGGCTGTGGAAACTGGAACTGGACGGCAGCACGGTGGGCTCGGTCAGCTTCATCGGCAGGCTGGTGCCGGCCACGGGAAAGTGGGAGGCCCGATGACCGAGGCCGAGGTCCTGACGCCCACTCCCGAATTGCTGGGAGCCGAGATTCTGGCGACTCTGGCCTCGCTCGGCAACGATGCGGCGCTGCTTCTCGATGCCGGTCGGGCCCTGGTCTGGGCCAGCCCCAACTCGGCCCATCTACTGGCGCGGCAGCTGCCCCTGGGGCAGGCGGTTCCGGTGCCTCTCAGGCCCGGCACCCCACTGGCTTTGATCGTCGACGACCCCCGGGCGGGAGAGGTGGTCGGCGATGCGCTGGCGAACCAGCAGGTGACCAGGGCCGAGATCTCCCAGGATGGCTGGCGCCGGGTGCTGAGGGCGGTCGCCGCCCCCATCGGCACGTCCAGCACCGAACCGGTGGTGCTCCTGATCCTCAGTGACATCACCCACGAGCGGCGCCTGAGCCGCGCCCATCAGGACCTGATCGTCAACCTCTCGCACGACCTGCGCACGCCCCTGGCCAGCCTTAGCCTGTTGGCCGAGACCCTCAACGGCGAGGCCCGCGACGACCCGGTGGCGACCAAGGTGTTCGCGGAACGGATGGCGGCTGAGGCGGAGCGCCTGCACGAGCTGGTGTCCGGCCTGCTCGACCTGGCCAGGCTGGAGGCGGGGGCGGAGCAGGCGCAGCTGCAACTGGTCGACCTGGCAGCGCTGGCATCCAGGGTGACCGCGGGGCTGGCGCCCCAGGCCCACGGCCACGACCTCACCTTGGAGGTCACCGGCGGCCCGACCTGGGCCAAGGCCGATCCGGTCCGGCTCGAGCGCGCCCTGGCCAACGTGATCGACAACGCGATCAAGTTTACCGACCCCAAGGGCAAGGTCACAGTGGCGGTGGCGACCATTCGCAGCTGCCCCATGATCTCGGTTCGCGACACCGGAGCCGGGATCTCTCCCCAGGCCCTACCCCACATCTTCGACCGCTTCTACACTGGCGATCGGGCCCGCTCCGGGCCCGGGAGCGGTCTGGGGCTGACCATCGCGCGTCAGGCGGTGGAGTTGCAGGGTGGCCAGATCACGGTCCGCAGCCATCCGGGCGCCGGGACGGTGGTGGAGATCCGGCTCTGCCCACCTGATGCAGGAACTGCCCCGGCGGTCGTCTAAGATCGCGGTATGGCAGACATCACCGCCGGCCGCGAACTCGAGGTCGAGCTGGCCGCCCGCCGAGACGGGATTCGCCTACTCGGCCAGCTGGTGGCGGAAGGGGTGGCGGGCGCCATGACCGGGCTGGAGGAGCGGGACGGTGACCGGCTCCGCACGGTCGTGAGCCGCGACCTGGAGATAAACGAGCGCCACCGCCAGGAGCGCGAACGCGGGATTGAGATCCTGGCCGTGAGCCACCCCACCGGCCAGGCGCTCTACGCAGTCTTCGGGCTGCTCCTGATCGCCTCGGAGCTGGAACGGATGGGCGACCACGCCAAGAGCTGCGCCCGCTACGCCCTGCCTCTGATCGAGCTGTCCAGCCGCCCCAAGCTCGACACCATCCTGCGCCTCGGCCACTACGTCGAGGAGCAGGTTCGGGACATCCTGGAAGCGGTCACCAGCAACGACTTCCGGCGGGCCCAGGACATCGCCGCCCGCGACGACCGCATCGACCGCATCTACCACCGCTGCTTCGACGACATGGTGGAGACTATGCGAGAACATCCGGAGTGGGCCTATCCCGGCGCCAACCTGCTCTTCATCGCCCACAACCTGGAACGGATCGCGGACCGGGTCACCAATATCGCCGAGGACGTGGTGTTCCTGGAGACCGGACGCCTGGTGGAGCTGGGCTAGGCTTGGTCGCAGAGCCGGTGAGGGCCGGGCGCGGCCGCAAGGTGCTCATCGTCGAGGACGAGGAGTCGGTCCGGATGACGCTGCGCTACAACCTGGCCGCGCGCGGCTACGTGGTCTTGGAGGCGGGCACCGGAACTGAGGGGCTGGAGCTGATGCGTGGCCGCAACCCAGACTTGGTCGTGCTCGACCTGATGCTGCCAGAGCTCTCCGGAGAGGAGGTCTGCCGGGCAATCCGAGCCGAGTCTGACGTCCCCATCCTCATGCTCACCGCTCGCGGCTCGGAGACCGACAAGGTCAACGGGTTGGGCCTCGGCGCCGACGACTACATGACCAAGCCATTCGGGCTCAAGGAGTTCATGGCCAGGATTGAGGCCCTGCTGCGCCGCTCTGAGCGCCCCCAGCGGACCAGCGCTCCCAGCGAGCGCATCCGGGTGGGCGGGTTCGTCCTGGACGCATCCTCCCGGCGGGTGCTGGTGGACGACAACCCGGTCAAGATGAGTCCCCGCGAGTTCAGCCTCCTCTTCTTCCTGCTGAGCCATCCGGGCCGGGTCCACAGCCGGGATGCGATTCTGAGGGCGGTGTGGGGGCAGGACTTCAACGGCGACAGCAAGACGGTCGCCGTGCACATTCGCTGGCTGCGCGAGAAGTTCGAGTTGTTCCCCAGCCTCCCCTTCCGAATCAACACCGTGTTCGGGGTCGGCTACCGGGTCGACATCGCGCCCGGGATCCATCTCCAACGGTGAGCGCAGCGGGCCCGACCCTGGCCGCTGACAGGGTGGCGGTCTCCCTGCGGGCAGTGGCCAAGTCCTACGGTGGCCGGCGAGCGGTTGACGGCCTCAGCCTGCAGGTGTTCGAGGGCGAGCTGGTCGCCATTCTGGGACCGAATGGGGCCGGCAAGACCACCACCATAGAGATGCTCGAGGGGTACCGCCGGCCCGATGAGGGCCGCATCGAGGTGCTGGGGCTGGACCCTGTCGCCGACTCCCATCGCTTCCGGCCGCGGGCCGGCATCATGCTTCAGGAGGGTGGTATCTATCCCACCATCCGGGTCGGGGAGGCGGCCAGACTGTTCGCCAGCTACTTCGCCCACCCGCTGAGCCCCGCAGCGCTGCTGGAGAGGGTGGGGCTGGCAGACAAGACCAGGACGCGCTACCGGCAGCTGTCCGGGGGCGAGAAGCAGCGGCTCTCTCTGGCCCTGGCGCTGGTGGGGAAGCCCCAGATCCTGTTTCTGGACGAGCCCACGGCGGGCATGGATCCGAGGGCCCGATTGCTCACCTGGGAGATCGTCAAGGAGCAGCAGGCGGCCGGAGTCACAGTGCTGTTGACCACTCACTCCATGGAGGAGGCAGAGCGGCTCGCCGACCGGGTCGCGATCATCCGTGAGGGGCGCCTGGTCGCCTACGACTCCCCCGCCCGGCTCCGGGGCGACTCGGGCCCCGAGCTGCTCCACGCCGAGCTGGACGCGGAGTTGCCAAGCGCCCTTTTGGCGCGGCTTCGCCAACTGGAATTCCTGGAGGCAGTCGAGGACCGCGGCCAGGGACGCTACGAGCTGGTCTCAAGCCAGCCTCTCCGAGCCGCCGCCGAGCTCACCCACATGCTCTGGCAAGAGGGAGGCCCCCAGCTCAGCCTTCTGCGCGTGGGCCGGGCGTCCCTCGAGGACGTCTTCCTCAGCCTCACCGACGAGGCGGGGGCTTGATCCGGGCGGTGGCCACCGCCACGCCGCCGGAGGCGCCCGCGGCCAGCCCAATCGGACGCAGCCTGCGGGCTCAGGCCCGGATCGAGCTGCTGCTCCTCTTGCGCCAGCCCGAGAACCTGCTGGTGATCCTGGTGCTGCCGGTGCTGTTGTTGCTCTTCTTCGCCGAGGTCCGAGCCTTCCCATCCATCCACGGCCGACCGATCAACTTCCTGGTCCCGGGAATCCTGACCCTCGCCCTCATGTCGACGGGGATGGTGTCCCTGGGCATCTCGACCGCCTACCAGCGCTACTACCGGGTGCTCAAGCGGCTGGGAGCAACTCCCTTGCCCCGAGCGGTTCTGGTGGCGGCGAAGGCCGGCTCGGTCCTGCTGGTGGAGGTCGGCCAGGTGGCCCTGGTGCTGGCGATTGGCTATTTCGGGTTCGCCTGGAGGCCGCCGGGTTCGCTGCCGCTGGCGATCCTGGTGATGCTGGTGGGGGCGATCATGTTCGCCGCGCTCGGGCTGACCATGGCGGGGGTGATGCGGGCCGAACTGACCATCGGTGGGGCCAACGGCCTGTACCTGATCTTCCTGATCCTGGGCGGGGTGGCGATGCCGGTCCAGCAGCTGCCCGACCTCGTCCGGCAACTGGCCAGCGTCCTGCCTCCAACCGCCCTCAGCTCCTCTCTGCGCGCCGTTCTTGCCGGGGGCGCCTTCCCGGCCGCCCCGGTGGCGCTGCTGGCAGGGTGGACCCTGCTGCTGCTGGCGACTGCGATTCGATTCTTCCGTTGGGAGTGAGACCATATGGCGGAGGCGGGGAATTGGGACCACTGTTAGCCTGGGAACGATGCTGGAGGTGCTGCGCCGCATGAACCCATTCCTGAGTCGAGCCACCCTGCCAACCGCCGCCGAGGCTCTGCCCGGCCGGGCCGACGGCATGCCGATTGACGGCCTGCACACCGTGCTGGGGCGTCCCCTGTGCCCGCCGTTCCCGGAGGAGATGGAGCTGGCCATCTTTGCGATGGGATGCTTCTGGGGCGCGGAGCGCCGGTTCTGGACCCTGCCTGGGATCCACACCACGGCCGCCGGCTACAGCGGCGGGCTGACCCCGAATCCCACCTACCAGGAGGTCTGCAGCGGGCGAACCGGGCATGCCGAGGCGGTGCTGGTGGTCTTCGATCCCAAACGCATCAGCTACGGCCGCCTGCTGCAGGTCTTCTGGGAATCCCACGACCCCACCCAGGGGATGCGCCAGGGCGCTGACTCGGGCACCCAGTACCGGTCTGCGCTCTACTGCACCACCAGCGACCAGGCGGGCCAGGCGGAGGCCTCTCGAGCCGATTACCAGAGCGCGCTCACGGCCGCCGGCATGGGGCAGATCACCACCGAGATCTCGGTGGCCGGCCCCTTCTACTACGCCGAGCAGTACCACCAGCAGTATCTCGACAAGAACCCCCACGGCTACTGCGGCATGGGCGGCACCGGAGTTGCCTGCCCGGTGGGGGTTCTGGGCGCCATCTGAGCGGGAGCAACGCCCGGGCGAGCGACCTCTGGTCAGGGGGCGCCGCCATCCTCGAGGGGTCGGTGGAAGGCGCCGGCGGCGCGGCCGGCAGAGCCTGGAATCGATTGAAATCGCGACCTGTCCGGAAGCGTCGCGAGGGGCGACCACCGAGGTTGGGCCGGACGCGCCCCTGAGGATCGGGGGAGGTGCGCTCGGCAGCAGCCTGCACCCCCCGGCCGGGCCCAGCGGTGCCGTGGGCGCCCCGGGCCGCCGGTCACCGCCATACTTTTGCCGGTGGGGCAAGGAGCAGCGCTGGGGGAGGACGGACTACGCCGCTGTCCCTGGGGGGTCAACCCGCCCGAGTACCGGCGTTACCACGACCAGGAATGGGGCAGACCCGTCGCCGACGACCAGAAGGTACTCGAGAAGCTCTGCTTGGAAGGATTCCAAAGCGGGCTCTCGTGGCTCACGATCCTGCGCAAGCGCGACTCCTTCCGGCGGGCCTTCCTGGACTTTGATGCCGCGGCGGTGGCAGCCCTGGGCGAGGTGGACGTGCAGCGCCTGCTGCTGGACGCTGGGATCGTGCGTCACCGGGGCAAGATCCTGGCCACCATCGACAATGCGCGGGCGACCGTACGCCTGCTGGCCTCCGGTGGTTCCCTGGCCGCCGTGTGCTGGGGATACGAGCCGCGCCAGGCCCCTACCCCGGTCACCACCGACGACCTGGTGGCCAGCACCGACGAGTCCACCGCCCTCTCCCGGGCGTTGCGCCAGCTGGGCTTCCGTTTCGTCGGACCCACCACCGTCCATGCCGCCATGCAGTCTCTCGGGATGGTGAACGACCACCTGGCCGACTGCTCGATCCGGGCCGCCGTGGAAGCGGAGCGGAACCGGTTTTCGCGGCCAGCGGCGGCGGGGCCGCGACCGGTTAGGGCTCTGAAAGCGGCCGGAGATGGCTGACTCCTGACCTTTGAGGATAGGTGAGGCGGCAGCTCCGGGCCGTTTGCTCTGTGAATTTCCCCCCGGCGCGGCCCCTTGAGCCGGCCAACCGAGCCAGGTTCGGACAGGCCCGCTGGACCTGACCTTGCCACCGCCAGCAGCCGGCCTGGCAACTCGCGTTCGCGCCCCGCGGCAGTCCTGTAGGCGCACCTTGGGACTGACCATCTTCAGCATCTCCAGGGCCACATCTCACGCCCAGGTTCCCCGCGCCACCCCGACCCTGGTTTCGACTCCAGGACCTCGCCGGCCGGCCTCCTCTCAGCCCGGCCGCCAGTGACCAAGAGCACACCGCGCATTTCGACGCCCTGCTAGGATCTCCCGGCTTTGTCTGATGCCAGGAGCCGGCCGACGATTAGCGCACCGCTGCGGGCGCGCGACTTTCGTCTCATGTGGTCAGGAAACCTCATCTCCAGGCTTGGCGATGGGGTCTTTACGGTAGCCATCGCGCTCGAGGCATTGCAGGTGGATCGCCAGGCGACGGGCCTTGCGTACGTGTTGGCGGCGCGGGCCATCCCGGGAGTGGTGTTGTCCCTGCTGGGCGGCGTGGTGGTGGACCGCTGGCCCCGCCGGACCGCCCTTTTGGCCGCCGACCTGACCCAGGCAGCGGCGGTGGCGGCGGTCGCGGCCTTGATCGCCATGCACTCCGTTGCCCTGTGGCAACTGGTGATGATGGCGGTGGTGTTTGGGACGGCAGATGCGTTTTCGGGGCCGGCATTCATGGCCCTCATTCCGGAACTGCTACCTGCCGAGCAGCTCACCCAGGCCAACGCGCTGAACAGCACCAGCAACGAGCTCACGGTGAACCTGATCGGCCCCGCGCTGGGGGGGGTGGCAGTCGCCATCGTCGGCACCGCGGCGGCGTTCGGCTTCGACGCCGCCAGTTTCCTGGTCTCAGCGGCCGCTCTCGCCGCCGTCCATCACCGATCCCGCCCGGCTGCCAGCGGCAAATCGGTGATGGCAGAAGCGTGGGAAGGCATCCACTACATCGTCTCGCGACGCTGGCTCTTCGTCCTGCTGCTGGGCGCCGCTGTCGCGAATCTGGTCGGCATGGGCCCGTATTTCGTGTTGCTGCCAGTCCTGGTCCGCCACGTCCTGCACGCCAGCCCACTGGTGCTGGGCCTGGTCTACGCCAGCGCCGGCGCGGCCGGGGTGCTGGCATCGCTGGCGGTTGCCCGCCTGGGTTCGCCCCAACGCCTGGTCGAAGTCATGTGGGCCGCCTACGCCACCTCAGGACTCCTCGTGGCTGGCCTCGCGTTCGTCCCCAATGCGTGGCTGGCCGCCCTCCTGGTCGCGGGGTCGGCCGGAGCGGTTGTGTATGGCGACGTGCTCTATTTCACCAAGCTCCAGACCTCTGTCCCCGTCCACCTCATGGGTCGGGTGTCATCGGTCTCCTACGTCATGGTCGGGACGCTGACGCCTGTGGGCATGGTCATAGGGGGTCTCGCCGCAACTGCCATCGGAGCCAGGGCCGCCTTTCTGGCGAGCGGCCTCCTCGCCGCCGCTTGCGGGTTGGTGCTGCTGATCCCTGGGGCCCGCACCATGGACGCACAGCCGTGAGGTGACGGCTCCGGCCGTGAGCCGACCGCGAACCGGCCCAGTGGTGGGGCGCTCGAATCGTGATCTGTCGTGGTGGGGGTGGGACAGTGGCTGCGGCTGGGGCCTTGGAGCTGACGGCTGGACTGCGGGCTGAGCTCGAGCGGCTTGCTCGTTTTCACCCGGCGTGGGCTCGGGAGGTGCGCCCGGCCCGGGACTTGTTGTGGGTCACGGACGGTGTTTCGCGCGCCGAGATCGCTCGTCGGTGCGCCCTCACGGTGAACTCTGTTGGTCGGTGCGTGGCCAGTTAGCCGCGGACGGAACCGCTGCGGTGGGCGCGAGAGAGGCGGGAACCAGGGCTCCATGACGCGGCCGGCTCAAGCCGGAAAGTCCGATGGCTACCGGCTCGGCTCGTACCGCATCGCCACGGCCCCCGACCCGAACTCCAGCTTGCTCATGAGCTTCAAGTCGAGCTGCTTCGATAGCCCCGCGAGCAAGGTCGGCCCGCGTCCCGCGACCCTGGGATGCACCACGAACTCGTACTCATCGATCAATCCCAGCTCCGTCAACGCCAGGGGGAGCTTCACGCCTCCCACCAACAGTCCCTTGCCCGACTCCCGTTTGAGTTGCTGAACCGCCTTGCCCAGATCCCCGCGCACGAGTTCCGCGTTCCAATCGACCTGCTCGAGGGTGCTCGACACGACGTACTTCCTTGCCGCGTTGATCGTCTGGGCGAAGGGCTCCATCCAGTCAGGGTTCGCTCCTAGCGGCACGGGCGGCCGCCACGCTGATTCCATCATTTCGTAGGTCACTCGGCCAAAGAGAAGGGCATCGGCCTGGTTGAGGTTCTCGACCGCGTGACGATGCAAGTCTTCGTCCGCCGGGATGGCACGATGATCGCAGCACCCGTCCAATGTGACGTTGATGGAGTACCGCAGGGGTCGCATTTCGCAAGCGTACCATTGGGCTCCGGGGCTGCTGCGGCGGGCCTTGCGGACATTGTCCGGGTCGAAGCTGACCACGTGAGCGGCGACCCTCGCCAGGGCCTGGGTACGGTCCACGCCTGGGGATTGGTGACGCGGCCCAGCGCTCAACGTGTCCCCGCGCGGATGCCCGGTTGGCCCCCGCCGAGGTCCGGGAGGGCCGGTTAGTAAGCACCTCCGGATCCGGCGAGAAAGGCCAGCAGATGCGGCCAGATTTGCGCGTCAGCGTTGTGGTTGGCGTTCGGCGAGCTGCCCAAGAGGTCAGCAGCGGCTGGTCCCAGTTGATCGGGCTCATAGGGAACAATGTCCCCAACACCATGGCCCGCGTCCGGGTACGCGTAGAGCAGGTGCGGGTAGGGATCGCGCGCCTGGTCAAGCCGCGACATGATGGCATCGGCGTAGGGACAAGATGACCACACGCTGTCGGACCCGCCGCAGTCAAGGAAGATCGGACCACGGATTCTCTGCACCGGGATGATCGCGGCTGGATCGCCGGTGGGCTGGGGGTTGTCGAACTGACTCGTTTGCGGTTCCGTCGCGACTCCACGGACTTGCCCTGGCCCGCTTGGTGGCAGCCGACCGGTGACGAGCCAGGTGGTGACCGGGCAGGCACCCGTGGAGTTGGTCCAGGACGCGACCCCGCCAGGAGTCGCCCGCCAGACTTGGGCTCCGCCCGCCGGACCCTGCGGTCCTCGGCCACTGAGCGGCGAGGCTGGGGCTGTCGGCGCCCAGAACGGATGCCCCCTGGTCGAGGCCGCCAGCCCCGGGGAGGCCCTCAACCGGCAGCGCCCGCCAGCTGATGGCCATCGACGAGCCGCACCGTCCGATCGCAGGCCTCGACCACTTCGGGATCGTGGCTGGCGATCATGAGCAGCCGGCCCTCGCTGGCCTGCCTGAGGAGCAGCCCCATGATGATCTTGCGTTGCTCGGCCACCAGCTCGGAGGTCGGCTCGTCAGCGAGCACCGCCTCCGGTGGCCCCACCAGGGCACGGGCCACTGCCACCCGCTGCTGCTGCCCACCGGAGAGGTCCTGGACCAGGGAGTCGGCCGTCCCCGCCAGGCCCACTGCCGCCAAGGCGGCGGCGGTTGCCGACGCCACCTCGGAAGCCGGCAGGCCCCGAGCCTGCAAGGGCAGCGCGACATTTTCCGCCGCGGTCAGAACCGACACCAGGCCATGGTTCTGGAGCACCACTCCGAAGCGCTGGCGGCTCCGATCACTTTGGGATAGCGGCTGGCCGTCCACCAGCACGCGTCCTTGGCTGGGTAGTTGGAGCCCGGCCGCCAGCAGCAGAAGGGTGGTCTTGCCCGAGCCCGATGGCCCGGTGAGAGCCACCGACTCCCCAGCCCGGATGACCAGGCTGATGTCGCTCAGGATGGTGCGCCCACCGGCCTGGGCGGCCACGTGCTCGAGCCGGATCTCACTGATCATGGGGCTCCAGCTCCGGATTGCGCAGATCCACTCCCGCCCGGTGCCGACGGACCTGGAGCAGGGTGCCGGGCGGGAGCATCTCGAGCACATCCGGCGGCATCTGCACGCTGCCGTCGCGGCCCACCACCGCATACTCCTGGCCCCGTCTGCCCTCGGCCCCGACCCGTCCGTCGCGGATGGTCACGGTGCGCGGCATGGCGGCCGCCACCGCGGGATCGTGGGTGACGCTGACCACAGTGGACCCCAGCTGGGAGTTGATCCGATGCAGCAGCTCGATCACCTGATCACGGCTGATGGTGTCCAGCTGGCTGGTCGGTTCGTCGACCAGCAGCAGTCGCGGCGCCCCCGCCACTCCCGAGGCGATCGCCACCCGCTGCTGCTCCCCCCCTGACAGAGTCGCCACGGTGCGCCCCGCCAGGGGGCCCATGCCCAGTTCCTGGAGCAGTTCCAAAGGACTCCAGGGTGGAGTCTTGCCACGGCCCCTGGCCCCGCGCTGCGCGAACTCGATGTTCTGGGTGGCGGTGGCGTAGGGGAGAAGGTTACGGGCCGGGTCCTGGAGCACCAGGCTGACCTCGGTCGCCCGCAGCCGCAGCAGTTGTCGATTGCTCAGCTTGCCCATCTCGTAGGGCCCGATCTGGATCTGTCCAGCCGAGGCTCGCTGCAGCCCCGCCAGCAGCGACAGCACGGTCGACTTGCCCGACCCCGACGGGCCCAGCAGGGCGAACTCCTCCCCCGCCTCGACGTCGAGATCGACGCCGCGGAGGGCCACCACGTCGCCCTCCGGACTCGGATACAGGTGGACCACGCCGTCGAAGTGGATGTCCAGGCCCGTGGGCGCGGACTGGCCGGTGGTGGTCATGTGATCTCCGTGCGCAGACGGTCCCACGAGGCCAGCCGCAGAGTGGCCGCAGAGGCCAGGACGGCGGCCGCCGCCAGGAGCACCACCAGGGCGGCCAGCATCATGACGATGGGTAGGGCCACGAAGACCAGCTGCACCGGGGGCCCCCCGCTGGTCGAGGCGAACTCAGGGACCGAGGGCAGCGCCATCAGAGCCCCCAGCAGTCCGGCCCCAACCCCCAGCACCACTCCGGGGCCCAGCACCAGCAGCTGCTCCCCCAGCAGGGAGCGCAACAAGGTGCGGTTGGGAACCCCGATCGCCCGCAACACCGCCAGCTCGAAAGCGCGCCGCCGCGAGGTCATGAACACCGAGAAGACGGCCGCCCCGATCGCCAGCACCGCCGCCGCCCCAGCGGCGAACAGGAAGAAGAGGTAGGCGAGGGCGAGCCCGCCGCGGTTCATGCTCTGGATGTCGGCAGCGGGAGTCTGAACCTTAGTGACGCGCAGCCCCTGGGCCCGCAGCGAGCGCTCGATGCCGGCCGGCGCGTGAGGCGCCAGCCAGACCTGGCTGACCGTGTCGCTGGGGGGCGCGGTCTCCGCCCGCAAGGCGGTCTTGAGGTCGACCAGAAATCCCTCGTAGCCCAGCTGGGGCAGGGCCACCACCTGGTAGGGCACGTCCAGGGTGAGCGAGTTGCCATCGAAGTTCTCAATCCCGGCCGCCGCGGGGTCGGAGACACCGTTGGCCCGGGTCACCACCCCATGCAGGGTCGACGGCATGGCTCCGGGCGCGACCGCCGGGGAGACGCTGTCGGCGGCCTGGTCGTCGATGGCCAGGGAGAGGGCCGGGCTGCCTCCCTGAGAGCTCGCCGTAGCCTTGATGCCACCTCCCTGACCCCGCCAGTACCCCGGTTTGGCCAGCTGGCCGCCAACCTCCTTCCAGACGCTCCCGCGGAGGACCTGGAGCTGGGAGAGAGTCAGGTTGTAGACCGCCTGCTGGGGTCCACCCGAGCTCGGGTTCCAGATCGGCTCGAGCTGGAGGACGTGGCAGCCCCCCAGGCAGGTCCCAGGCAGAGTGGCGGTGTAGACGTGAGTCCCGGGCTTGAGGAAGCCGAAGTCGGCCACGCCTGGAGAGCCGCCGCTGTCCACCAGGTTGAACACCAGATCCGGGGGCGGGTTGGGGCTGCCATTCTCCGTGATCGTGGCCCTGACCGCGCTGCCGGTGAAGATCAGGGGGGCCTGGAGGTGAGGGGTGAGCCAGTGCACGATCGTGGCCAGACGGGTGGAGCTGATGCCCGCCGGCCAGTAGGCCACTCGCTGCAGTCGGCTCACCTGCACCGCCAGGAGGTTCTGACTGGGGATCTTGGAGAGCATCACCGCCATCGCGTAATGGCCGCTGGGGTCGGCCCGGTCGACCGCGCTCTCCAGGTTCACCCCGCTGGGCACCTGCACGGTCAGCACTCGGGCCGCCCCCAGGACGAAGTCGGCCCGGGTGGTTCGGTTGACCCCGGCGGCCGCCCAGCCGGCGACGGCGAAGCAGGCCAGCGCCGTCGCCACCGCCAGCACCGTGATCTGGCGCAGGCTGGTTGGCCGACGCACGACCTGGCGAACCGCCAGGCCGGTGGCGAGCCGGGGAGAGTCCTTGGTCCAGCGGACCACCAGGGCCGCGACCACGGGCAGCAGGCGCACCCCCAGCACCGCCACCGCCACCGCCACCAGCCCCGGGGCGAAGGCGGCGAGTGGGTTGGCCTGGCTGCCGTTCAGGACCCCAGCCAGCAGCAGCTCGAGGATGCCGGCCAACGCCAGAGCCAGGGCAGCGGCGTCCAGGGCGGCTCTGGCGGTGCTGGAAGACCTCGGCTCCACCGCTCGCAGCTCCTCGGACAGACGCCGGGTCAGGATCCGCCGGGCGCCGAACAAGGTGGCGAAAAGGCCCCCGGCAAAGGCGGCCACGGCCGCCCAGACCACCAGGGGCTGGAGCGTGACCAGGGCCCCGGGCAGGAGCAGAGGCTGGGCGACGCGCATGGCCAGGAACGCCAGCAGCAGACCCACCGGCAGGGAGACGCAGAGCATGGCGACCGGCTCCAGCAGCCCCACCGCCAGCACCGAGCGGGTGCGGAATCCGCGCAGCTTGGCCAGCGCCACCTCCTTCTCCCTGGCCTCGGCGGTGCGGGCCACCAGCCCGAACAGGACGAAGAGCGCCAGCAGCACCAGCTGCAGGTCGACCACGACCACGATCGCCTGCATCAGGTTGCTCTCCTGACTGGCCTGGCTGAGCTCCTGGCCCAGGTCGGTCGAGACCGGGGCCGCCAGAGCCTGGTTGGTGTAGCGGGCAAACGCGCCCACCGCCGAGTTGAAGGTGGCAGCCACGGTGGTGTGCACGGCGCCGATCTTGATGGGAAACTCGTCGATGGCCTGAACCGAGGGGAACCCAGCGGCGGTGGCGGCCCCGGTGAAGAAGGCGTCGAGGTGGGGCAGGCAGCTCTGGGTGATGGAGCAGCCGATGGCTGGGCCAAAGTCGAAGTACCCAGACTCGCCCCCGAACCAGAAGGGTGCCGCGGGGTTCCCCAGGGAGACTATCCCCACCACCTTGACCGGGACGCTCCGGCCTCCGTGCACGGGTGCCACGGCCACCGTCGAGCCCAGGTGGGCGCCCAGCGCCGCCAGGCTGCGAGCGGTCACGGCCACCTGATCGGGAGTGGTCGGGCAGCTGCCGGAAATGAAGCGGAGGGTGCCGCATTGGCCGGGATCCGAGATGAGGTCGCTGGCGTAGGCGATGCCCGAACGGGCGGTCACCGCCACCCCCGCGTCGAGGACCGTCTTCCCCTGGTCGTACCAGCGATAGATCCCATAGCGGCGGGCGGCCTGGAGCACCAGCGCGGCGCGCTCCACGAAGGAACCAGGGGTAGTGGGGGAGAACTGGGGGATCACGGTGATCCCGTTGGCCTGGACCGAGTTGCTGAGCAACACCGAGTGCAACACACTGTCGTTGGCGGTGTCCAGGTACAGGGGGCCGGCGGCCGCGGCGACCACGGCCACCGTGGCAACCAGGAGCAGCGCCACCGCCGCCCCGGCGCGCCAGCGGAGGGCCCGAGTCAGGAGCCGCAACTGGTTCAAGGGCCGGATCTCCTCCTTCTCGGTGTCGGCCGAGACCCCACGGTCGATCGAGACCCGACGGTAGCGGATCGGATGCCGCGGCCGCATCCCCCGCCAGCATGAGAGAGGGCCGGTTTACACTGGAAGTCGATAGCAAGCGTTGGAGGTCGAGATGGAAGAACGGGCGCTCGGTGGGCAAGGGCTGAAGGTGTCGGCGCTGGGCTTGGGCTGCATGGGCATGTCCGAGTTCTACGGACCGCGAAACGACCAGGAGTCCGTGGCCACCATCCATCGGGCCGTGGAGTTGGGTGTCAACTTCCTCGACACCGCCGACATGTATGGGCCCTTTCACAACGAGCGGCTGGTGGGAGGAGCCATCGCCGACCGGCGGGACGCGGTCATCCTGGCCACCAAGTTCGGCAACCAGCGCCGTGAGGACGGCTCCTGGGTCGGCATCAACGGCCGCCCCGAATACGTCCGGGAGGCCTGCGACGCGTCCCTCACCCGGCTGGGGGTGGACTACATCGACCTGTACTACCAGCACCGGGTCGACCTGCAGGTCCCCATCGAGGAGACCGTCGGCGCGATGGCCGAGCTGGTGACGGCGGGCAAGGTGCGCTACCTGGGCCTCTCCGAGGCCGCTCCCGAGACCATCCGCCGTGCCCATGCGGTCCACCCCATCTCGGCCCTGCAGACTGAGTACTCGCTGTTCAGCCGTGATCCTGAGGCCGAGATCCTGCCCACGATCCGGGAGCTGGGGATCGGCTTCGTCGCCTACAGCCCACTGGGCCGGGGGATGTTGACCGGCCAGTACCGGGGTCCGGCGGAGCTGACCCAGGACGACTTCCGGGCCTCTCGCTACCCTCGCTTCGCGGGCGAGAACCTGGCCCCCAACCTGGCCCTGGTAGACCGCATTCGAGAGATCGCCGAGACCAAGGGCGCGACCCCCGGGCAGGTGGCCCTGGCCTGGGTGCTCAAGCAGGGCCCCGACATCGTCCCGATCCCCGGCACCAAGCGGCGCCGCTTTCTGGAGGAGAACGTGGCTGCGGCCGGTCTTGAGCTCGACTCCGAGACCCTCCAGGCGCTGGAGGAGGTCGCCCCCGTGGGGGCGGTCGCGGGCGACCGGTATTCGGATATGGGGACCGTCAACCGCTGAAGCGGCGCCGGCAGCCTATATGGTGGCTCGGAGCCCGTCATAGGGCGGGCACCCCAGAGTGACGCCCCGGCCAGGGGGCACTGCCCCAAGCTCGCCGCGCGCGCAAACCACAATATGAAGGGTACAATGCCTGGCGCGGCCCCATATCCTGTGGGCCGGTTCCGATAAGACGGGGTGTGGCATGCGTTGTCCCTACTGCAACCACGACGACCTTCGGGTGGTCGACTCCCGCGACTCGGAAACCGGGGAGGCGATCCGCCGCCGGCGGGCCTGCAACAGCTGCGGCAAGCGCTTCACCACCTACGAGCGCATTGAGTCCATCCCCTTCTACATCGTCAAGAAGGACGGCCGCCGCGAGGATTTCGACCGCCAGAAGCTGTTCCGGGGCCTGATGAACGCCTGCAAGAAGCGGGACATCTCACCTGGTCAGGTGACCCAGATCGTGGACGAGATCGAAGCCGAGCTGCGCGGCCGGGGCCAGTCGGAGCTGCCCAGCCGGGAGGTTGGCGAGCTGGTCATGAACCGACTGCGCCAGCTCGACGAGGTCGCCTACGTCCGATTCGCCTCGGTCTACCGCTCCTTCCGTGACCTCTCCGAGGTCAAGAACGAGATCGATCACCTGCTGTCCTCGGAGCGGGCCGCCGGCCGCCGCCGGAGCGCCGCCCGCTGACCGGATGGACGACCCAGGGCACCTCGCCGAGCGTCTGAACTGGCTCAGAGGTGAGATTTCGGCGGCGGCGGTCCGGGCCGGGCGAGATCCCCGCGAAGTCGCACTCCTGGCGGTGACCAAAGGACAGTCGGCGGCGGTGGCGGGGGCGGCCCTGGCTGAGGGGCTGACCGCTCTCGGCGAGAACTACGTTCAGGAGTGCTCCGCCAAGGATCTGGATCTGGCGGCCTCCGACCAGCCCCGCCCCCACTGGCACATGCTGGGTCACCTGCAGCGCAACAAGGCACGGATCGCCGCCAACCTCTTCAGCCTGGTCGAGACCGTGGACAGCCTGGCCCTGGCACGGTCCATCTCGGCTCTCCGTGAGGACCGGGACCCGCTGCCGATTCTGTGCGAGGTCGACTTCACCGGCCTGCCGGGACGGAGGGGTTACTCCCCGGAGCAGCTGGTGGTGGAGCTGACCGAACTTGAGCGCCTCCCCGGGATCACGGTCCAGGGCCTGATGACGGTCGCCGCCCGAGAGCGACCGGCGCTGAGCTTCCGGGCCTGCCGAGAACTGCGAGACCGTCTGAGCCAGTTGACGGGTTCGGCGCTGCCGGTGCTCAGCATGGGCATGAGCGAGGATTTCCGAGATGCCATCGCGGCCGGGAGCACCCAGGTGAGGGTGGGGACGTTACTGTTCGGCCCTCGCGCCGGCTCCCGCCCCACCACCTAGCCGCTTCAGCCGGCCGCCGGGGGGACCAATGGGGGAGTGCCGCTGGCGCCCGGGTCCGCCCGTCTGTTGAAGATCCGGAAGCTGCGCAGCAGCCGGCGGTTGCGGATGTCGCCGAGGGAGTCCCCCTTGCCGGTGGCGAAGAGGTCCGGCCGCTGGGCCCGCCAATCTCCCACCCAGGCGCGGATCAGGACGGTGAGGTAGCTGGTGGCCGGGACCGCCACCAGGGCCCCCAGGAAGCCGGCCGCGTCCACGCCGGCGAACAGGGCCAGCAAGGTGAGCACCGGATGCAGCTGCAGGAATCGGGCCTGGATGCGCGGCACCAGCAAGTAGCCCTCGACCACATGGATGCCCAGGAATAGGATCACGGTGAAGATCGCCAGGGTGGGGCTCTTGGTGAGCGCCAGGAGCAGGGCCACCCCACCGCCAACGAACGGGCCCACCAGAGGAATGAGCTCGAAGGTCCCGGCCGCCAGCGCCACCACCAGGGGAAACGGAACGCCCAGCAGAGCGGTGCCGACGCCGGCCATGGCCCCCACCACAATGGCCAGGAACAACTGGGCCCGAACGTACCCACCGACCACCACGGCAAAGGCATCCAGGCCGAAATCGAGCTCGCGGGCAACCCGGGTGGGGAACAGCGCCACGAAGCCCCGGCGCAGCCCGGAGCCGTCCTTGAGGAACCAGAATGCCAGCACGATCGCGATCACAGCATCGATCAGGGCGCCGAGCGCCCCGGTCACGCCGCTGACCACGATCCCGGTCAGCTGGGGCACCAGGGAGGAGAGCTTGGAAGTGACGAAGCTGACCGCGTTGAGGCGAATCCCGTGCCCCTGGAGCTGCTTTTGTACGCTGGCGATCTGGGCGTCCAGGCGGCGGACGAAGGAAGGAGTCTGAGCGGCCAGGCCACGGCCCTCTGTGACCAGCGGTCCGGAGAGCAGCCAGACCAGCAGCGCCAGCAGCCCCAGGCCCACCACCAGGGTCAGCAGCACCGCCACCGTTCGCGGCAGCCGGGCATTCCGCTCCAGGCGGTTGACCAGGGGAATTCCCAGGAAGAAGATGATGATCGCGACCAGCACCGAGATCACGACGGAGAGGATCGCGGCGGTCATGTCGCGCAGCACCAGGAACAACTGGTAGCCGAGGAAGAGGGTCAACAGAACCGCGGCCGCGCGCGCCCACTGCAGCGCGGAGCGCCGCAGGCGAGAGCCGTCGGGATCGGCGCTGGCCGCGGGGCCGCCAGGCGCGGGGCCGGGCGCGGCCGGGCCGGAAACGCTGGGTGGAGTGGCGGCCATGGTGGGTGGAGTGTACGGAGTCCCGGGCCGCTTGACCTGTTGTGGCTGCGGACGGGAATGGCCGCCGCCGGCTGCCCGGAGATGTCTCAGGCGGCGGCTGGCGTGCGCCTGAGCGGCGGCGCCCCTTGCGCCCCGAGAGTCCGGTCCATCGCAGGCCCGGTCAGGGGCGGGCCGGCCGGAGGTCCCGCAACAGCAGGCGGGCTCGCTCGCGCCCCCGCCAGCGGTCCACTTCGAGTTCGAACACGATGTCGATTCGCCTCCCCAAGGGCAGGTGCCGCCTCAGCTGCGGACGGTTGAAGGTGATCGCCTCCACCGTCGCACTGCCGTCCTCCAGGGTCATCTGCAGATGGTCTTCGGCCTTGCCAAAGGGCCGCGTCGCCACCACCCGGCACCCCATGGCGCAGAGCAGCACCGAGGGATTGGCGTTGCCGAAAGGCCCCAGCGCGGCCAGCTCATCGGCGGCCTTCAGGTTGCACTCCGCGAGCTCGGCGGTGGCGTCCACCTGGAAGACACGGCAGGGCTCCCGACTGCCCAGCTGCTGGCCAACCGCCGCCACCACCGCCTGCTCGAACTGCCCCACTGAATCCGGCCTGACGCTGAACCCTCCGGCGCCCCGGTGGCCGCCGTACCGCGAAAGTGTTCCCGAGCAGCTGGCCAGGGCCTCGACGACATTCAGGCCGGGCGCCCCCCTGGCGGAGCCCCGCCATTCCACCCCCGCGCGGCTGTAGACGAAGCTGGGGCGCTGGAACTCCTCGGCCAGCCGTCCCGCCACCAGTCCCACCACGCCGGAGGGAAAGCCCTCGTCGCCGATGACGATCGCGGCCAGCTCATCAGGCAGGCGCTCGACCATGGGCCGGGCCAGATCAAGCGCCTCCGACAGCGAGCGACGCCGGCTGCGGTTGAGAGCCTCCAACCCGGCCGCAGCCCTTGCCGCCTCGGGCGGGGACGCCGCCAGGCAGCACTCCAGAGCCAGCCGGGCGTCCTCCATCCGACCGGCCGCATTGATCCGAGGCCCCAGCGAGAATCCGAGATCCGAGCTGCTGGGAGCCCCTTCAATCCCAGCTCCCCGGGCCAGCGCCAACAGCCCCAGGGGCGCCGCCTCGGCCCAGGTGCCCAGACCCTCGCGGACCAGCCAACGGTTCTCACCCGCCAAGGGCATCATGTCCGCCACCGTCCCCAGGGCCACCAGCGGCAGCTGCTGGCGGGCAGTTCCCGGGGGCATCAGCCGGGCCGCCTCCAGTGCCTGGACCAGCTTGTAGGCGACGCCGACCCCGGCCAGCCCCTTGAATGGGTAGCGGTCACCCGGGCGCTGGGGGTTGACCAGCGCGTCCGCCGGGGCCAGCTGGAACCCGGAGCCGTCGGGTAGGGCGTGAGGGAGATGGTGGTCGGTGACGATCAGGCGCATTCCCGCAGGGCGGGCGGCCGCCACCTCAAGAGCGGTGGTGCCGCAGTCCACGGTGATCACCAGCTGGGCTCCCTGAGCGGCGAGCTCCTCCAGCGCCTGCAGGTTGAGGCCGTAACCCTCGCTCTCCCGGTTGGGGATGTGGGCCAGGATTTCGACCCCGATCGCCTGAAAGGCCCGCACCAGCAGGGCCGAGGCGGTCACCCCGTCGGCGTCGTAGTCGCCGTAGACCGCGATCTGGGTACCCGCGGCGACGGCCTCCGCCACCAGCCCCACCGCCAGCTGCATGTCGGTGAGCAGGCTGGGATCGTGGTCGACCGGGTCGTCGCGAGCGGCGAAGTCCCGGTCGGACATCCCGCGAGAACGCAGCACCCGGCGTAGCAGAGGCTCGGATGGGGCTGCCGAACCGAGCTCGGGCAGGTCCCAACGGCGGCGGGCTCGCTCCATCTCAGATCAGCTCGCCGGTGGGCGTGGCGGCAACGCCCGGGCGGTTACCCGGCCGGTCCCGACTTGGTCGCGCCGGCCGGGTGGGGGACGACACTGAGACCAGATCCGAGGGGATGGCCGGAGCTCCGAATGGGAACGGCGATGGCCGCCACCAGGGGCCCCGGTTCCAGCCGCCGACCCGGGCTCCAACCCTGGTGGTAACGTGGCCGGGATGGCTGGACCCACCCGAGCGAGTGAACCCACCGCAAGGGCGCGGCGGCAGCAGCCCTGCGACCGTCTGCGACGCGCCACCAAGACCGCCGCAGTCTGGGGGCCGCAGGCGAGGATCCGACCGCGGCCGCCGATCCGCCGGAGCAAACAGCCCAGATGAGCGGGCCGAGCTCGACACCCGGCGCAGCGCCCCAGCCCGGATCCGAGGTGGCCGGAGCAGCTGATAAACCACCGCTGACGCCGGCGGAGCTTGCCGCCAAGGAGGCCCGCCGGCGGCGGGGACTGCAGGTGTCGACTTTCTGCCTTCACGCCACGGCCTGGGTGGTGCTGACCTACTACGCCACCGACTACCTGCCACCCCTCTCAATCCGCCTGACCGTGGGCCTGGCCTCGCCCCGCGCCACCCAATACCTGGTTGGCTACACCGCCCTGAGCCTGATCTGCCTTTTGCTGGGTGCCGCGTTCGCCGGACTCTACCGGCCTCGAATGGCGGCCAGCAGGTACCCGTGGCGCTGGTACCTGGGGCCGCTGCTGGTGGCCTTGATCCTGATTCCCAGCCAGGGCGCGAACGGTCTCGTGACCAAGTTGGTGGAGGCGGCCTGCCTCGCCCTGGGACTGGCCGTCGGTCAACTTGTGGCGCCCGCCCTCAGGCCATCGCCGGGCAGCTCGGAGCGAGATCCCGCGGGCGCGCGCTGACCGGGCCGTATATGGTGTTCCGCTCCCGGGGAGCACGCCCCACGGAGCGGATAGCCGCCTCGATCTGGTCGGGGTCCAGGTTCTGGCCGTGGCTGGCACCGCTCATGCGGGTGATGGATTCCTCCATCAGCGTGCCCCCGAAGTCATTGGCGCCCCACCGGAGTGACTCCGCCACGCCCTCGGGCCCCAGCTTGACCCAGCTGGTCTGGATGTTGGGGATGTCGGCTCCGAAGTAGAGCCGACAGTAGGCGGTGAAGCGAAGCGAGTCCTCCAGGGTCAGCGGCTGTCGGATCCCGAAGTACTTGCCCAGGGTGTTGTGCTCCACCTGGAAGGGCAGCAGCACGAACTCGGTGAAGCCGCCAGTCTCGCGCTGCAGGTTGCGGATCACCTCCAGGTGCTGGAGCCGGTGCCAGGGGGTCTCCACGTGCCCGTACATGATGGTGGCGGTGGTCCGCAGGCCAACCCGGTGGGCCGCCCGCATCACCTCCACCCACTCCCTTGTGGTCAGCTTCTCGGGACAGAGGATCTGGCGCACCTCCTCCACCAGGATCTCCGCGGCCGTGCCCGGCATGGTCCCCAGGCCGGCGTCTTGGAGCTGCCGGATCACGTCCTCTACCGAGCGCCCCGCCAGCTGGGCGATGTAGCGGACCTCCTCGGGTGAGAGCGCATGCAGATGCAGGGTGGGCCAGCGAGCCTTGATCTCCCGGAAGAGCTGGTCGTAGAACTCCAAGTTGAGCTCGGGGGTGAGCCCCGACTGCATGCAGATCTCGGTGGCGCCCCGGTCGACCGCATCCTGGAGCTTGGCGAAGATGGTGTCGTGGTCATGGAAGTAGGCGCCCTTGACCCCGATCGAGCCCCGCTTGAAGCCGCAGAACTTGCAGCTGCCCACGCAGACGTTGCTGATGTTCACGTTGCGGTTGATGATGTAGGTGACCTCATCCCCGACCAGCTCCTGGCGCAGCTGGTCCGCCGCCCAACGCAAGTCCGCGGTCGACTCCTGGTACACCGGCAGGCGCTCCTGGAGCCGGTAGCCGAGGGTGAGCGCCTTGGCGGCCAGGTCCGCCTCCGCGGGCCAGGCGTGTCGGGGGCTGACCGAGTCCCCATCCAGGGAGATCCCGCCCAGGTCACGAGCCCCCGCCGCCACCAGCTCGGCCCAGCTGTCGGAGTTGAGGTTCGGCGGCACCTGCACGGTGACTCCCTCCGGGAGGATCGCCCGAGCCAGCTCGACCGCACCCCGGAACACCTCCTGGGTCGGGGCCTCGAACCGGGCCATCGGAGTCCCCGGCTTGGGCACGAAGTTCTGAACGATGACCTCCTGGATGTGGCCGTGGCGCCGATGGCTGGCGGCGATCAGCTCCAGCGCTCGCCGCCGGTCGGCCTCCTGCTCACCAATTCCCACCAGGATCCCGGTGGTGAAGGGGATGCGCAGCGCACCGGCGTCGTCCAGGTGGCGCAGCCTCTCCTGGAAGCGCTTGCCTCCCCCCATGGCATGCGCCAGGATCTGGTCGGTCCCGGTCTCCAGCATCAGCCCCATGGAGGCGTTCCAGGGCCGCAGCCGCTCCAAGCTCTCCCGAGAGAGTAGGCCCACGTTGGTGTGCGGCAGCAGGCCCTTGGCCATCGCCCGTCGACAGATCTCGATCACCCTGTCCACGAACTCGGGCTCCCCGGCCAGGCCCAGATCGGGCAGCCGCCAGGGTTGCTCCCCCGACATGATCAGGATCTCCCGGCATTGGTGCCCCGCGGCTTCCTCCAGCTGCCGGTCGACCTCGGCCAGGGCGGTCAGACCCCCGGAGTCCGCCCGGTACTCGCAGTAGCCACAGCGCCGGAAGCAGCGGTAGGTGACATCGACTGTGTAGCTGCGACTGAAGGTCAGGTAGCCGTCGTGAAAGTTGGGCTGGTGGCGGGTGGCTACCCCCGCCTCCACCGGCAGCAGCGCGTCATAGGCCATGGGCCAATTATGCGGACCGTGCTCCCGGGGCTGGTTCAGTTGCGGGCGGAGAGCAGGCTGCGGGGAAAGGTGACGCCGTACTTCTCCACATGCTCGTCGAGGGCCTGCAGGAGCTGTTGCTGGAAGGCGAGCCGCTCGACCAGCTCCGACTGCGAGCCCTGGGCTGGATCCCCCTTCAGGTGGCGCTGGATCCAGGGAGGAATGGTGGCCACCAGGTGGGTGACCCCACCGGTGAGAATGACCGTCTCCGGTCGGGGGTCCTCAACCCGGACCCCAACCCGAAGCAGGATCCCGGTCCTGGTGGCCAGACCCCAGACCCGCTCCCAGTGGCCGGGGTCACGATGGATCCGATCGCTTCTGGTGTATCGGATCGAGGGGTCGTTGATGATGCTCGTGCTGGTGTCGCCCCAGCGCACCAGTCGCTCCAGGACGGGTTCGTTGAGGTCGCTGGCGACCGCCCGGACCAGCGAGGCGCAGCGGTCATCCAGGTCGGGGGGCAGCATCTCGGTGCCCTGGCGCCGTGCCATCATCAGCACCTCCACCACCCCCGCGTGACGCATGCAGTAACCTCGCCCATCGACCACCCGGAGATGCTCCGTGCAGGCAACCCAGGAGCAGTCGACCGCCCGGCGATCGCGATAGAGACAGCGGTAGGCCTCTGTGTTGGTGCACCCGCTGTGGTCGCAACCACCGCCCTCAGCCTCACCGTACCGGACCGGCTCGATCTCGGGCTCCTCGGACTTGGCAGGCTTCTTTGCCATCTATGGGCGCTCCCCTTCCTGGGCTGCCGCATTCGACATCCGGTCCCTGCGCCCAAGCGCAAGAAACCCCCGGCTGTCGACAGCCAAAGCGGAAGATAACAGGTGGTCCCGCCGGCAGCAATGGCTAAGGGGCACACGAGCGGCACTTGTGACCGATTCGTGCATCGAAATTATGGTCACGGGAGCAAGCGATACGCCGGAACCGTCAGGAAGTCCACGAAGTCCGGGCCCAGAGCCACCTCGTCGAACACCTGGCGCGCGCTCTCAAACCCCGGCCCCAGCCCAGCCAGGACCTGGTCCTCGGCGGCCACAACCTGGGACTTGGTCACCCGGCCGTGCCGCAGCCACTGCCAGATCTGGGACCGGGAGATCTCGGCCGTGGCGGCGTCCTCCATCAGGTTGTCGATGGCGGCCGCCCCGATCCCCTCCAGCCAGGCGTGGAGATAGCGCACTCCGACCGAGACATTCAGGCGCAGGCCCGGCTCGCTCACATCGCCAGGGGTGGCGGCGATGGCCAGCAGATCCAGGGCCGCCACCTTGACATCGTCGCGCCTGCGATCGACCTGATTGGGGCGTGCCCCAAGCACCGAGTCGAACACCTCAGTGGCGGTCGCTACCAGGTCGGGGTGGGCGACCCAGGTGCCGTCGAACCCCTGGCCCGCCTCGCGCTGCTTGTCCTGGCGAACCCGCTCCAGCGCGATGCGGGTGTTCTCCGGGTCGTGCCGATTTGGGATGAAGGCGGCCATCCCGCCCAGCGCGTGCGTCCCCCGGCGATGGCAGGTGCTCACCAACAGGTCGGTGTACGCCCGCATGAAGGGAACGGTCATGGTGACCAGGGCCCGGTCCGGCAGCACGAACTCGGGCCGGTTGCGGAACTTTCGAATCACCGAGAAGATGTAGTCCCAGCGCCCGGCGTTGAGCCCGACGGCGCGCTCCCTCAGCTCGAAGAGGATCTCCTCCATCTCGAATGCGGCCAGGATGTTCTCGATCAGGACGGTGGTCCTGATCGAGCCTCGAGGTAGCTGCAGCTCCTCCTCGGCGAACCTGCAGGTGTCGTTCCAGAGCCGAGCCTCCAGATGCCCCTCCAGCTTGGGCAAGTAGAGATACGGCCCGCTCCCTCGGTCCAGCAACCGACGCGCGTTGTGAAAGATGAATAGGCCGAAGTCGAACCAGCTGGCAGCGACGGGGGCGCCGTCAACCAGCAGGTGCTTCTCCAACAGGTGCCAGCCGCGAGGCCGCACCAGCAAGGTCGCCGTGCGGGGCTCGAGCTGGTAGGTCCGGCCGCCCACATCCAAGGAGATGCTGCCGCGTACCGCGGCGGCCAGATTGGCCTGGCCCTCGACGCAGTTCTGCCAGGTCGGTGAGTTGGCGTCCTCGAAGTCCGCCATGTAGGTTCTGGCCCCCGAGTTGAGGGCGTTGATCATCATCTTGCGGTCAACCGGTCCGGTGATCTCCACCCGCCGGTCGAGAAGATCCGGGGGTGGCTCGGCCACGGTCCAGCCAGGGTCATCCCGAACCACCGCAGTCGCCTCCGAGAAGCTGGGCAGGAGCCCCTGGTCAAACTCCTCCTGACGGCGGGACCTGGCCCTCAGGATGGCCTCCCTCGCCGGCCCCAGGCGCCGCTGCAGGCGCATCAGAAAGTCGATGGCGCCCGGCGTCAGTATCGAATCCTGGACGGCTCCCAAGTCGCCCAGGATCTGCACGCCGCCGACGCCTTGGCCGGTCACGGAGTCGCCGATGACTCGAACTGGGCCTCCTCGGTGGAGCCCCTGAGGGCAAGGGTCGCGCTCTCACCACCGGTGACGGTCTCCAGCACGGTGTCGAAGTAACCAGCCCCGACCTCAAACTGATGGCGAGTCGAGGTGTAGCCCTGGAGCTCCAGGGCGAACTCCCGCTGCTGGAGGTGGACGTAGGCGGTCATTCCCTCCTCGGCGTAGCCCTTGGCCAACTCGAACATTGAGGCGTTGGCGACGTGGAAGCCGGCCAGGGTCACGAATTGAAAGCGATACCCCAGATCCCCCAGTTGCCGTTGGAAGGCGGCCACCTCAGTGTCGCTCAGCCGGAGCTTCCAATTGAACGATGGCGAGCAGTTGTAGGCCAACAGCTTGCCGGGGAAGCGGGCATGGATCGCCCGGGCGAAGACGGCCGCCTCCTCCAGGTCGGGAGTCGACGTCTCGAACCAGAGCGCGTCGCAGAAGGGAGCGTAGGTAAGCGCCCTGGCGATCACCGGCTCCAACCCCGGACGAACTCGGAAGTAGCCCTCGGAGGTCCGCTCCCCGGTCAGGAACTCGCGGTCGACCGGGTCGATGTCACTGGTGAGCAGGGTGGCGCTGAGAGCGTCGGTCCGGGCCACCAGCAGGGTGGACACCCCCACCACGTCGGCGGCCAGCCGGGCGGCCACCAGGGTGCGCACGAACTGGCTGGTGGGAACCAGGACCTTGCCGCCGAGGTGGCCACACTTCTTCTCCGACGCCAGCTGATCCTCGAAGTGCACCCCCGACACCCCGGCTTCAATCATCGACTTCATCAACTCGAAGGCGTGGAGGGGGCCACCGAAGCCAGCCTCGGCATCAGCCACGATTGGGGCCACCCACTCACGGTCGTGGTTACCTTCGGCCCAGGCGATCTGATCCGCCCGCAGCATGGCATTGTTGAGCCGGCGTGCCAGGGCCGGCGCACTGTTGGCGGGATAGAGGCTCTGGTCCGGGTAGGTCTCGCCAGCCAGGTTGGCGTCGGCCGCCACCTGCCAACCGGACAGGTAGATGGCCTGCAGTCCAGCCTTCACCATCTGCACCGCCTGCTGGCCGGTGAGGGCCCCCAAGGCGGGGACGTAGTCGCTGCCCCGCAGCAGGCTCCAGAGTCGCTCAGCCCCGCGCCGGGCCAGCGTGTGCTCGACCATGAACGATCCCCGCAGTCGCATCACCTCGCCCGCCGAATAGGGACGCTCGATCCCCTCCCAGCGGGGGCGGGTCCACTCCAGATCAAGCCCATCGGCTGCCGACGCAGCCTCCGCCGGCCTGCCGTTGTGAGGGCTCGAGGTCATGGCTAGATTCCTCCACGTAAGTTGGGGCCCGAGACACCGTGGACAATGTGGAAACAGTCCGACGACGTAGCCCCGCCCAGTGGCCGGATGAGCAACTCATCCAGGGGGCGACTGGTGGGCGCGCCCGACCTCTTCCGAACTTGGACTCTTATCGGGCGACCATCGCAAGAGACTAGGGAATGTTCTCTCCGGTGTCAAGGGCGCCTAAGGCTGCCGATCGGTAGCTGGGTCGGCCGCCCCGGACTCCTCGGACCCCGCATACTTCCGCGGCACCAGGGGCCCAGCCGCCTCGAACTTCTGCCGCTCGAGGCGACCCAGGAGTCCGCGCTGGCAGCTCGGTCCTTGCCGGCGACCATGGTGGCGGCGCGTGGACTCAGGCAAACCCGCTCCGAGCCGGGCAGGGCGTACGACTCCTGCTCGACGATCCGTGGTCTGAGCTGTTGGGGAGAGGCGTGGGTGGGTCGGATGGCCAACCGCAGGTGGCGAGGGCCGCATTTCCGGAGGCGCCGCCACCAATGTCCAGAGCGCGCGTTGCGCGGCGTTCTTGCAGCCGGCGACGGCCGGGAAAGTGAGCGCAAATTGGCAGCTACAGGTAGTAGTAGTAAATGGCCAGAATGTGGCGCGAACCAGGGACGGCGAACTGGTCATGAGGCGGTGTCAACAGGGATCCCACAGAACGCGTACCTGGGAGCGTGCAGTGCCGATCGCGAACCCGAAGGGCGACTCGCCTTCAGTGGGCAGGTGTCGCACCCAATGGGCTATCCCCTGCGGCCAGAGGGAACCCGGCACGGGCTGGACACGGGTGGCCTCCTATCGCAGGTTCGCTACGGCTCGAGCCCTCGCTCACCTCCTGACTCCCGCTGCTCGGGCTTCTGCCGCCACCTTCTGGTCAGTTGCGACTGGAACCTGAATACGCGTAACGGTCCCGGTAGACCCGTCCGAATCGAGGCCCCGCCCCGGGGCGCCTTTCGGAACCTCGTCGTGAGCGCTCGAGCGGGCTCTGCCGCCGGAGGATCTCTGCAAGTGGCCGCCGACCCTGCGGTGTGACGCGCCGACCGTCGAGGGGCGGGCCGCAGGCGCCTCGCCTGGCGGCGGCCCTTTGCCGGGCAGATGAGCAGTAGAGGAGAGGTCGGGCAGTGAGTGGCTGGCTCAGAACCCGACCACGGCCCGCGAGACCACGCTGCGGACGCTGGGGAGAGGCTGGGCTGCCCAGTCACGGTTGATCACAGCCGTTGCAGACGAGCTACCGTCTCGAATAAGCCTTCGAACGCGCCCCTCGTGACCTGGTTCGTCGGCCACGCTTGAGCACCCCACCGGCGCGGCTGTGGACACGCTCGGGAGAACGGGGCCGTTGGCGAGACTCCGCGCGCTCTAGCGAAAGGCAACGAACCGACAGGGCAAGACCTGCGTTGCCCGTGGCGACAGCTTCGGAAAGACCGGGCGTACCATGGCGACCATGGACAGTTCGGGGCCGTCGAGCCGCGTTTCGGATACCCAGCGCGAGCAGGCGGTGATCTCGCTCCGCGACCACTTCACGGCGGGGCGCCTGACGCGCGAGCAGTTCGCTGCGCGGTTGGACGTCGCTTTTCAAGCCGAGATCGCCGAGGACTTGGCACGGGCCCAGGAGAACCTGCCCCAGGTCGGCACGCAGACCGAAAGCCAGCATGGAAGAGCGGTCCGTTTCACACTTGCGGTCGTCGCCCACGTCGTTCGGCGCGGCCGGTTGCGGCTACGGCGGCGGAGTCTCGTGGTCAGCGTCTTGTCTGACATCGACCTCGATCTGCGGCAAGCCACGATTGAGGGCCCCCGGGCCGCCGTTTTCGTTCTCACCGTCCTCGGCAACGTGGACGTCTATCTGCCCCAAGGGGTCAACGTGGAGATCAGTGGTCTCACCCTGTTCGGTCACCGCCGCGACTGGGGACGCGACATCGCTCCGCCGGACGCGCCCACCGTGCACGTCTGGGCTCTGGGCTGCTTAGGAGCGATGGACGTTTGGAGGGTGCCGAGCGGTGTCCGAGGGCGGTACTCCGACGTCGTCCGCTACCTCAAGAGGCAGCAGAGGGATGAAAGGACAGCTCTACCTGCCGGCAGCGCCCCAGACTTTGACGGGGACCTGGGGTATGGGCCGCACCGGGAGAACCCCTAGGCACAGCAGGGACCCCCGCCAGTAGCCTCGTTGCCCCTGGCCCACCCAGAGGGGGTCACCGCCGGGGTGCTGCTGGTCAGCAATCCAGGCGCCTTCTACATGCCCGCGGTCCAACAAACGGCCGTTTATGCGACGATCGTGATGGCGGGCCACGATGGGTGTGACCTTCAGCGCTAAATGGCGTGGTTCTGACAGCGCTGTGTCTCACCCATGACGAGGGTGCTGCGTGCGCTTTCGACGACGTCGCTGGTGATGACGGTCAGATCGTTGATCTTCATGACCCTCTCGATCTGGGAGAAAAGGCGGTGGATCAGCCGGAAGTTGCCGCGGGTGATGCGCCCGACGGCAGCGACGGCTTGGGCGTCGGTGAAGTCGGTGAGGTCGAGGGTCAGGCCGAGTTTCTGCCAGTGCCGGGTGTAGACGAAGGCCAGTTCGTCGTCGGCGAGGGCTCGGTACTGGTGGGCGAACCCGATACGGCTGTAGAGCTGCGGGTAGCGGGCCAGGCGCTTCTCGATGCCGGGCATCCCGATGAGCAGCAGGCCAAGGTGGCGACGATCGAAGCGGTCACGGAGGTGTTCGAGGGCGAGGGGGGTGAGCCGTTCGGCCTCGTCGATTACGAGCAGGTTGATGTGGTGCGGGTTGTGCGCCGGCGGGGTGTGGTTGTCGCGGCGTAGGTGTTCGTCGATGCATATGTCGGCTCGGGTGAAGAGTGTCGTGAGGTCCCCGTTGAGCTGGCGTGGCGTGCCAGCCGTGGTGGGGGTGTAGAAGAGCGAACGGGAGCGGGCGAGCCCGGCGTAGACCGCGGCGTCGATGTCCTCGCGGGGTCCCCAGGTTTCGAGCACCGGCTCGGCGTTGTCCCAATGGGCGTAGCGGGGTGCAGAAGGGGTCTTGCCGACGCGGGCGGGACCGCAGCAAAGCCCGATGTAGCCCTCGCGGCGCACGGCGTTGGCGAACTCCACGAATCGCCGGTGTTCTTTGGTGGCGATGAAGGGGCCGCTGCGACGGGTGTTGGCGGTCACGTCTTGTCCTCCAGGTAGGTGTGGAGGCGCGGTCGCGGCCGGGACGGTGCTGGCGGCTCGGGGCCCTGGGGCGGCGTCGGAGGTTCGCCTGGGTGGGCCGGCAGGTACTCGCTCACGGCGGCGAGGCGTTCGTTGACCTGGTTGCGCAGGGCGCGGCGGTGAGCGGCGCGGGCAGCCTGGACGTCTTTGAGGGTTATGGCCTCCCCGGCGTGCTCGGGGCTGATCGCCCGGCACAGGAAGCGGTTGTGATGGAACACCCGGATTTCGCCCAGGTCGCGTGGGTCGTAGCGGATGGTGACCGGCTCGCGGACGTAGGCGGCGAGGGTCGGGTCGAGGTAACGCAAGCCTTGGAAGTAGATGCCGTCGCGGTGCCCGACTCGGGGTTTCGCTACCATGACCAGGAGCAGGTCCAGGGCTTCGAGGCTGTCGGGCGTGCGGGGCAGCCACCCATCGGCGAGCCAGGCCTGCTGGGGGGCGATGCCGGTCTCGCTGTGCGGGCGTTGGTGGTACGTGCCGGTAATCCAGCGACCGAGGGCGGCGTCCAGTTCGGGCAGGGTCAGTCGCGGTGGGCTGGAGGGCTTGGCGTGGACGAGGTGACCGGGCGGCTCGGGGACTAGCTCGGTCGTGACGGAACCGAAGAACCGTTCCACCTTTCCCCGGCCTTGAGGTCGCGCCACCGTGCTGTGCACGACCTCGATGTGCAGGTCGGCGGCCACTTGGACGAGGTGGTCGCTGGTGAAGTCGCTGCCATGGTCTGCGTAGAGGACGTCGGGGATGCCGTGCACCGCCCAGGCAGGGTCGCTCTTGTGCCAGATCGCCTGGCGCAACGCCAACGACAGGTTCAGCGCCGAGGAACACGGTGTAGCCGGCGACCGCCCGGGAGCAATCGTCGAGCACCACGGTCAGCCACGGTCTAGCTGGCGTCGCGTCGGCATCCACGATGAGCAGGTCGAGTTCGGTGTGGTCGGCTTGCCACAGAGCGTTTGGCCGTTCTGACTGGCGGCGGTACACCAGTTCGTAGCGGTCGCGCAGCGCCGTCAAGCCCTCATGCGCGAGGGTCAGCAGTCGAGGGTCCATGTCGGCGACGATGGTGTGGACGGTGCTGTAGGAGGGGACCGGCCAGCCCTGCTCGACCGCCACTTGGGTGGCGCGCCGAGCGATGGTGGCGACCGACGGCTTTGGGCGGCGCAGCGCCAGGCCCTCGATCACTCCGACCAGCTCGGCGGGGACGTGCCGGGACCCCTGGTCAGCCCGTGGCTCAAGCCAGACCAGCCATCCCGCTGGTTCGGTAGCGGGCGAGCCAGCGCTGCGCGCTACGCAATGAGACGCCGGCCTCACCGGCGGCCCGGTCGAGGGGCACGCCATCCTCGACGTGGGGTCGCAGCACCTTCCACTTGCACTCGGCCAGCTCTCGCTGCTTCGAGTCCAGCTCGGCCAGAGTCGTCACGATCTACCTCTGTTGGCGGTCACGAGACGGCCCGTCCGCCGGCCCGCTCGATCGCCCGGTAGACCGTGGACCGGCCGACGCCGAACAGCTCTGCCAGTTCGGCAGGGGTTTTCTCCCCGGCTCGGCGGAGGTCGACCAGGTGCGCCTCTTGGCGAGGGTTCAGCTTCGGTTTGCGGCCGCGGAGTTTCCCGGCGGCGCGGGCGACGGCCAGGCCCTCCCGGGTCCGCATCTTGATCAAGTCGGACTCGAACTCTGCGACCATCGCCAAGACGTTGAACAGCAGCCGGCCCACCAGGTCGGCCGGGTCGTGGTCCGACCCGCCGAGGCTGAGCTTGACCTGTCGGGTGGTCAGGTCATCGACGATGTCGCGGGCGGCGCTAAGCGATCTGGCGAGGCGGTCCAGCTTGGTCACCACCAGGGTGTCGCCGGATCGGCACGCGGCCAGCGCCTTACGCAGCCCGGGCCGGGCTCGGTTCGTGCCAGTCAATCCATGATCGACATAGATCCTCTCCTCCGGCACCGCGAGGGCGACAAGCGCGTTGCGTTGAGAGGTCAGGTCCTGGGCCTCGGTAGAGACCCGGGCGTAGCCGATCTTGAGTCCGCTCACCCGAACAGTGTGCCGTATGACGCCCCTGTGCGGGAATCCAATTCGGACGGGTCTACGGGGACGCGACCCACCAGCAGGGGGTGGGCTCGGCCCTACCGAGATCGTCGTCCCGGTAGACGCTCCCCGAACGGGACGCAGTGCGCGGGTCTCCCAGTCAAGATGAATGCGGTCGCCGGTGGGCTTGCCGATCTCGTCGCCAGCCCCGTTTCAGCGCAGTAGCTGCAGCGAAGTGTTGCTGGTCGATTTACGGTTTCGCGACGGTAGCCGCCAAGCTTGTCTCTCGCCGGGGACGATCAAGTGCTGAATCGTGCTCGGCCCGTGGCCCGTGGTCGCTGCCGCTCCAGTCGTAGGCCCGGCGTATCCTTCGGGAGGTGCTCGACCATCTCTGGACCGCCGCCATCCGGCATCCCTTTCTCGAAGCGGTGCGCGAGGGCACGATCACAGACTTGGCGTTTAACCGGTGGCTGGGGCAGGACGCGCTGTTCGTAGCTGCCCTACTCGCCTTCCAGGCCCGGCTGCTGGCCCGCGCGCCGCGCCACGCTCAGGCGGTGCTCGCCGGGGGCTGTCTCGCGCTGGTTGAGGAACTGGACTGGTTCGAGGTCCAGGCCGTAGGGCGTGGGCTCGACCTGCCGAAACCAGCGCTGCCGGCGACGGTCGCCTACGTTGAGCTGCTGCGGCGGTTGGACGCCGCGCCCTACGAACTGGCGGTGACCGCGCTCTGGGTCCTTGAGCGGGTATACCTGCTGGCATGGGCGTCCGCCGCGTCGGGTACCTCTCGCTTCGGTGAGTTTGTGGAGCATTGGACGGCGCCGGGCTTTGAGGGTTATGTCGCCGCACTCGGTAAGCTGGCGATCGTGGACGGGCAGGACGACCTGGTGGGCGAGGTTCTGTCCCACGAGATTGCGTTCTGGGACATGGCCCTGACATGACACTTTCCATGCGGCTGTGGGCGGACAACTCCGACCTGGCAGACGAGGCACTTGCGCATCCCTTCGTACGGCGCCTGGGTGACGGCTCGCTGCCCCGCGAGGTCTTCGCTCGCTATGTCGCACAGGATGCCTTCTTCCTCGAGTCATTCGCCCGCGCCTACGCCCTGGCACTGGCTCGCAGCCCCAACACGGCCACGTTGCTTGCGTTGGCAGATCTACTCACTGGGGTCCGCGAGGAGCTCGGGCTGCACGCGGCGTACGCCGCCCGATGGGGCATCGACATGGCCTGCGTCGAACCCGCACTGGCCACCGTTGCCTACTCCGAGTTCTTGCTCGCGACCGCTGCGACGGGCGGCGTGGGTTTGGTGTGCGCAGCAATGACGCCCTGCATGCGGCTCTACGTCTGGCTTGGCGCGGCGCTGGACGCGAAGGCGGCGGGACCGTACGCGGAGTGGGTGCAGACTTACGCCGACCCGGGCTTTGAGGCGCTGACCACGCGGTTGGAGCGGCTGCTCGACGAACAGGCCAATGACGGGTCCGCGGTGCGGGGGGCCTACCGGCGGGCGATGCGCCTGGAGCTGGCCTTCTTCGATGCAGCGTTCCTACCCTCGGCCTGAGGGCCACCCCGGACAGAGCTAGCGGCCGGCGTTGTCTGAGTCGATGTCATCCGCCGGGGACCGCACGACTCCGACCGTAGTGCTCGCACAGAGCTCGCCCTTGAGAAGATATTGGAGTGGTTTGCCTTCTACGCCAGTGTCACCGCCGCGGACGACCCAGTGCTTGTTACCGGAGCAGACGATCATCGCCGCAAGAGGATCGTCAACTGGGACATAGTGGCGACACATAGCGCTGTCAGAACCACGCCATTTAGCGCTGAAGGTCACAGAACGTCTCGCGAGCCGAGCGTGTCCGCAAACGATCGTTCACGCGACAGCCACCCCAGCTGCCCACACCCCCGCCTTAGCGCGACTTTTCGTTCCATTGCTCCCAGTGGGCCGTTCCCAACCGTACGGTCCGCCGTCAGCATTTGAGCCCGTCGCCCGGAACCTCATGCTAGCCCGAGTTTCCGAGAGTGGAGCGTTACAGCAGCAGTTTCCCCTTGTAGGGACAGCGTTTTGAAGCCGCGCGGGCGTATGACCTGACTCGGGCTCCGGCTGGCAGCTGGCCCGAGTTGGGAAGGGTCAGTGGCGGGGCGCATAGCGCGGCAGGTGGAACACCTCGACAAGGGCATCCTGGGTGGGGCTGGTCTCGGTCAGCATGCGCCGGGCCCGGGGCCCGCCCTTCTCGCCTTGGTAGAGCAGGACGGTCTCGCCGATGCCGGCCAGTTCATCCAGCAAGGCCCGGACACTGAGGTCCAGCCCGGCCTGGCGGGCCCTGTAGCGCATCAAGTGCAGACCACTGGACATGTAGGGTCAGGCGGCACGTTCGGAATGGTGCACTGCGACCTGATATGTGACCGGGAAGTCAGTGCCGGGGAAGGTGGCGCCCAGCTGGCTGAGGTCTGCGCAGAGA
>JAKABA010000429.1 GCA_021802115.1 bacterium | reverse complement strand
GGTGGTGGCGACCGTCCGGCGCCCCTGCCCGGAGCGGTGCCCGCCATGCGCCCACGGACAGAGCGACAGCTGCGTGACCGGCAATTACACCGAGCGTGGGATCAAGGGGCGTGACGGCTACATGGCCGAGCGCTACGTGGAGTCCGAGGACTACCTGGTGCCGCTGCCCGGCCGCCTCAGCAAGGTCGGGGTGCTGATGGAGCCCAGCTCGATCGTGGAGAAGGGGCTGATGCAGGCGTATGCGATCCAGCGGCACCGCTTCCCCTGGGAGCCCAAGCAGGCCCTGATCTGCGGCGCCGGGGCGATCGGTCTGCTCGCCGCCCTGTTCCTGCGGTTGCGGGATCTGGAGGTCTACCTGGTCGCCAAGGCCGATGCCGACTCCCGCTCCGCCCGGGTGGCCAAGGAGATCGGGGCGGTGCTGCTCGACGCCGACGAGCATCCGGTGCCTGGACTCGCCAAGGAGCTGGGCACCTTGGATTTGGTCTTTGAGGCGACCGGGGTCTCCGCGGTCGCCATGGCCGCGATTGCAGTCACCGGCCACGACGGCGTCTGCTGTCTCAGCTCGGTGACCGCCGGCGCCAGGACGGTCACGGTCGACGCCGACGCCCTCAACCTGGACATGGTGCTCGGCAACAAGCTGGTGTTCGGCACCGTCAACGCCAATCGCACCCACTTCGAGGCGGCGGCGCGGATGCTCGCTGCTGGGGTCCGGCGCTGGCCCGGGGTGGTGGAGGAGATCGTGAGCCGCAGGGTCCCGGCGGCGGACTTCCAGTCCGCATTCCAGCGCCAGCCCGACGACATCAAGACCGTGATCACTTTTGCGGGAGGGTGACCGATGTTTCCACAGGCGAGGGGAAGGTACAGTCGGCAGGCGCACTGCGACCTGCCCGAGGGCACCATCGAAGAGGAGTTCGCCCGTCACGGCTTCTTCGGCCCAGCCTCGCATCTGTATCACGCGCACGCCCCCACGCAGTGGCTGAGGATCGAGGGCCCGCTGCGGCCCCGCGCCTACGACCTGCGCCAGGTGGTGGCCGCCGACGGCTCGGACCCCGCGGCCGCGGTGACCCCGGTTCTGGGCAATGAGGATGTGACCATCAAGGTCTCCCGACGGCAGACGGCGATGCCGTACTGCTATCGCAACGCCGACTCCGACCTGATCTATTTCGTGCACCGGGGAGCGGGGACGATGCTCACCGACTTCGGGCGGCTGGACTATGAGCAGGGTGACTACCTGGTGCTGCCGCGGGGCACGACCCACCGGATCTTCCCCGACCAAGGAGAGAGTTTCCTGCTGGTGATCGCGTCCGCGGAGATGCCGGAGCTGCCTCCCGCGGATCGGATGGGCCAGCATTCCCCGTTCGACCGCGGGGTGCTCCGATTGCCGGAGCTGCCCATGGAGCCGTCGGCCCCCAACTCCGCCGGCGAGTGGGAGATGGTCATCGAACGCGAGGGCCAGTGGACTCGGGTCTTCTACCCGTTCGATCCTCTGGACACCGTGGGCTGGAAGGGGGATCTCAGCGCCTTCGCCCTCAACGTCAGGGACATCCGGCCCGTGACCTCGGGCCGGTATCACCTGCCCCCCTCGGTTCACACCACGCTGCGTACCACGGGCTTCGTGCTCTGCACCTTTGCTCCCCGCCGGGTCGAGGGCATCGACGACCCGGGCGCGGTGCGACTGCCCTTCTACCACCGCAACATCGACTACGACGAGGTTCTCTTCTACCACGCGGGGACGTTCATGAGCCGGGCCGGCATCGACGCCGGCATGATGACCTGGCACGCCCAGGGGATCCACCACGGACCCCAGCCCAAGGCGATCGAGCGTGATCGCCAGGCGACCAAGACCCACCACGACGAGGTGGCGGTCATGATCGACGCGCGCCGGCCCCTGCACCCGCTGCCGGACATCGCGGGCTGTGAGATCGTCGAGTACGCGGAGTCCTGGATGCCCCACCTGGAGGACGACTGAGGCCGCGATGCGTCTGGCGACCGTCGGCCTGCACGGGCCCCTGGAGATGGAGGAGCGGGTCGTGGCCGCGGAGACCGACCCGGAGAGTGGCCTGCCCTGCCTCATCGACGTGACCTCAGCCGGAGAGCTCTGGTGGCAGAGTCGGGGATGTGGCGACCCCGGCGCCTGGGCGCGGGCCACCCTCCCCGGCGAGCTCGGCCGGCTGCTGCGGGGTGGTGAGCTCGCACTGGAGATGGCCCGGGATGCGGTGGCGGCGGCGTTGACCCACTCGCCGCAGGCCACCGCGCCGTCGGGGGCGCCGCTGCGCTGGCCGGAGGAACTCATCGAGCGGCTGCCGCTGCTGCGGGCGCCGATGCTGCGCGACTTCTACTGCTTCGAGCGGCATGTGGCGGCCGGGGCCGCGCGGCGCCACGAACCGATCCCCGCCGCCTGGTACCGCCGCCCCGTGTATTACAAGGGGAACCCGGCGACCCTGCTCGCCCCCGGGGCGGTGGTGCCTTGGCCCGCCTACTCCGACCGGCTCGATTATGAGCTGGAGTTCGCCTGTGTGACGTTTCCTGCGGGACAGGATCTG
>JAKABA010000428.1 GCA_021802115.1 bacterium | reverse complement strand
CCCCGGTCGACCTCCTCGACGACAGCCTCGATGAGAACGGCGCCGCGACCACCGGGGCCGCCCACGTGGTCACCCTGCGGACCCCCGACGAGCGGCTGGTGTGGCTGCGTCCGACTCCAGCTCGCTCCAGCGTGGCCCTCAAGAATCTCGGCGTCCTGGATGGCTGGCAGGGCGTGCTGGTGCGCGATGACTACGCGGGCTGGTACCAGTTCGACGAGGGTCTGGCTGGAGTGCAGCAATGTGTCGCCCACTTGATCCGTCACCTGCAGGGGGTGTACGACATTGATCCCCAGGCACAGGGGTGGGCCAGCAATGTCCAACAGGTCCTGCGCGATGCCAATGCAGCGGTCGTGGCCGCGGTTGCTGGGGGTGAGCGCCACCTTGACGCCGAGCTGCTGGCCAGCCTGCGGAACCGGTACGACCGCAACGTCGCAGCAGGGAGCACCATCAACCGGAACCAGCCCTGGCCGAAGGACCACCACCCGGGCTCCAACCTGACCAAACGCCTTCACGACAAGGCCGATCAGGTCTGGCTCTTCACCACCCGCGTTGACGTGCCCTGGGCGAACAACGCGAGTGAACGCGCACTGAAAGGACCGAAGCGACACCAGGCCGTGTCCGGGTACTGGCACACCCACACAACCCTCGCTCGATACTGTCGGGTCCACACCTACCTGGTCACCACTCGCCATCACGGCATCGGGGCCATCTCCGCCATCCACGCTGCCCTCATGGGCCGGCCTTGGCTCCCTACCCCTATCACGACCTGATCACCCCCGACCGCCACTACCCCTGAATGGACACCTTTCTCTCACCGACATGACCCGAGGTGACCGGCGCGCCCCGACAGGCGCCCCCGGTCCGCGGCGGCGGCCGTGCGAGGGTGCCTGGGCTGGGGCGGCCCCACCGGGGAAGCCGATCCGGGTGGTCATCGCCGACGACCACGCCATGGTCCGGGAGGGCGCCCGCCGGATCCTGGAGACGCATCCGGACCTGCGGGTGGTGGGGGAGACGGATCGCGCCGACGGTGTCGTCGAGCTGGCCAGGAGCGTGACCCCGGACGTGGTGCTGCTGGACGTGCGCCTGTCGGGGGAGAGCGGGATAGAGACCGCGCGCCGGATCAGCCTCAATCCACCGATCAGGTGCAGCGGAGGGGCACGGGAGGGCTGGTGAGCTGTCGAAGGCGGGGGAATGGCTGGCAGGGCTGTTGCCGCCGGGTCGTGACTGGGGTGCGGGGGATGTCGTAGCCTCAGAACGGCCTGAAACTGGGCCCAGCAGGGGAATTCCGGGCATGCTGACGCCGGTTTGAGGTCCGCGGGGTCTGCGGCCTAGCCGCAGTCACGTGGCGGCGCGGATCTGGCTGAGGGCGTTGAGGAACAGCTGCTGCCAGGGCCAGCGCCCAGGCAGATGCACGGTCACGCGGCGGGCGGAGCGGGTGCGTCGCCCGGGGATGGAGAACAGGCAGAGGCGCAGTCGACCGGTGGTGGTGCGGGCTGGCAGGTGCTCGGGCAGGCCGATGTCCACCACCCAGCGGGCCAGGTTGTGGGCCAGGGTTGAAAGGGCCAGCCAGGCAGCGTTGGCAGCGAATTGCCCCGAAGGCAGATGGGCCAAACCCGCCCCTTCCTTGAGATCGCGGATGACGGTCTCCACCTCCGCGTGGCGGCGATGGTCCGCCCCCAGCTCCACAGTCGTGCCCTCGCGCTCCGTGACCAAGGCGTGGTAGCGGAACTCGGTGAAAAGCGCCAATTGGCTCCCCGGAGTGGGCCGCACCCGACGCACAATCAGGCGCACCCGCATCCCCTTCTTGCCGAAGGCGGTGTAGGGAACTTCGGCCACATCGGCGCCAGAGATGGGCTGTCCCTGCTCGTCCTCACCGAAGGTGCCCGAGCTCGACCAGTACGGGATCGACACCCAGGCCTCTTCGGGGACGGCCGCAATCGCCCGCTGGACCGCCTTGTCCAGGCGAGCGGTAACGGAGAAGCGAACCCTGGCTCGACGGCAAGTGGTGAGCACAGCCTTGGAGTAGAAGCCGGAGTCCGCCCGCAAAGTCAGCAGACCCGTCGCCCTGGCGGCGCGCACCCTGGAGAAGGTCTCGGCCAGGAACCCAGCGGCTCCTCTGGCGGTGAAGGCCGATCCACCCCGCAGCCGGGAGTGGAGCACCTCGCCAGTGTCGGCCCTGGTGGCCAGCAGCGGATGGTAGCCCCGCACCTTGGTGTAGCCGAACCCCACCCCCTGCTTCAACAGCCCAAAGACCTCCTTATGCCGATCTCGGCATAAGGAGGTTTGCGGAGCCCAGAAGGAGGGCGCGGCGTTCACCTACGAGGGCCAGCGCAGCTCCCTCACCCAGGCCTGCATCTGGTCGGAGCGGGGGCGCGTGCTGGTGGCCGAGTGGCTGCGCGGCCGGGCGGCGCCCACGCCACTGCTGTGGCGCTGGTGCGACAGGCGTTGGCCACGCTGCCGGCGGGACACGGGCCGGTGAGCCTGCGGGCGGACAGCGCCGACTACGTCCTGGACCTGCTCCACTGCTGTCGGCGGCGGGGGGTGCGCTTCG
>JAKABA010000427.1 GCA_021802115.1 bacterium | reverse complement strand
ATCGAGCTCATCCCCGCCACGGAGCGCCGCATGACCCCGGCGGGGTTGTTCTGGCTGTGGGCAGGCGGCATCTGGAACGTCGAGTACCTGGTCTACGGGGCCCTGGTGATCTCCTTCGGCCTCTCCTTCGGTCAGGCTGTGCTCGCCATCCTGCTCGGCAACGTCGCCTATGTGTTCCTCGGACTTGCCAGCCTGCCGGGTCCCGAAGCCGGGACCACCGCCTTCATGGTGTCCCGGGCACCCTTCGGGATCAACGGGAACCGGGTGGTCTCCGCCTTCAACTGGCTGACTCAGGTGGGCTTCGAGATCGAGGGCATCGTCCTCATCGTGCTGGTGACCCTGGCCATGTTCGCCCGCGGCGGGGTGGGGGCCACCACCGGCCTGAAGGTCCTGGTGATCCTGGCGGCGGTGGCGATTCAGTTCGTGGTGCCGTTCTTCGGCCACGCCATGATCTCCAAGACGCTGCGTTACCTCTCCTTCGTCTTCATCCTGCTGTTCGCGGTGATGGCGGTGCTGGTGGCCCCGCACGTGAACCTGAGCCACTTCCACCAGCAGGCGTCGTGGGCGGTCTGGACAACCGCGGTGGTGCTGATCATCGCCGCCGGGGGTCTGGGCTGGACCGAGAATGCCAGCGACTACTCCCGCTATCTGCCCCGGACCACCGCCAAGGCCAGGACGTTCTGGGCCGCCACCCTGGGTGCTGCGATCCCGTCGATCCTGCTGGAGCTGCTGGGGGCGCTGGCCTTCATCGTCAGCCCCAAGGCGACCGCGGTCACCGGAGTGCCGTCATCCTTCGCGACCTGGTTCTTCTGGCCGTTTCTGATCCTGGTGCTGCCCCAGCTGTTCGCCATCAACTCGATGGACCTGTACTCCTCGGGAGTCACCCTGCAGGCCCTGGGGATCCCGGTCAAGCGCTGGGGCGCGGTTGTGATCGACACCGTGGTGGCTGGGGCGGTGACCGCTCTGGTCATCTTCAAGGGCAACTTCTACACCGACCTCTCCGGCTTCCTGGACTACATCGTGGTCTGGCTGGGCCCGTGGTTCGGGATCCTGGCGGTGGACTATCTGCTGCGCCGCGGTCGCTATGACGCCGACTCCCTCGCCTCTTCACGGGGCGGGCTGTACTGGCGCAACGGTGGCGTCAACTGGAAGGCGCTGGTGGCTCAGGCGCTGGGCATGGTCGCGGCGATGATGTGGATAGACGCCGCCTTCTACGTGCCGTCATTCGTGGGCCCCATCTCCAAGGCGACCGGGGGCGCAGATTTCAGCTGGGCGGTGGGAATCCTGGTCGGCGGAGCCGCCTACCTGGTGATGTCGGTCGGCAGCATCGGCCGCGAGATGATGGCGGGCACCCAACCGGCCGGCTGACCCGCAGGGGGATCGGGCCCGGCGCGGAGCCCGATCCCCCTCGGAGGCGCTTCAGAAGGGGCCGGACGACGGCATCCACTGGGCCAGATAGGGGAGCTCGCGGTACTTGTCGTCGTAATCGAGGCCATAGCCGACCACGAATCCGGGCCCGTCCAACCTGAAGCCGACGTAGCGCGGGTGGACCGGTGCCTCGCGAGCCTCCGGCCGGTCCAGCAGGGAGCAGTACTCCACCCTCCGGTTGGGCGAGCTCAGCCGTTGGATCATGGCGTGCGCGGTGTGACCGGCGTCGACTATGTCGTCGATGATGAGAATGCTCTGGCGCCCGTCAGTGCTCATCTCTCCCAGCTCCTGGATCACCGGTGCCCGCCACGCCTTGGTGCCCCGATAGCTGCTGGCGTGGAAGAAGGTGATGAGCAGGTTCTCCATCTTGTTGGCGATGAGCTCGCGGGCCAGGTCGGCGGCGAAGACGAATGCACCGCGCAGGACCACCGCCAGCGTCAGCGGCTCGCCGCCCAGGTCGGTGGCGATCTCCTTGGCCAGCTGGGACACCCGCTCCCTCACCAGCTCGGCGCTGGCGATCTCACGCACGGGGAGCTGGTCGAGGCCGACGTCGTTCCAGAAGGAGAGCTGCCCGGCAGCCTCAGGCATGGGCACCTCCAGGACCGGCACCGCAACTTGCCGGGGGGGTGGCGCAGCCTCCATGTACCTACTCTACCAACGAAGAGGTTTCAGTCCGCCCGGCCCGGCGCCGGAAATGGGTCAGGCGTCGTCCGCGACCAGCACGATCTTCCCCAGCTTCCCACCACCGGCGAGGTGCGCGTAACCTTCGCCCGCCTCCCGAAGGGGATAGGTGGCGGCCACCGGGACCGTCACCCGGCCCTCCGCTACAAGCGGCAGCACGTGCCGCTCCAGGCTGGCCATCACCAACGCCTTCTCCGCCAGGGAGCGGGCCCGCAAGGTGGACCCGAAGATGCGGGCGCGCCGGCCCATGAGGAGTCGCAGGTCGACCTCGACCTTCGATCCGGCCCCGAGCCCGATCACGGCCATGCGCCCCTGGGTCCGAAGGGCGGAGAGCCCTTCGGCGACCCCCTGGCCGCCCACCAGCTCCAGGATGAGGTCGAAGGGACCCTGGGCGAGCGCGTCCGCGGGTAGAGCGGCGGCGGAGGCGCCCAGGGCGAGCAGCT
>JAKABA010000426.1 GCA_021802115.1 bacterium | reverse complement strand
CTGGATCGAGACCGACACCACCGGCGGTGAGCGGACCCGGCTCGACCAGGCGCTGGACGACGGCGTCGAGGTCCTCTTCGCCTGCGGGGGAGACGGCACGGTTGCCAGCGCGGTGCGAGCCCTGGCCCGGCACCCCGAGGTGGCGCTGGCGGTGGTGCCCCTGGGCAGCGGCAACCTCTTGGCTCGCAATCTGGAGCTGCCCCTGGATCCCTTGGCCGCGATACGGGTCGCGCTGGCGGGGGACCACCGGCGGATCGACCTCGGCGAGGTTGGCGGGGTCCGCTTCTGCGTCGCCGCCGGCATGGGGCTGGACGCCCAGATGCTGGCGGGCGCGCCCCGGCTCGCCAAGCGGGTGCTGGGCTGGTTCGCGTACGTGCCCTCCGTCCTGCGCCACCTTCCCGAGCCCGGCTTCACGGTTGAGATAAGCGTCGACGGGGGCGCCCCCGTCCTGCGCCGCGTCCGGTCGGTGTTGGTCGCCAACGTGGGCACCCTGCCCGGCGGGATGCGGCTCCTGCCCGCTGCCTCGGCCGACGACGGCCGCCTGGATGTGGTCCTCATCGCGTCCCGGCGTCTGCGGGACTGGGCGAAGATCAGCCTCAGAGTCGGTCTGCGTCATCCGGAGGGGATGGGGCTGGAGTCCATCGCGGGTCGGAAGGTGGAGATCGTCACCGACCTGCCCCGCCCTTGTGAGGCTGATGGCGAGCCACTGCCTCGGGCCTCGGCGCTGGTGGCCTCGGTCCTGCCGGGGGCGCTCCTGGTCTGTGCCTCTCCGCCCCGCTTCCGGTCCGCCACTCCCCCGCAGGGGGGCTCAGCCGGGCTGGGACCAGGGCGGGCCAGTACCCCGCACTGAGGCGCGCAGCAGCTCGACCGGATGGAGGGCGGGCAGGCTGCTGCCCTGCTCAGCCAGGGCGGCCCGGATCTGCAGCAGGCACCCGGGGTTGCCCGCCGCGACGCAGTCGGGCGCGACCGCCCGAAGGTTGGTGGCCTTGCGCAGGCCCAGCTCGTGGGCCGCCACCGGCTGGGTCAGGTTGTAGGTGCCGGCGCTGCCGCAGCACAGATCCCCCTCCGGCACCTCCAGGAGCTCCAGCCCCGGGACCGCCGCGAGGACCCGGCGCGGCGCATCCCTGACCCCCTGGGCGTGGGCCAGGTGGCAGGCGTCGTGGTAGGCGACCCGCACCGGCAGGCGGTGCAGGCCGTCGGGAGGGCCGAGCTCGTCGAGCACCTCGCTGACGTCGCGGACCTTTGCCGCCACCCGGGCCGCGCGCGCGGCCCAGTCCGGGTCGTCCTCCAGCAACCTGCCCAGATCCCGGAGCATCGCCCCGCATCCGGCGGCATTGATGGCGATCCGGTCCACCGCAGGATCCTCGAAGCTGGCGACGAATCGACGAGCCCTGCGCAGAGCGCTCTGCTCGCGTCCCGCATGCAGCTCCAGCGCTCCGCAGCAGCCCTGTCCGGACGGGACTCTCACCTCGGCGCCGTAGGCGGCCAGCACCTCGGCGGTCGCCTGGTTGGTCGGCGCCTCCATCACCCGCTGCACACAGCCCGCCAGGATCGCGACCCGCAGCCGGGCGGGACGCCCGTGGGCGGGTCGGCGCGGTGCCGGCATGGGGGCCCAGCTGCTCCTGAGGCCAATCGCCGGGGCGAGGCGCAGGGCGGCGCGGATCTCCGCCGGCGCCCGGTCGAGAGCGCGCTCCCCGAGGTCGCGGACCCCCACCCGCTCGGCCGCCCACAGCAGGGAGCTGAGCAGGCGCATCCGGGTGGGGTGCGGCAGCACAGAGAACAGCGCCTCTCGCCAGAGCCGTTCCCGGAGGGGGCGTGGATAGCGCCGGTCCACCTGCTGGCGGGTCTGCTCCAGCAGGCGGTCGTAGGCGACCCCGGAGGGGCAGGCGGGAACACACGCCAGGCAGCCGAGGCAGGAGTCCCAGTGGGAGACCATCTCCGGACCCATCGGGCGCTCCCCGCTCCGGGCCAGGTCCATCAGCAGGATGCGTCCCCTGGGGGAATCCATCTCCTCGCCCCAGAGGGCGTAGGTGGGGCAGGCAGGCAGACAGAATCCACAGTGCACACAGTCGGAGAGCAGCGAGGGATCGGGAGCGTGGTGGTCGTCGAAGGCCGGATCCACGATCGGGCCGGGCCTGATCGCTGGGGGGCCCGACTCAGGCATCGGCCGCTCCGGCCAAGGAGCCGCGAGACAGCTCGTAGAGCCGCTCGATCCGACCTGGGGCGAGGACGCGGCCGGGGTCCAGGGCCTGCTTGACGGCGCCCATCAGCTCCCCGGCCACCTCATCGCTGGGGCGCGAACCCAGATGCCTGAGTTCGGAGTCGGCCCGGTGGACCTCCACATGGCCGCCCAGGCCCTCGACCCGGCGACGGACCGCCTCCAACTGGTCGGCTTCGGCCTCAACCCTCATCTCGCCGGACCCGATCGTCCCCCGCAGGGACAGTGCGACCGGGCGCCCCCCGCGGACCTGCTCCGTGGCCAGATCCAGCAGAGCCTGGGTGGCTCGCAGCGGGATGGATACTCCGAGCACCGCTCCGGGCTGGTCCCAGGGCCGG
>JAKABA010000425.1 GCA_021802115.1 bacterium | reverse complement strand
CCTCCTGTCGAACAGCTGGGGCAACTCCTACCCGCGGGAGCGCATAGATTCGCTCTTCAACCCGGTGGTGATATCCAGCGAGGTGGGGATGCGCAAACCCAACGCCGACATCTTCCGGTACACCCTGGACCTGCTGGGCGCGTCGGCGGGCCGGGTGGTGTTCATCGACGACGCCGAGCCCAACACGGAGGGAGCGCGCCGGCTCGGCCTCCGCACCATCCTGCACCAGGACAGCGCCACCACCCGCAGGGCGCTGACCGAACTGGTGCCCGAGCTGGCGGGCGACCACGGTCTCCGGGAGCCGGGCGCTTGACCGCAGGCGGTGGCCCCGCCTGGGGCCGGCCGCGCGGACCGGCTACGGTGGGCAGGTAGATGGAAGCGCGACGGCTGGCCGGGCCGCTGGAGCGCGCTGTCTCTCGGAGGCACCGGTTCGCCCCCGGCCCGGTGTGGGTGGCGTGACCGAGGACCGACCGGATGCCCTCAGCGAGCCGGGAGGGACCCCGGGGCTGGATCTCGAGAGGTTCCGCAAGTTCTTCGAGGGGGCTTGCCCGGGGGCGGTGCGCGGCCGATTGCGTGCGGAGCTGCTGGTGGGGGGTAAGTCCAACCTGACCTACCGGGTGTCGGACGGGGAGACCTCCTGGATCGTTCGCCGGCCGCCGCTGGGGCACGTGCTGGCGACCGCTCACGACATGGCCCGGGAGTACCGGGTGATGACCGCCCTGCGTGCCACGGACATCCCGGTGCCGGTGACGTACGCACTCTGCGAGGACCCGGAAGTGATCGGGGCCGCGTTCTATGTCATGGAGATGGTGGAGGGGACGCCATACCGGCTGGCGTCACAGCTCGAACGGCTCGGGCCGGCACGCACCAGGGCGATCTCGACCCGCATGGTCGACACCCTGGCGGCGCTGCACCGGGTGGATCCCGTCGCGGTGGGGCTCGAGGACTTCGGGCGACCCCAGGGCTTCCTGGGTCGTCAGGTGCGGCGGTTCATGCAGCAGCTCGATGCGTCCTCCAGCCGCGAACTGGCGGGCGCGCGGGAGCTGCAGGCGCTGCTGCAGACCAGCCTGCCCCCGGAGTCGCCGGCCGCGGTCGTCCACGGCGACTTCAGGCTCGACAACCTGTTGGTCGACAACCGGGACGAGGTGGCGGCGGTGATCGACTGGGAGCTGGCGACGGTGGGCGATCCGCTCACCGATCTTGCGCTGCTGGTGGTCTACCGGCAGCTGGCCGACATGCAAACCGGTCCCCTGGTCGCGGACGCCGCCCGGGCCCCCGGGTTCCTGTCCGCTGCGGAGATCGTCAGTCGATACGCGGGGCAGAGCACTCGGGACCTGTCGGCCATGGGGTTCTACATGGGGCTGGCGTATTTCAAACTCGCCGTGATCCTGGAGGGAATCCACTACCGCTACAGTCATGGGCAGACGGTGGGGACTGGGTTCGACACCGTCGGCGAGGTCGTCGAGCCCCTGATGGCGGCGGGACTGTCCGTGTTGAGGGAGGGTATCTGATGGACTTCGCCTACGACGCCAAGACCGAGGAGTTCCGGGACCGTCTCCTAGCCTTCATGGAGGAGAAGGTGGGGCCCGCTGAAGCGGTCTTCGCGGAACAGCTCGAGGCACTCGAGAACCGCTGGGCGTGGACCGAGGTCCCCGTCCTCGGCGAGCTCCAGGCGGAGGCGAGAGCGCGCGGGCTCTGGAACCTCTTCCTGCCCGGCGAGGGGGGAGCCGGGCTCACCAACCTCCAGTACGCGCCCCTGGCGGAGATCACGGGGCGCAGTGGGCACCTGGCCCCCGCCGCCCTCAACTGCGCCGCCCCCGACAGCGGGAACATGGAGGTCCTCGCGGCCTTCGGCACCGAGCAGCAGAAGGCGCAGTGGCTGGAACCACTGCTGGCCGGCAGGATCCGGTCAGCCTTCGCGATGACCGAGCCCGATGTTGCCTCCTCGGACGCCACCAACATCTCCACCCGCATCGAGCGCGTGGGCGACAGCTACGTCATCAACGGGCGCAAGTGGTGGATCACCGGCGCCATGAACCCGCACGCCGAGATCTTCATCGTGATGGGCAAGACCGATCCAGCCGCGGACCGCCACCGGCAGCAGAGCCAGGTCCTGGTCCCGCGCCACACCGAGGGGGTGGTGGTCAAGCGCGGCATGCAGGTCTTCGGCTACGACGACCACCACCATGGCGGTCACGCCGAGCTCGAGTTCAAGGATGTCCGCGTGCCGGTCGAGAACCTGATTGGAAGAGAGGGCGACGGGTTCGCGATCGCGCAGGCCCGCCTGGGTCCAGGGCGCATCCACCACTGCATGCGCTCGATCGGCGTGGCGGAGCGGGCCATCGAGCTGATGTGCGCGCGTGCCTCGGAGCGAGTCGCGTTCGGCAAGCCCCTCGCGGACCAGGGGGTGGTGCGCGAGTGGATCGCCCAGGCCCGGGTGCGGGTGGAGCAGCTGCGGCTGCTGGTGCTGAAGACGGCATGGCTGATGGACACGGTCGGCAACCGCGGCGCTCACGCGGAGATTCAGGCGATCAAGATTGCGACCCCCAGGACGGTG
>JAKABA010000424.1 GCA_021802115.1 bacterium | reverse complement strand
TGCTCTCTTTGGCTCGCCGACAGGGGGGCAAGGAGCTGGTCGGGAAGCTTTACTCCGAGCTGGGGCGCCTGCTGCATCACGAGGGCGAGCGCCTCACCGAGGACCGGGCCGCAGCGGTGCTCGAACGGGCGATGGAGGCGGCCGGCATGGAGCCGTCTGATCGAGCACGGTATGCGGGAGACCGTGAACTCTGGCAAGCCGTCGTCGCGGATCATAGAGCGGCGGTCGCCAGCTGCGAGGCTTTCGGGGTGCCCACCCTGATCCTCGACGGGGGCCGCGGGCCCGGCGCGTTCGGACCCGTGATCACCGAGGTGCCCGATGATGACGAGGCGGTGGAGCTGCTGCGCGATGTGGTGCGGATGGTGAGGAGGCCGTACCTGTTCGAGCTGAAGCGCGAGCGCGAGGGACATCCCCCTCAGCTCTGAGCTCGACCATCGACAGCACCGGACAAGTGTGATAGTTTGTCTGGTGGCAGATTCGACGAGCCCTGGAGTTGTCGCATGTTCGACCGCTGGCCCACCTTCCCCAACCCGGTCAATGACGTAGCGAGCCGCGTGGTGGCGGCCGGAGTGCTTGCCCTGGCCCTCACCGCGATCATCGGCCAGCTGCCGTGGCTGAGCGCGGTTCTCGCCTATGGCTTTTTGGCGCGGGTCACCAGCGGACCGACCTTCAGCCCACTCGGCCAGATCGCGACCCGCCTGGTCGCGCCCCGGGTCACCTCCTCGCCGCGGCTCGTCCCCGGGCCTCCGAAGCGCTTTGCTCAGGGGATCGGGGCAACACTGACTGTGCTCGCGACCCTCCTCTACTTTGGCTGGCACCTGGAGGTGGCCACGTACACCGTGCTCGGGGTGCTGGCACTGGCGGCCGGTCTCGAGGCGGGACTGGGCCTGTGTATCGGCTGCCGCCTCTTCGCGGCGCTGATGAGCGCCGGATTCATCCCCCCGCAGGTGTGCGAGGCCTGCGCCAATCTGGGCGCCCAGCGCCCGCCTGCCTGACCCGGACTAAGCCATCGGCTGCGTGCTCGCTGCCGCCACTGCGGCCACAGCCCGGATGGTGAACTCGGCGGCATCCGACGACGATAGCCTCTCCCGCGGCGGGGCGAGATGGTGACTGCAGCAGCAATTCGATCCGCCGCCGGCTGGATGCCGCCGGTCCCAGGCGGCGCCCCTGCAGCTCGGCGTCAGGTAACAGCCGGGAAGAGGGCTGGGACGGATGCGGTCGGTGCCGGCCCGCAGTCCTCATTCCGCCCGGCACTTGGAGCGCTGAGCCGTCCGTGAGCCGCGCGCAAGTCGTCGAGCGACTCAGGCGGGCTGGGTGTGTGTTTCCCGAAGCGGAGGCGGAGCAACTGCTGCGAAGGGCCCGGGCGGACCTCCAACTCCTGGAGCAGCTGGTATGCCGGCGGGAGAGCGGGGAGCCGCTGGCGTGGATCACGGGCTCGGTCTCTTTCTGCGGCCTGGACGTGAAGATCGCACCAAACGTCTATGTGCCTCGAGCGCACAGCGAGCCTCTGGCACGCCTTGCGGCCGCACTGCTTCCACGGCACGGCCGCGCCATCGACCTCGGCACCGGCAGCGGCGCGGTCGCGATGGTGATGCTGAGGGCGCACCCGCAGGCGGCCGTGATTGGGATCGACCGTGATCCGGCGGCCGCCGCATGCGCCCGCAGCAATGGAGTGACCGTCGTCGAAGGGGATATGTTCGGACCGGCCCCCTCCGGCTGGCGCAACCGCGTCGATGTCATCACCGCGGTGCTTCCCTACGTGCCCACCCCGGAGATGGCGTACCTCCCCCACGATGTGGCCCAATTCGAGCCGAGGGGCGCACTCGATGGCGGGCCCAACGGGCTTCGGCTGGTCGAGGGCGCGTGCGCCGCAGCTCCCACCTGGCTGCGCCCCGGCGGCCACCTGCTCCTGGAGCTCGGTGGAGGTCAGCTCGGCCACCTGAGTCCGCTCCTATCGGCTCTCGGCCTTGACGTCGTCGCAACGCTGAGAGACGAGGATCGAGATCTACGCGGTCTGCACGCGGTGTTCAGCCCAACCACCTCCTGAGCGGTCCCCACAAAGCTCCCTCGTCGCTGGGAGTTCGGATGGCAAGGGAATCCTGGACCCGGACCTCAACCGGCATGGTTGGGCGAGACCGCAGGCGCTGGGGCGACCACCGCCGCGCCGTCGCGACCGCTCCTGGTCGGTCGAGCCCGTGGCCGGCCCATCGCGACTCCCACCAGCATCACCACCCCGCCCAGCAGCTGCAGGGGAAGGATGGGCTCACCCACGATCACCAGCGCCGCCACCAGGGCCAGGAACGGCTGGAGGTAGCTGTAGATGGCGGTCCTGGCCGGACCGAGGCGGCTGACCCCGGGCAGGTACATCCAGGTGGTCAGCGCCACCGCCCCCAGCGCGCTGTACGCGAGCAACCCCAGCCAACCGACCGTTGGATGAGGAGGTTGGGCCAACGCCTGGGCGGCCCCGAAGGGCACCAGCATGGCCGCCCCCAGCAGGGATATCAGAGCGGCAAGTGTAAGCGGTGGGAGTCTGCCCAACAGGCGGGGCAGCAGCAGCAAGTAGACCGCCCAGCTGATC
>JAKABA010000423.1 GCA_021802115.1 bacterium | reverse complement strand
ATGGCGAGGGTCGCCGTAGTAGGCCTCCCGATCGGCGAAGGCCAGCTTGGCGCACTCGACAACCAGGTGCACGAACTCCGCGGAGTCCGGTTCCATGGACTCCAGGTCGTAGCCCGCCAGCAGCTGCAGCTGCTGCAGAAAGACGGGCCCCTGCCCCCAGGGACCGGTCTTGTGAACCCGGACGCCGTGGTAGTCGAGCGCCAGCGGGCTCTCGAACGAAGCTGTCCAGCCGGCCAGGTCCGACCCCTCCAGGAAGCCCGCGTGCGGAGTGCCGGTCTCATCCCAGAGCTCGGCGTGGCTGGCGAAGCGGTCCACCGCCTCCGCCACCACCCCCTGGTAGAAGGCCCGGATCGCCGCCCCGATCTGCTGCTCCCGGCTGCCCTGGGCGGCCTGGGACTCTCTCAGAATTGCCTCGTACAGATCGGCCAGCCGGGAGTTCCGGAACAGCGAACCGGCGGCCGGGGCCGACCCGTGGTCCAGGAAGACCTCGCCGGAGCTGGGCCAGAGGTCGCTGAACCGGCCAACGCAGTTGGCGATCGACTGGTGCACCCCGGGCAGGACCGGGACGCCGTGGCGCGCGTAGTGGATCACCGGACCCATCACCTCGGCGAGGCTGAGCCTTCCGTAGCGCTGCAGCATCAGCATCCAGGCCGAGAACGCCCCCGGCACATTGGCCGCCAGAAGCCCGGTCCCGGGGATCAGGGGCACATCCAACTGGCGGAAGCGCTCGATGCTGGCGCCCCGCGGGGACGGGCCCTGGCCGTCCACCACCACGACCTCCTGCGCAGCCGAGTCGTAGAGGATGATCGGAACCTCGCCGCCGGGGCCGTTGAGGTGGGGCTCCACCACCTGCAGGACCAGCCCGGTCGCGACCGCGGCGTCGAAGGCGTTGCCGCCCCGCTCCAAGATCGCCATGCCACTGGCGGCAGCCAGCCAGTCAGAGGCCGCCACCATGCCGAAGCTTCCCACCAGCTGGGGACGGGTCGGTGAGATCATGACCGGGCAACCTCCAAGTCGAATTCCTCCTGGACTCGATGGCATCGCACAAGATGCCCTGCGGGCGATACCCGCGTGGACTCGGGAGCCTCCTCAGTGCAGCGCCGGTCCGCCAGCGGGCAGCGAGGATTGAGGCTGCAGCCCGGCGGCGGCTCGATCGCGCTGGGCGGCTCGCCCGGCAGGATGGCGCGCTGCCGGCTGCGCTGCTCCACCGGGTCCGCCAGGGGGGCCGCCCCCAGCAGGGACCGGGTGTAGGGGTGGCGGGCCGCACCGAACACCTCATCGCGCGTGCCCACCTCCACGATCTCGCCGAGATACATCACCGCCACCCGGTCGCAGAGGAACTCCGCCACCGAGAGGTCGTGGGTGATGAACAGGCAGGAGAAGCCCATGGTCCGCTGCAGATCCACCAGCAGGTTGAGGATCCCCGCGCGCACCGAGACATCCAGCGCCGACACCGGCTCATCGGCGATCAGCAGCCGCGGCTCCAGCACCAGCGCGCGGGCCAGGCCGACGCGCTGCCGCTGGCCCCCGGACAGCTCGTTGGGATAGCGGTCCAGGACCTGCGGAGAGAGCCCGACCCGCTCCACGGTCCGGCGCACCAACCGGGCCTCCTCCTGGCGCGAGTGGGTCCCGTGCGCACGCAGCGGCTCGGCCACGATCTGGGAGACGGTCATCCTCGGATCGAGCGACGAGTAGGGGTCCTGAAACACCATCTGGATCCGGCTGCGCAGGGGCCGCAGGCGGCCGGCCGGCATCGCGGTGATGTCCTCACCCATGAAGCGGATGGAACCCGCGGTGGGACGCAGCAGCCGGACCACGCACTTGCCCACGGTGGTCTTGCCCGAGCCGGTCTCGCCAACCAGCCCGAGGATCTCGCCCTCTCTGACCTCCAGGCTCACATCGCGCACCGCCTGGACCCGCCGACCCTGAGAGTTGCGCGGAGCCCGGAACTCCATCCGCAGCCGCTCCACCTCCAGCACCGGCACGGTCATGACAAAGCGCCCGCCCCGACCGGCTCGGGGTGAAAACAGGCCACCGCGTGGCCCGCTTCGCATGGCTCGAGGGTGGGGTGGCGCTGCGAGCAGTCCTCCTGGCTGCGCGGGCAGCGGGGGGCGAAGGCACAGGCGTCGGGAAGGCCGCGCAGAACCGGCACCAGTCCCGGGATCTCGGTGAGCCGCTCCTGCTGGTCACCAGCCCGACGTCCTCGCCGCGGCAGCGCCCGCAGGAGGCCGGCGGTGTAGGGGTGGCGCGGGGCGGCGAACAGGCGGTGGACCTCGGCGTCCTCCACCTTGCTGCCGGCGTACATGACCGCCACCCGGTCGGCGAGATCCGCCACCACCCCCAGGTCGTGGGTGATGAGCAGGATCGCCATCCCCAGACGCTGTCGCAGCTCTCGCACGATGTCCAGGATCTGAGCCTGGGTGGTGACGTCCAGGGCGGTCGTGGGTTCGTCCAGGATCAGCAGCTTGGGGTCGCAGGCCAATGCCATCGCGATCATGGCGCGCTGGCGCATGCCTCCGGAGAGCTGATGCGGATATGCCTTGAGCCGCTGCTCGGGGCTGCCGATCCTGACCAGGCTGAGCAGCTCCCG
>JAKABA010000422.1 GCA_021802115.1 bacterium | reverse complement strand
CGACAGCATTCTGGAAACCGTGGGGCGGACGCCGGCAGTCCGTGTCAACCGCCTGTTCGACGCCCGGGTCCAGGTGTGGGCGAAACAGGAGCGGGTGAATCCGGGCGGCAGCATCAAGGACCGGATCGCCCTGGCCATGGTCGAGGATGCCGAACGCCGGGGTGTCCTGTCCGCCGGCTCGGTCATTGTCGAGCCCACTTCGGGGAATACCGGCATCGGCCTGGCACTGGTGGCGGCGGTCAAGGGCTACCGGCTGATCCTGGTCATGCCTGAGTCTTTCTCCATGGAGCGCCGCAAGCTGATGACCGCGTATGGAGCCGAGCTCGACCTGACCCCACGGGAGCTGGGAATGCGCGGCGCCATCGCCAGGGCGGAGGAGATAGTCGCGTCCACCGAAGGGGCCTGGATGCCCATGCAGTTCGACAACCCCGCCAACGTGGAGGTCCATCGCCGCACCACAGCCGAGGAGATAGCCGGGGACTTCCCCGAGGGACTCGACTACCTGGTCACCGGGGTCGGCACCGGCGGACACATCACCGGCTGCGCGGAGGTGCTGAAGCAAACCTGGCCGGATCTGCGGGTCTTTGCGGTGGAGCCCAGCCTGTCTCCGGTGCTCTCGGGTGGCCAGCATTCGCCTCATCCCATTCAGGGGATCGGGGCGGGATTCGTGCCCGGGGTGATGCGCACGGATCTGCTCGATGGCATCGTGCAGGTCGATGCCAAGGACGCTTTCGATTTTGCCAGGCGCTGCGCCCGGGAGGAGGGGATGTTGGTGGGGATCTCTTCGGGCGCCTCGCTGGCGGCGGTGGCTTCGCTCATCCCCAAGATGGCCGACGGGGCGCGGGTGCTCACGTTCAGTTACGACAGCGGCGAGCGGTACCTGTCGGTGGACGCGCTCTTCGACTGAGGACATGGACTCGCGCGCTGTGCGCGGCGGCTCGTGCCGGCCCGATACTGGCCGGGTCGGTGGGGCCACGATGGCGGCGCGGCCTCACGATCCGCTCGGCGGCAATTGGAGACAACCTCTGTGAACCACAGCTACCTTGACCACCTCGAATGTGCGCGGTGCGGGCTCGAGCACGAGGCCACCGTGCCCCAGGGCCTCTGCCGGTGCGGCTCTCCGCTGCTGGCTCGCTACGACCTGAGCACGGTCGCGGCGCAGGTGGGTCCCGCCACCTTCAGGGATCGCCCCGCCAGCCTGTGGCGTTACCACGAGCTGCTGCCCGTGGCCCGGCCGGAGTCCGTGGTGTCCCTGGGCGAGACCATGACCCCGCTGCTGCCCATGCCCGAGCTGGGGCGCCGGCTGGGTTTGCCGCGCCTTTTGATGAAGGATGAGGGTCTGCTGCCAACCGGCAGCTTCAAGGCCCGGGGCGCGGCGGTGGGGGTCTCCCGGGCCCGGGAGCTCGGCCTTCGCCGCATTGCCATGCCAACCAACGGCAACGCGGGAGCCGCCTGGGCGATCTACGCGGCTCGGGCAGGCATGGAGGCGCTGATCGCGATGCCCGCCGACGCTCCTGCCATCACCAGGGCGGAGTGCCAGATTTCGGGAGCCCGCCTCTACCTGGTGGATGGCCTCATCAACGACGCCGGCGCCATGATCGCCCAGGCGGTTTCGGCGCAGGGATACTTCGACAGCTCCACCCTCAAGGAGCCCTATCGACTCGAGGGGAAGAAGACCATGGGCTTGGAGCTCTTCGAGCAGATGGGCTGGCGGGTTCCAGATGTGATCCTCTATCCGACCGGGGGTGGGGTGGGCCTGATCGGGATCCACAAGGCACTTCAGGAGTGCCGCGAGCTGGGCTGGATCGGCGATAAGCTGCCTCGTCTGGTGAGCGTGCAGGCCAGTGGCTGCGCCCCAATCGTGAGAGCTTGGGAGAACGGCGACGAGCTGTCCGAGGCCTGGGAGGGGGCGAACACGGTCGCCTTCGGGATCAACGTGCCCAAGGCTCTTGGGGACTTCATGATCCTGCGGGCCCTGCGGGAGACCCAGGGCTGCGCCGTGGCGGTCGACGACGCCGACATCCTGCGGGCCCAGGCGCTGGTGGGTCGGTCCGAGGGGGCCTTCATCTGTCCGGAAGGGGCGGCCTGCTTCGCCGCGGCCGAGACCCTGCGCCGGCGGGGCTGGATCGACGAGGGCGAGGAGGTCGTGGTGCTCAACACCGGTGCGGGAATCAAGTACCCGGAGACGGTCGCGGCCGCGGTCCCCACCCTCTCCAAGGGGGACCAGATTCCAGCCGTCTGAGTGGTGGGCGCGGCGCCGTTCCGCAAGCTACAAGTTGGACCCAATGCATCTCGGGCCATGGGACGGTTCAACCGGGCCCCCACATCCCGTACAGCGGGGCGACCTGGCCGGGCCTGGGCGCGAGCCCCTGCTGCCTCCGGAGTCCGAGCCACTCTGGGACCGTGAACGCTCCTGGCTGGAGCCGGGAGTCGTATCCTGAACCGAGGCCATGCCGGTCTGGCGGGGGTCAAGCGTGAGGCTTGATGGCTGTGGCCGAAGACGGCTGGGCATCCTCCCCAGGGGCCGAATGCGCACCACCGAAAATCTGGAGGTTGTCCCTTGATCAGCTCAGGAGTGCCAGTCAGGGTGGC
>JAKABA010000091.1 GCA_021802115.1 bacterium | reverse complement strand
AAGCTGCTCCACATCACGCCTCCAATTGAGATCAAAATGGCGGAGGGAGAGGGATTCGAACCCCCGGAAGCGTTGCCGCCTCAGCGGTTTTCAAGAGCGTGGAGCCAGGGTTCATGGCGACCCCTGGCGGGGTCTGGGAGTTCAGACGAGTCCCCTGATGGAGCCTGGCGGCACAGGGCGGCACGTGGGATTGCTGTCAGGTTTGCTGTCAGGTCAGCGTTGGATGAGTCGGCTCAACCGTGTTGAACCTGTGTTAGCTTGGAGGTATGCCAACGGATATGGACAACCCGTTCATGAAGGCGGTCCTTGAGGGGACGCGACCTCGAACCGCCACGGCGAGGATCTCCGCAGACGGCAAGTGGATCCGGTGTTCCCATCACGGGTGCCATCAGGCGCTTGGAACGGTCTGGTGGGGACCATACCCTGCCGAGGAGCCGGATGGCGCGATTGCGTCGCTGCACATGGCAGAGCCACGGGGCACAGTGCCCTATACGGTGTATCTACTACAGGATGGCTGGGACTGGCGTGCTGGCGCTTGGCGAGCCGATGACGGGGTCCTCAAGCGCATCCAGCAGAAACCACGCGACCAAGAGCGGATCGGATATGGCAAGGACCCGCGAGTCGTTGTTTTCAGCGCGCAGCACATCCATGGGTGGTCTGGGGCGGGGCAGTCCCGCCAGCCGCTCCATGTGTACTCTGGGGCTGGCCGCCGCATGTACTATCAGGATCCCATCAAACTCTTCGTGGACCCGGATGTCGATCAGTTGGGTTACTCGCTGGAACAGTTCCCTGAAATGAGTCAGGTCGTGGAATGCGCATGGTGCCGCTCGCTTGTGACAGTGGACTTGGCCGCGATGTCTAGGGAGTTGCGCCCCACAACGTGGAAGCCCGGGACAAAGTACTTCCCCGTATAGCCCGGGACGCGGAGCGGGATCGTTACAGAAAGTACAGCCCCGTAAGGTTTAGGTTGGCGTGGGTGATGGTATGCTTCCGCTAGGCCTTAGCGTCCGATGGGCTGCTAAGAGCCAAAGCCGCTAGTGCGGACCAAGGCGCCGCCGATGCTTTAGGCCTCAGGAGTACTTGGGGTCCGGGAGTTCGGCGTGGTCAAAATCCATCCTCACTCCGGGCGGCACTCTTGATGGCGGCCAAGCTCAGGATGCTGAGCCCGGGCCCCGACTCCTCAGGACCTGGCACGGTCAGCGTGGACGTGCCGATCGGAGCCCTGCCCGCGGTGATGGCTGTCATCCAGCTCGCCCAACAGGCTGCTCTTGATGCGGCCACCCCGGCTGGCGGGGCGTCTGGAAAGCTCCTGTTGTCGCGGCCAGCGGCTGCCGCAGCCCTGTCGGTGAGCGTCGGGACCCTCGATCAGATGATTCGCCGCGGGGACATCCCGAGCCTCCATGTGGGCGGAACCCGCGCGACCCGCGTGTCGGTGGCCGACCTCGAGCAGTACATCGCTGCCGAGGCGGCCAAGTCCCGGGTGTGGGCAAGGCCGGCGGACAGCCGGAGAGCCGAGTGATGGCGCGCTTCTCCAATGGGCGGGGCATGGTGCGGATGGACCCGGACGCGGCGAGGGCTCCCATCTGGCGCGGGCAGGACTGGGCGTCCGATGACGCGCCGCGCTATCTCCATAGCCGGCCCTGCTCGACCAAGATAGCCGTAGTGGCTCTCCCGGAAGAAGCAGCTCGCCTGGGCAAGGTCAGAGGCGGCCTCACGCCCACCGACCAACGGCTACTGGGCGAGGTCCTCTACCGGTGGCAACTAGATGGGTGCCGGGCCGATCGTGAAGTGCGGGCCAGCCTCAGGTCACTTGCGGCGTCGCTTTGGCCAGATGCCCAGTTCTCGGGCGAGCGCGATCACCTGCTGAAGGCGGCGATACGGCGACTCCACGGGGTCGCGGTGATGTCGGTGCGGTGGGACCAACGCAGCAGTGCCGAGTCGGCATGGAGACTCTTGGACAGGTACGACATCGTCACGGACCGTGGGCGCGGGTCCCACGCCATGTGTCGCCTATCGACCGAAGTGGCTGGTGCGGTCGCGACCAAACGAGGGACCTTGCTACCCCTGGCCACTTGGGACGCGCTGCGCGCAGAGAGCGAGGTCGCCACCATCCTGTGGACCTGGCTCTGCAGCGAGCGGTTGGTGCACGATATGTCCTGGCGCATCTTTAATGATGGCGACGGGAACGTGACCCCGGTCGCGGTCCGGCTGGGACTATTCTCGGCGGCTCGGCGGTATCGGGTGTTGACAGGCATCCGCGCCGCAAGTGCTGTTGTGATGCGCCACGATCCCACGCTCGTTCTGGAGGTCCTCCAGAACGAGCAGAGTGGCCGCTGGACGTTCCGGGCGCGCCGCGTCGCTGCGGCCATCGTCCCTCCTTCGGGTCCGCTCCCGAAGGAGGTGATGGCGTCCTACCGGGCAGCCTACGACATGCGGCGACCCAGCGCCAGCCAGGTCGAGGTCTTGGTCGACCTTATGGCGCACCTCCCGGGCGAGTCGGACCCGGGTGGGTGGGTCGCCCGGGAGCTACAGATGGCAGCCGACGCTGGACATCCTGATCCGCTCAAGGCCACGTTGGATCACGGGCACGACCGCCAGCGCGCGGCTGCGGCGGCCACGGAGGCCCGGGAGAAGGAGTGGGCCGAGATCAAGGCTGCCGAGTCGGCCTCGAACGGCGCCGAAGGGTGGCGGATCGTGAGCACCACCCTCCAGCAGATCCACGATCGGGCCTCTAAGACCGGCCCAGAAATGAGTAGGTCGGTGGCGCGGAATGAGTAGGTCGGTGGCGCGGAATGAGTAGGTCGGTGGCGCGGAATGAGTAGGTCGGTGGCGCGGAGTGAGATCGAATTCGGGGGGTCCCGTAGTCTCTACCGTCGTACCCACCGTAGCTGTAACCGTAGGACTCGCCCGGCGAGGCCCTTCTCTCGCGAGAGGGACTACGGACGGCTCCCGAGCGGCGCTCCGCAGAGCGGGCAGGTGCTGCTGCTGGCGCGGCCAGACGAACTGCCCTCCCCCGTGACTCCAAAGCCAGCGCGGACCACCAAGCCTAATGCGGCGGTCCTACTGACCCCGAGATGGTCGGCCAGCTCTCCGAGCTGCTGCCACAGGGCATCGTCCAGCCTGACGTGGGTGTCGTGCCGTTCGGTTGGAATCCTGGGACGGGCCATCATCGGGAAGTGTAAAGGAACGACCCTTACCTATGACTACCCATCTACCTCCCGTTATGGTACGCTACGGGGATGATTAAGCAATCGGGTGGGGTGGGGGTAGCGATCCTCATGGCGGGCGAGCTCCTTCCGGGAGACTGGGGAGCGAGGGCCACGACCTCGGAGGTGGCCGAGTGATGTGGCCGCTCCTCTTGGGCACCTACGTCGCCGGCGTCTTGATCAGCGCTGGCATGCTGACTGCCCGCCTGGGCAGCACACGAATCCTTGAGCTTCACCCCCGGGCTGCGTACCCGATCTTCTTGATCTGCTGGCCCGTGGCCTGGCTGCTTGGGCTTGGCGTGACGTTGATTGTGATTTGGGCACTGCTAGGCAGCGCGCTACTAAATCGTGGAGGGTTGAGATGACTGAGCAAGTCGTTCGTGGGAGGCCACGGGACGTGGCTATACCGCTTATTCTTGGCGGGCTTGTTGGGCTGGTGGCGGCGACGATCGCCTACCTCTTCACCCGCCCAGCGGGCTGTTTGCCAGGTGGTCCGCTGGCGCTGCTCGCGCTGGTCGAGGTCGGCTTGCTTGCGACATGGGTACGACTCAGGTCGCAAGCTCGGCCTCTCGCGGGTCGCCCCATTGCCCTCGCTGGGACCGCAAGCCTGATCGCGGTGGGACTGGCTCTCTACGCTGGGTTGGGCGTTGGTGGCGCTGCGTGCCAGGTGCTCCTCCGTCAGCGCACGGCGCAGACGGAGGCCCCGCTCAGAATGCCTGGTGGGACGCCCGAGACCGTTGCGATGCCGGGATCAAAGGATCCCTCCTCTCTCATCTTCCAGACGCCGACGGTCTATGCGGGAGTCCCCACCCTTGTAACCGCCGAGGGCGACCTGCCGATCACATTCACGTTGCCACTCGTTGCTGCCATCGTGGGGCCTGCTGGTCCGACGATCGCCTCAGCGTCCAGTGCCACGAACTTCACCTGGACGGCCAAAGTCCCATCTGGACGGGCGCCTGCCACCTTGTCAGCGCCGGCAGGTGGAATCGCGTACGCGTCTTGGTATGTCCGTTTCGCGGCACCTGGCCGCTACCAGATTCCGGTCAAAATCGGAAGCCAGCAGGAGACTGCCACTGTGACGGTCCTGCCCGTACCCGCGGGCGGGCAGGTGACGGCGGCCATGACTCCGCCCGGCAAGGTGCATCCGCAGTTGTCGATCGTCAACACAGGATCTACTGCGATCCCATTGGGTGGCGTGGACGCCCGAATCTTAGCACCCGGCCAAACGGTCACGGTCAGCCCAGGTGCGACCTACAGCTACACGTTCCCCCAGACCGCCTACGGCTACTCACTCCAAACGAACATCTACCAGGCCTACGGGGCGGTCCACTACTCGGGGACTGTCCTCAGGTACCACCACTATGCCGTCGCCTACACCGGAGCAGCGGTAACGCCGCCCTGGTGGTTGGTGATCGCGGCACTGGCGGTCGTGCTGGTGAGTCTGGCGGTCGCACTGGCGTGGAGCGGTGATAGACCCCGCCCCAACACAAAGAAGGAGGCTACATGATGGCTATACGTCCCACACGCACAACCCGGGTGCGCGCACCTCGCCCAGCTCGCAAGGTGGTGCCCGACTTCTTCGCTCCTGGCGAGGCGCCGGAGGGCGAGGTGATCGCTCAAGAGGTCGGGCGGAGCGCCACACCTAGGAAGCGGGCGCGGCCCGCGACTCGTACCACTGTCCGCGTCAGGAAGAATTCGCCCGGTGGTCATCCTGGCCGCCCACTCATCCCACGCATGCCTCTCGTAGCCAAGGACGGGACCGTCTTTCGGCCCCGGGCCAAGGGGTCCAGGGCTGTGCAGCCGCCGGTTGCGTTCGGCCCAATCACATCACAACTAAAGCTGGCCGCGGCCGTCAGCACGTTGCCGTACTCGGAGATCACTTCGAGCATGGGCGCGCTCATCCGTGAATACCGCAGTCTGATCGAGAGGGCAAATACAATTTGGCAACAGTTCGAGGCGTTAGAAATCGTACTCCGCGAACTCGTCAAGGAAGGCGAGGACTTGGGCGGGATAGGGGCCTGATATGTTGGTCCCACTGCTCGTGGCGGCCGGCGCTGTGGATGCTCTGCTCCTGCTGGCCCAGTGGGCCGCCGCGCAAGAGGAGCGCCGCCAAGAGGCGCGCGCCAGCTGGTGGGCTGCGGTCGGGCGGGCCGAGACGGCACGTCGTCGAATGGAGCGCAAGTGATGAGCCGGCGGTCGTTGCTCTTGGGCGCGTGGCTCTGGATGGCCCTGGCCGTGGCTCCGCTCCTCATTTTCCTCGTGATGACTGCAGGGGCTCACGGCGGGGTTGCATTCCCTCTCACTCCCGGCGCCTTGAATCACACGTTGACGCAGTTAGCTTCGAGTCTTGGGAACAGCTTGGCAAATCGCATTGGAGGTGGATGAGATGAAGATGACGAAGTCGAAGATCGGTATAGCGGTGGCGGCCGGGCTTGTCGGCAGCGGGCTACTGGCCGTCTCGCTAAGCGGGCTACTGAGCACTCAAGTGCCGGTCCCGCCGCACCGCCAGAGGGCGGAGTTGGCGGTAGTCAGCCAGAAGGACTTGCACCAGGCGTGGGAAAATGGGGTAGCCGCTGGAGGGATCGGTCAGGTGATGCTGACCCCCGCGCAGTGTTCGTCCGTCGCCGCGGCACTCGGATGGCACGGGCCCCTCCCCTCCTCGCTCGCGACGACCTCGGTGTGGTCTCAGTACGAGGTGGTGGCGTCTTGCGAATGGGTCACAATCCAGAGTGGGACGCAGGCCGTCAGAGCGATGCGCAATCCGCTCAGCTTGCAAGACAACCAGGTCGCGGACACACAGTACCTGTACATGGACTTTGGCCCGTTCCCGTCGCTGAACGGCGCGACCGCAAACGCGGCGGCGACGGCCTGTACCGCCCTTGGCACGAGGTGCCAAGGCATAGGCAGCAATGGCCACTGGGTCGCGTACAACATGGTGCGCATCGTGGTCCCCGAGAAATCCTATGGGTTGTTCGACGTCCTGGTGCTGAAGGGAGGTGGATGACATGAAGTGGATAGCGCGGCTGCGAATGTTCTTGGTGGCGTCGGCGGTTGCGGGCACTGCGGCCATGTTTGGCATGGTGCCGGTAAGCGCCGGAGGGTGCGGCGAGAGCGGCTGCAAACCCTGGTCTCCTCCAGCGCCGGTCCAGAACGGGTTGCCAATGATATTGGCGCTGGACGCAGCTGGCGTGGTGGTCCTTGGAGTGCTTCTTGTTCTGGTGGCGCGCTACCGCAGCAAGAGGCGGAGCCGGCTGGGAAAGGCGGAACAGTAAAGGCATTTTCCGACCGCGCCCGGAGAGGCACCATGTTCGTGAGGCCGGTGCGGACCGGCAGCGTCAAAGCGGTACGGAGGCGTAAGCGATGAGCGTATTTAGCTGGTGGAACAACTTCTTGCAGGAGCGTGCGGGTGGGACGGGTAGGCGAGTCAGGGAGCAGGCGGAAGCGGAGGCGAGCGCAGCCCGTTTCGAGAACCAGCCGTACCTGCTGAGGGCAAGGGCACTTGAGCGGTACGAAGCGGCCCGCGCGGCCTACTTCAAAGGCAGCCCCGTCGAACTCGAGGGGCGGCCTTTGACACAGCGCGAGAGCCTGGAGTGGGAAATGGGAAAGACCCGGTCTGCGATTCAGGCGACGATGGAGCACGAAATAGAGGGGTTTGTCGACCGGGGCGTGGACGCGGACGTTGCCCGGAGGTTGGTTCGGGGCGGAGGCGGAAACGACCAGGGCAAGGTTTTCCAGCTTAGCCATGATTACCATCTTTTGGAGCGTCGTTTGGCCGCGCTGGACGCGGCTGAGGAGGCTGGCGCCGAGCCTGCACAGGAGGTAGATGCGTACGACGTGCTGGAGGCAGACGTATCTGAGATGTCCCCCGAAGCGCGCGCAGAGTTCCTCTCGGCGAACAGTGGTGGGGCTGAGGAGATTCGATCTCGTCTGTTAGATCCGAGCCACAGTCCCGTGGTAGGCCCGAAGGCCAATGTGAGCGGCAGCGAGCTGCGTGGCGAGGCGGATAGAGAAGGTGGGGAGGCCGAGCCAGAGGCGCGGGCGGAGTCACGCGGGATTTGGCACTACAAGACGCCAGCTGAGGTGGCAGCGGATCAGCGCTGGGCCGAGGAAGCCTGGGCAGCCGAGGAAGCCGAGAGGGCCGAGGCGGCGGACAGGGCGGCGGTCGAGCCAAAGGCCCAAGAGGCAGCGCCCGAGGTAGTGGCGCCGGCCTCCGAGCCAGTGCAGGAACCTGAGGCTCCCAAGTGGGAGGCCGATCAACAGCACGCGATGGGACAGCTGGGCGGGGTTCAAGAGGTGGCCGATAGATCAGGCTGGGAGGCTGAGCCTGAGGTGCCGGGAGCGCATGTCGAGCCCGAGGTGCCGGACGTGATGGAGGACACACTCCAAAGGTGGCAGACGGCAGCCGAGGCCCTGGCGCAGGACCCTGACGCCCAGCTACGACTCGAACTCCAAGAGACCGAACGGCGTCGTCATGCCCACAAAGCTCAAAAAGAGCAAGAAGACGCTGCGCAGCGGCAGGACCGCGGCCAGGAGCTTCAGCTGTGAGGCGGCGGTGTGGCGACGATATGCCGCGACCAGTGCCCGTGGCAAAGGGGCAACTGCCCCTATTCCCTCCTGGCCAGGATGGCGCCGCGTGGTGGACGCAGCGACCGGAAGTGACGGTCGACAAACCGTCAGAACGCGCGGAAGTCGAGGACCCGTGGCGTGGCGATGGAAGCTAGCACCCTGGATCTTGAGGGTGGGACTGACAACGTACCGGCGGCGTTCGTAGGTGGGTATTATCTGGTACGCTATCGGGACGGTGCATCAATCCGTCGGGGTAGAGGTCGTGATCCTCGGCCCCGGCGAGAAGGAGGTGGGACATGAAGATTGGAACAGCCGGAATGAGCGCTGCCGTCGTCGTGGCTGCAGTGGGCCTCGTGGCCGTGGTGGCCGTCGGATTGGTGTCGCCCGGCGCGGCGAAGTCACCACCGTCGGCGGGCGCATGCACAATCACCATGGATAGTGGCTTCTGGATCTGTGCCGGTTCGGCCGGTAGGGCACCCCGCGCGCGGGCGAGCGGCACGCCGACCTCTTCACCGAAAACCGATGCAACCGAGAGTCCCAGCACCACAGCTGCGGTAAAGGCGGCCTCGGTTGCGGTTGTGGCTGGCCCGCCATTCCCTTACCCATTCTCGATCGGGCCTGCGAAGCCAGCGGTGGCGGGTCAACCTGCGCCAAAGGCGCGGCCAATTCTCCTCATGCAGCTGTCGGCAGGTCTGGCGACAGCCCCAGCCTCCCCCATGGCGACGGTACTCCTTGCAGACTGGCCGGGCGCTGGCAAGGGAACGGTCTTCGTGAGCGTGTACTCGGGTGAAACGTCCAACGCCTGCTCCTCCCCACCGCTTGTGACCAAGGTGGCCACGGTGCTCCCGGGGGTCCCGGCCACCTGGTCGGCTACATTCCCTGGTCTCAAGGTCGGCAGTTACGAGGTCCAAGCAGCCTTCTCTGGGAAGGCTGGCCCAATGTCGACCCCGTGTGGGCGCTCTACCCTTAAAGTCGTCGCAGCGCCGGGGAGCGGTCAGTAGGGATGGCTACTGCGGTGCGGGCAGAGCGATGGAGGGCCCTCACGGAGCCTTGGGCTTGCTTCAAGCCTGACACAAGCGCGTGGCCCGTGCCCATGGCTGTCGCTTTGGCAGGCGTGGTCCTCCTGGCCCCTCCCGCCCTTGGGTACGGGGCAGCGGATCCGTTTGCGCTCCGGCTGGCAGTCCCGTTCGGCCTACTGCTCTTGGCAACTTGGGTCTTCCCGAGCTGGCGGCGGCTCCGGATACTCGCCGCGACCGGAGTGATCCTCACCGTGCCAGCCAGCGTGTGGCTCTGGTCGAGCACTCTCGCGCTCGACCCCGGATGGCTGGCGGCGGCTTTGCCGCCGGTCGCCTACCTGGCCATGACAGCTGGCGGGATCTGGCTCTGGCGCCGGTTCGCGTCCAGTAGTGCTCCCCGCGTGCGGCTCTCGCGGCCAAGTAGGCGCGTGATGGCCGTGGCAGTGGCGGCTGGCGCTGCCACCTGGGCTGGAGCATGGCTGCTGCCCGCGTCCTGGTTGGGCCGGTGGGCGTACCAACCGCCCGCCGGTAGCCTCACGGGCTGGATTGCCGTGGTGATCAGCTGCGCCGCCCTGGCGGGGGCTCAGGAGTTGGCATTCCGCGGGGTCCTGCTGGACGTGCTTGAGCGCCGCTGGGGCGCGGCGGCCATCCCCTTGCAAGCCCTCGTATTTGGATTGGCCCACCTGGCGGCGCCGGGCGCGACCTCGGGCGTGGGGCCCCTCCTCCCCTTCGTTCTGGTCGTGGTGGCGTTGGGTCTCATCTGGGGCTGGATCGCCCGGCGGACTGATTCACTGCTGCCTAGCTGGACGATGCACACCGTCGCTCTGGTTTTCCTGGTGACGTTCGTCGTGGGGGTCGCCTGATGAGGCGTAGCGCGGTGGTAATGGCAGTCGCCGCCACTGGTATCGCCGCCCTCGGGGCTGTGATCGCTGCTGCCCCTGCTCCGTCTCGCGCGATCGCATCGGTCAGCCCCACGATCACCGCCATGGCTTCGGCCTCGGGATCGCGGACTCTGGCGATCAGAGGCGGGCGCGTGGAGTGGCTGTCGCTGAACCCGACGCGCTGGAGCCCTGTGAGCTTGCCGACGCGATTCTCTCCGCTGCGGCCAGGGGCCATCTCTCCGACTGCCGTCGCAGTGACCTCTGCTGGCGTGGGCCTGGCCGGGATGAGTGATGGAGTTGTCCTGGAGATCGCCCCTGGGGCCGACCACGCCGTAGGTGCGGTTGCCGACTCACTGTGGGGCCGAGTGGTGGCCCTGGCAGGCATGGGGACCCTGGGGCACCTCGAGATGTTGATCGGCACCACGTCAGGGACGTACTCGGTCGGCCTCAAGGGTCCGCTGGCCGTCTGGTGGCCCCACAAGGAGGCGACTGCGGTAGTCGCCCCAGCGAACTCCCAAGGATTGTGGGCAGCAATTGTTGGCGGCCGCCTCGAGTGGGCGCCGGCGGTCGAACCAACCCCCTACGACCAAGAGCCGCTCGTACCTTGGACCGCGGCATCGGGTCGATACCTCGGAACCCGGGCATTCCTAACGGAATACCCCGCTGGTGGGATCGCAGTCGCGACCCACGGCGGCGCAGTGCTAGACGGTGCTCTGGGGTCTGGGCTCAACGTCAAGTCGCACACCCTCCCCTCGACCCCGTTCAACCCCTCGCCGGGGCCGACCGGCCTCGCCAGCACGGCCGGCAACGTGGTGGTCCTGTCCTCGACCAATAGCCCCTTGCTGGGGTGGGGGTGGGAGAGCACCTGGCGCTCGGTCGGCGGTGTGGCTTCTGTCCACATCCTTGCGGCCGTGGGTGGCAACGTGGTCGAGGTGCTGAAGGGTGGCAGCCTGAATGTAGTCGCCATTGACCCCCTGTTGGCTTACATGCCAACGCAACGCTCAGTGCCGGGGTGGGTGGGCCCGGCGCTCGGGCTCGCGGTCCTGCTCGTCCTGCTCGTCCTGGCTGGCTTCGCCGCGTGGCGCCTCCCATGGCGGCCACGGGTAGCCGTGTTCGCCGCCGTGGGAGTGGTCCTGTTCGGCCTGGGTGGCGTGGCAGTAGGGAGGTTCGTGATCCCGCCTGCCGCCCGATACACCCGGAGCCAGGTGCAAGAGGCGTGGGTGAACGGGGTAGATGCCGCTGGAATCGGAAGTTGGCTCCTGACCCCGCCCCAGTGTGGCTGGTTGGCTCGGGCGGTGGGCTGGCATGGCCCGCTGCCCAACGAGGTGACAACAGCCGGTGAGCCAAGCTACGGCCAGTTGCCCAACGAAGTTGTCCCAAGCTGCGCGGTATGGGCGCAGCAGAGCCCGGCGCAAGACCACGCCGCCATGCGGCATCCGCTGAGCGTGGATCTGAATCAAGACTCGACTACCTACTACCTGCAGGTCGACTTGGGCCCGGTGGCGACGGCGGCGATCCAAGCCGCCGCGCAAAGCGCATGTACCAGGCTTGGATCTGCCTGTGAGCCTCTGGGACAGAACGGGCATTTTGTGGCGTACTACGCCGTCCGGGTGGCTCTTCCTCATTCGTTCTATAGCGGCTGGCAGAAGGTGATGGGAGGGGCGGCATGATCACAGCCCGTCTCTCCCTCGTGTCAGGAGTCGTTGCCGTGCTCGCCGCTGCTGGCGGGTATGGAGCGAGGGTCGCCACGGCTCCGCGCCCGCCGACGGTACATGGGTGGACCGTGAGTGGCTTAAGTTCGATCGAGTGCCAGCAGTTCCTCGACCAGATGTACAAAGGTCCGCTCCCCCCTCTCGACCAGATCGGGTGCGTCGACGAGAAGCAGAAAGTCGGGGGCGGAGTGGTGACGACTGCAATCACCTGGTGGGTAAAGCCGGCAGAGAAGACACCCATCTCCAAGGCCTGCGCCGCCGTGGCGTGGCCAGGCGGAGGCAACGGTGTTGAGTGGACCTGCGCCGCCAGCTTCACACGGATGAGCCTCGGTCTGAGAGGCGTCGGCGGGGCATTGATATGGCACGTGAAGCTTGTCTTTCTCTATCACCTCGGGGTGGCGGAGGGTGTCGGCAGGACCACCGTGACAGCGTCGCGACAGTCCGCCAACTGGTCTGGCTACACCATGTCGAGTCCTGGACATGCCCTCGCGGGAGTGAGCGGCTATGTCGTAGTGCCACGGGTCACCGGAGGTTCGGCGACCAGCCGGATCGCGATCTGGGATGGGCTTGGGACTGGTCCGGGCATCATCCAAGCTGGGGTCGATGGTAGCCCTCGCCGCGGCTGGGGAACGTGGTGGGAAGCGTTTCCTGGGCCGCCCCATCCGGTGCGGCTCGCTGTCGCAACGGGCGATATGCTGAGCATCACAGTCGTCGAGGCCCATCCGGCGAGTGGGGCGATCACGGCTGGTGATGTCTTTCACAGCATCCCTGAGGTATGGCGGATCACGATCCGCAACCTCACCACGGGCCGCAGATGGGACACCCTAGCCACCTACTCGGGGCCAACCACCTCAGCGGAGTGGATCGTCGAGGCGCCGAATAAGCAAACAGTCCCTCTCTCGGCGGCCACAACGGTACGGTTTTCCCACTGCGCGGTAGCGGGAGCGTCAGCGACCCGCATCTTGACTCCGGTGCTCATGACGGGCGGCGGGGCAGGCGTCCAGGCGACGCCAAGCTACTACGTGTACCCGAGCTGGACCGGCCCGATGCCTGGCTTCTCGGTGAAGGACTGGGTTCCCTCATGACCACATCCCATCTTTCCCTCACGTTCCTCGAGCGAGCATCCGCGACTCGCACTTCCCCACGACTACCCGACTACTCCCGTATGTGGTACGCTATAGGGATGCTAGAGCATATCGTCAGGGTGGGCGGAGTGATCCCTGGAGGTGCCGCATGACCGCGCCGCGGCTGACGCTGTCGATGATCCCGTCCAGCGCCAAGGCGAACGTAAGGACCGTCCTCTCGGCACAGGCTTGGCAGGCCGTGGCCAAGGAAGCCAAGGCGAGGGCCGGGCATCGCTGCGAGGCGTGCGGCACCAAGGACCTGCCGCTGGAGAGTCACGAATTTTTTTCGTTTTCGGCCGGAGTGCAGCGGCTGGAGCGAATCGCCGCCCTGTGCGCTGCTGAGCCCGCAAGTGGCCGGGTTGGCTGCCACAACGTCACACATGCAGGTCGCTCGTTGAGGCTCGGGGGTAGTCGGCTCGCGGAGCCCATCGTGCGGCACCTCATGGAAGTGAACGGCTGGGAGGCAGCAGAAACCATCCGATACATCGAGGCCGAGTTCGCACTGGTGCGTGCTCGTAGTCGGCACGTATGGCGGCTCGACGTTGGGCTGCTGCGGGAATTTGGGATCGAGCCGCGGGAACTTTTTCCGACTCGGCCCCTCGGCACATCCTGGTGGCGACGCCTCGTCGGCGCCGCATAGGAGGTTTGACATGCCTGGACCTGGACAAGGCGACGAACTGGAGCAGTGGATGGCCAATGGCCAGCCGACGGCACCACCACTTCCCGCAGGGGGAACTGCAAGCCCACCGACCTCCGGGACCAAGAAAGGTGGTGGCCTGCTCAACCAGCTGCTCCTCGGCGGTGGAGCACAGGGCGGCGATCCCTCTCAGGGAGGGTTCGGAGCGGGGCAAACCGGGATGTTGAAGGGAGCCTTGTTCCCTACCCACAACTGGCAGGCCTCGGTCGTGGCGACCGGGATGTCACTGGCGGCCGGGGTCATGGGCGCGCTCGGCAGACGGATCTGGGGTGAGCGGGTGTGGGAGCCCGATCGTCGTCTCCCGGGGATCGAGAGCCGCCTGAATGTCCTTTACGAGAGGCACGGACGCGGTGAGCGGGTGAATGGCACTCAGGCAGCACTCATGGAGCGGGAAGTCAAGGCACTGCAAACGTTGGCGGACCGGCCGACGCAGCTGCACGACGAGCTGGCGGCGACCTACCAGACCGAAGCAGACGGGGTGGACGTGAACACTCGGGCGGTGTTCGCGCTGGAGCGGGAGTACTTCCGGTGGGCAGCCGGGGAGAACATTCGAGATGCCGTCGGCCCGTTCCCTTGGTTGGCTCCGCTGGGTTGGCTCACGGCAATTGGGATGGTCATTGTGGCTGGGATGGCCGTTCTCCTGGTCGCGTGGAACCTCTTGCTCGACCTTCCGGCGGAACTCACAATCACCGTCATCCTTGTGGGTTTGTTCACCTTGATAGTCGTCCGCAAGCGGGCGCAACACAAGTGGACTAAGGGCCTGCCGACGCGGTTCGGCGCATGGGAGTACGGCATCACGAACTGGCGGAATGACGTGGCGGATGGGGCCTACGCAAGGTGGCAGGATCGCCGGGCGAAGGCTC
>JAKABA010000090.1 GCA_021802115.1 bacterium | reverse complement strand
CGTCCGGGGCCTCCGCGGTGGCCGGGGGCGCCAGCCGACGAACCAGGGCGGCCGGTAGCCGGTGCAGCGACCAGCGGGCCCCCGGACCGGGCGCCGCCGGCTCCGCTGGCGGGGCCGGGCGCCCCGGTGCGCGCGGGTCGGGATCGGAGCTCGGTCGGGGCATCGAAGGGGGCCAGTGTAGCCCCGGCCCCGCAGGAGGCCCGGGAAGCGGTCGCGGCGCGACTGACTACACTGCGGGAGCTCTGCCTGGCGGTCCCACCCCGGCTCGAAGACGATCGCGCCGGCGGCGCGGGGCCCGCGGTCCGCGCCAGTTGCCGTCGGCCGTCCGGGGGACATCATGATCGTGGCGGGTCCGCAGCGACCGCACCCGGACGGCTCTGGCCTCGAGGTCCGGGTCGCGGGGGACGGCGACCGGGAGGCGTGGGACCACTTCGTCCTACAGAGGGGGCCGGGAGTGCTGCTCCAGACCTGGGGCTGGGGCGCGCTCAAGGCGCGGTGGGGCTGGCGGCCCGTGCGTCTGGTGGCCGTCGACGGGTCGGGCCAGCTGCAGGGTGCGCTGCAGCTCCTCCTGCGCCCCGTCGCCGGCCTCGGGTGCTACGCCTACGGTCCCCGTGGACCGGTCCTGGCGGACCTGGACGCAGGGCAGGCCGCGGCCCTCCGTCTGATCGCCGCGGCCCGCCGGCTGGCCCGCCGCCGGCGGGCCCTGGTGCTCAAGCTGGACCCCGAGTGGCGCACAGACGATGCCGCCGCCCGGCGCATCCTGCGGGCGGCGGGCCTGCGCGCCAGCCCCTACGACGTGCAGCACCGCAAGACCTACCTGGTGGACCTCAGCGGTGGTCCGGCGGCGGTCTTCGCCCGGGTCAAGGCCTCGACCCGGCGCCAGGTCCGCCGGGCTGAGGGCACGGTGGCGGTGGAGGCCGACGGTGGCCCTGCCGCGGTGGCCACCTTCCACCGGGTCCTGGCCCGTACGGTGGCGCGCACCGAACTGACGCCGCGACCGCTGGCCTACTACCAGGACGTGGTGGCCGAGCTGGCCACCAGCTGCCCGGTGCGCGTGCTCTGCGCCCGCATGGCCGGCGAGCCGGTCTCGGCCATGGTGGCGGTGGTGGCCGGATCCCGCCTCATCTACCTGTTCGGCGGCAGCGTTGGCCGTCCCGACGCGGCGGCGGCCGCCTACCGCATGCACTGGCAGGCGATCGAGTGGGGCCTGGCCCAGGGATGCACCACCTATGACATGTGGGGTGTGCCCAACCACGAGGATCCGGCCGTGCCCGGCGCCGGCTACTTCGAGTTCAAGCGGCGCTGGAACGGGGAGGTGGTGCGCCACCACCGCTGTCAGGACGTCGTGCTCTGGCCCGAGCTGGGCCCGCTCCCACGCCTGGTGGAGCGTTTGGCCCTGCGCGGTCGTCCCCTGCTGAGCTGAGCGCCTGGGGGCGACCCCGCACCGCCGCCGTTGGGCTATCCTCGGACGCTTCCAGCCGTGTCCCACTCGGGGCCGCGGGCACCGGGCGGGACCGGGGGGGGCGAGCGGGGCCGCCCGCTCGCGACCCCGCTGCACCGGCGGCCGTGACCGCGGGATGGACGCGGCTCCTGGCCTGGACCACGGAGGCGGCGGCAACGTGAGTGGGGGAGCGGGTCGCGGTCCCGGGGCGGCGCCCCCGCCCCGCATCCGGTCCCGTCCGGAGCCGCGGGACGGGGCCAGGCTCCCGGCCGCCCTGCGGCGGGACGTCCGGGTGCTGGGGGCGGCCCTGGGCCAGGTGCTGCGGGAGGACGGCACGCCGGGGCTGTTCGAGGACGTGGAGCGCGTCCGCCGCGGGACCATCGCCCTGCGGGCCCACCCGAGCGAGCGCGGGAGCCAGGCCGTGCTGGCCACGGTCTCCGGCCTGACGCGGGAGCGGGCCGCGGAGGTGGCTCGGGCGTTCACCGTGTACTTCCACCTGGTCAACCTGGCCGACGAGCGCCACCGGGTCCGTACCCTGCGCGAGCGCGGCCAGGGCGACGAGCCGGTGGCGGGCTCGCTGGAGGCGGCGCTGGCCCGGATCCGGGCCAGCGAGGGCGCGGGCACCCTCGACGCCCTCCTGGGCCGCCTGGTGGTGGCGCCGGTCATGACCGCCCATCCCACCGAGGCCCGGCGGCGGTCCGTGGTCGAGGCGCTGCAGCGGCTGGCGGTGCAGCTGGCGCGGCTCGACGACCCCGCGGCGGCGCGGGTCGAGCGGGCGGAGGCCCGGCGCCGCCTGCTGGAGGAGGTGGCGATCCTGTGGCGCACGGCGCAGCTGCGTTCGCACCGGCCCGATCCGCTGGACGAGGTGCGCGCCCTGATGGCCGTCTTCGACCAGACCCTCTTCGCCCTCGTGCCGGCGCTGTACCGGGAGTTGGACCGGGCGCTGGAGCCGGACGCCGCCGGACGCCGCCCGCCCCGGGTTCCGGCGTTCCTGCACTGGGGCAGCTGGGTGGGTGGCGATCGGGACGGGAACCCGTCGGTCACCGCGGAGGTGACCCGGGCCACGCTGGCGGTGCAGGCCGACCACATCCTCCGCGGTCTGGAGTCCGCCGCCCGGCGGATCGCCCGGTCCCTCACCGCGTCGGTGCAGCACTGCCCCCCGAGCCCCGAGTTGCTGGCCGCGCTGGTCCGGGACGAGCGCGCCTTCCCCCGCGAGGCGGCGGCCCTCCGACGCCGCACCCCGGAGCAGCCCCATCGCCGCCGGCTGGTGCTGATCGCGGAACGGATCAGGGTCACCCGGACCTCGGAGTTCCTGAACGCCGCCGCCTACTCGACCCCCGCCGGGCTGCTGGAGGACCTGCGGGTGGTGCAGGGCTCGCTGGCGGCGGCGGGGGCCCCCCGTGTCGCCTACGGGGAGCTCCAGCACCTCATCTGGCAGGTGGAGACCTTCGGCTTCCACCTGCTGTCCCTGGAGATCCGCCAGCACTCCTCGGTGCACGGACGGGCCCTGGCGGCGCTGCTCCCGGCGGCCGCTGGGGACGCCGCGGCTCTGGACCGGGTGGCGACTGAGGGGGCTCCCGCGGTCGCGGCGATGGCGGGTGAGGCCCAGGAGGTCCTGGCGACGCTGCGAGTGATGGCGGCCCTGCAGGCGCGCTTCGGGCCCGACGCCTGCCGCCGCTACGTGGTGAGCTTCACCCGGTCTCCGGCGGACCTGGTCGCGGTGCGAGCGCTGGCGCGGCTGGCCGTGCCGGACGGGCTGGTGCTCGACGTGGTCCCGCTCTTCGAGTCGCTGGCGGACCTCCGGGCGGCTCCCGCCATCCTCGACGGGGCCCTGGCCCTGCCGGGGATGGCCGCCGCGCTGGACGCGCGCGGTCGCCGCCTGGAGGTCATGCTCGGGTACTCCGACTCGGCCAAGGAGGTTGGCTTCCTGGCGGCGAACGTCGCCCTCCACGAGGCCCAGGGCCGGCTGGCGGCCTGGGCCCGGCGCCGGGGCGTCGTCCTCACCCTGTTCCACGGGCGCGGCGGGGCGCTGGGCCGCGGCGGCGGGCCGACCCATCGGGCCATCCTCGGCCAGGCCCGCGGCTCGGTTGGGGGGCGCTTCAAGGTCACCGAGCAGGGGGAGGTGGTCTTCGCGCGCTACGGCAACCCGCTCATCGCCCGCCGGCACCTGGAGCAGACGACGGGGGCGGTTCTGCTGGCCTCCACCCCCGGCGCCGAGGCGCCCCATGGCGCGTCGGCCGGCTTCCTGGCCCTAGCCCGGCGCATGGCCCGGGCCTCGGCCGCCGCCTACACGGCCCTGGTGGGGCAGCCCGGCTTCCCCGAGTTCCTGGTCAAGGTCACGCCGATCACCGAGCTCGGGAACCTGCCCATCGGCTCCCGACCGAGCCGCCGCGCGTCGGGCGGCGACCTCGCCGCGCTACGCGCGATCCCCTGGGTCTTCGCCTGGACCCAGAACCGGTGCAACCTGGCCGGGTGGTACGGGCTGGGCTCCGGGCTGGCCGCGGTCGGGGACCGGCCGGGGGGCCTGCGAGCGCTGCAGGAGCTCCACCGGCAGTGGCCCTTCTTCGCCTCGCTGCTGGACAACGCCGAGCTGAGCCTGGGCAAGGCGGACCTCTCCATCGCTCGCCACTACCTGGCCCTCGGGGACCGCCCCGACCTGGCCGCGGCGATCGAGCGCGAGTTCCACCGGACCGAGGAACTGGTGCTGGCGGTGACCGGCCACGACCACCTGCTGGCCGGGCGGCCCGCCCTGCGGCGCACGGCCGAGCTCCGCAATCCGTACATCGATGCCCTCTCGTTCCTGCAGCTGCGCTTCCTCTCCGAGTTGCGCGCCGGGCCCCTGGCCCGGGAGGAGGCCGCTGGCCTCGGTGAACTGGTCCAGCTGACCGTCAGCGGGGTGGCCGCCGGCCTTCAGAACACGGGCTGAGGGGTCGGGGCTGGTCGATCCCGGCGCGGAGCGCCACGATCCCCAGGCGAGGGGCCGTGCCGGGGCTGGCCCCCCGGGCGCGTCTTGGTCAGCCCCGGCTGGAGCGCGGTGCGACGGGGCCGCGGGCCGTCCGGTACCGCCCCGGGCGCGGAGCCTGGCGGCGCGGCGCGGTCGGACCGCTGGCGGTCCCGGGCCGTGGGGCCACGAACGTCATCGCGCCGGTGCTGAGCAGATGGGCGGCGTCCACGAACTGGAGCTCGGGGGCCCCCAGGCGGCGGAGCTTGCCCCACTTCTCGCCGTCGTCCTCGCTGAGGAAGGTGACGGCACGGCCCTTGGCGCCGTTGCGGGCGGTGCGGCCTACGCGGTGCGTCAACCACTGGGCGGTGTCGGGCAGTTCGTAGTTGACGACCAGGCTCACATCCTGGATGTCGATGCCCCGGGCGGCGACGTTGGTGGCCACCAGCACCGTGGTCTCCCGCCGCCGGAAGGAGGCGATGGCGCGGTCGCGCGCGGCCTGCGACAGGTTCCCCTGCAGCTCCGAGGTCCGATGGCCGAGGGCCGTCAGCGCATGGGCCAGTTTCTTGGCACCGTGCTTGGTGCGATGGAAGACGATGGTTGACGAGGACTGCGCCAGCAGCTGGCTCAGGACCGCCACCTTCTCGGTCCGCTGGACCGAGACCAGCCCGTGCTCCAGGTCGGAGTCGACGTTCGGTGCGACCGCCACCTGCGCCGGGTCGGTCAGGTGTTTGCGGGCCATCTGGGCGACCCACTCGGGCATGGTGGCGGACGTCAGCAGGGTCTGGCGACGCTGGGCGGTGGTGCGCCGGTTGGTCAGGGCGGTGAGCTCCTCGACGTCCTTGGCGAAGCCGGCGTCGAGCATCTCATCGGCCTCGTCCAGGACCAGGTACTCGACCCCTCCCAGGCGGGCGGCCCGGCGACCGGCCAGGTCGAGGAGCCGGCCGGGGCAGCCGATGATGACGTCGGCGGTCCGCAGCTGGTTGATCTGCTTGTCGTAGCCGACGCCGCCGAAGACCAGCACCGAGCGCAGCCGGGGCGCGAGCTGGGTCAGGACCATGCCGATCTGGGTGGCCAGCTCCCGGGTGGGGACGACGATGAGCGCCCGCGGCTCGCCGTGGGTGTGGCTCTGCAGCCGCTCCACCATGGGGATCAGGAAGGCCAGGGTCTTGCCGGACCCGGTGGGGGACTGGATCACGCAGTCCCGCCCCTGCATCAGCAGGGGGATCGCCGCCGTCTGCACCGGTGTGGGTACGCGGATGCCAATTTTGAGCAGGGTCTCGTGCGTGGACGTCCGCGCTCCAAGCTCGGGAAATGAAGTCAATGTATGCCTCTGGGCGAAAGCGCCCGCTTGTGCCCTCGCCAGTTCAGGTAGCCACGCTTCTCGAAGATGCCGCTGGGAAGCGGGACGAGGGATCACCAAGAGGCCGCAGCCAGATGGGACCCAGCTACAGCAGCATCATAGCAGGGCGTCGCCGGATCCGCCTTGAGCCATTGCGGCGTCGCGACGGCCGAAGGCTCCCTGGGGCTGCCGCGGTCAGGGGCGCTCGGCCGCCAGAGCCGCACCGGTGTCGCGTGCCAGCGCGGGCGGCGCACGTTCACCCACGGTCACTGAGGTTGGGGTGCAGGGGATCCGCCCCCACCGGAAGGCGGCTGAGGGCTGGGTCCTTGCGGTGGACCGGACCAGATAAGATGGCGCTTGGTGAGTAGGGTGCTCGACCGCGACAGCGCCGTCCCGCTGTACCAGCAGCTGGCGGAGTTGCTGCGCTCCGACATCGAGGAGGGAAGGCTGCCCGCCGGGGTCGCGTTCCCGTCGGAGCGCAAGCTGATGGCCCGCTACCGAGTGACCCGCACGACGGTCCGCAGCGCCATCGGGGTCCTGAAGCAGGAGGGGATGGTGGCGCCGGAACACGGTGCCGGCAGCTTCGTGCGGGATCCCAAGGCCGCCCGGCGCAGACTGGACGGTCGACAGGTAGGCCTGAGCCGTCCGCCTGAGCTGGCCGACGCGGAGCCCAACGGCTCGGTCCGGGCGGGCACTTACGGCCTCCAAGGCCCCGTGGAGAGCTTGGTGCGGCGGATGACGGTCACGCCGTGGATAGCGGAGTTGCTGCAGGTTCAGGAGGGGACCGAGGTTCTGGTCCAAGAGGGGGCCGGGGTGGACGGCCCAGCTCTCCACCGGACGTGGCTTCACCCCAGGGTTGAGGGGGAGCTTCGAGTGACGGACACCCACCTGACCGGCCACTGGCTTCCGGACCTGCTCGCCGCCAGAGGCATACCGGCCACGGACGGCGAGGACATGGTGGAGGCCGCCATGCCGACCCCAGGCATGAAGCACCTCCTGGCCCTGGCAGACGGGGTTCCGGTGCTGCATCTGTACCGGGTGATGCGGGAGCGTGGTCAGGTGGTGGCGGTCATGGAGACGCATCTGCCCGCGGACCGGGCAACGCTGGTGTTCCCCCGGAGCCAGTAGCCGTCCGCGGACGGCTGGCCAGGCAGCACCCTCTTGGTCGGACCGGCGTCAGACCTGCTGGTGGCGACGGAGATCTGGGGCTGCGAGGGAGCGGCTGAGCTCGCTGGTGGCGGCGGGAAACTGGTGCCTCCGGAAGGAGCCGGACCAGCCCTCCGCGGCGTGGCGCGGCCGTGTTCACGCCTGCCGGTGCGCGCCTGACGGCATCGGTCTCCGGCAGGGTGGAACCCGCCCGCCGGCGCCTCGCTGACCGTCGTCCGTGGCTCAGCGAGGAGGACTTCGACGCAGCTGTGGCAGACGCCATGGAGAAGGCTTCCGGACGCTGCCCGGCGTGACGCGGCGGGCGAAGCCAGGCTCGCTACGGGCTCAGCGCTCATCCTGCCGTTCCCGATGATCCAGCCGTACTCGCCGTCTACGGGCCGCAGGTGGCGGCTGCCGCCCGCGGCGCCCTCGATGACCTCGCGCACGGACCGGTCACCGGCAAGTGACTGGCTGTCCAGCGCATGCAGGGCAGTGAGGAGCCGGCTGGTGCCGACGAGCGCTGACTTGGTCACCGCTGGCATCGTCTACCAGGTGGTCATGACTCCTGGCTGACCGGGTCGTGCCGCCAGATGCCTTCCCACTGTGACCACACAGGGCTGCCAGCAGGGTTCCGAGAAGTGTTCTGTAGTTGAAGGGGCCGACAGACCTACAGCGAGGGGGGGGGCCTGCAGGCGCGGTTGGAGGCGGAGAAATCGCCGCTCCTGCCAGCAGTTCCTTGCCTGGTACAGCGGCGCTCATCGCCACTCCGGCATCGGCTTTCACACCCCCGCGGCTGTCCACTACCGGTGGGCCCCGCAGCGACGCGTTTTTCCGAGCCGGGTGCTGAGCGCCGCCTATACCGCCCATCCCGAGCGCTTGGTCCGGAAGCCTGCGGTCCCGTCCCGGGTGCCCGAGGCGGCATGGATTAGCCGCCCGGCGCAGGAGGTGGCCTGACGCCAGACTTTCCCGACCACCGCTGTCCCAAAGACGTTGACATTTTCCGCTTGCGCCCGCCGTAGTAGGGAGTTCGGTGGATCGACAGAAGGTGACCAGGCTTGTGCCTGGAGTTCCCGGGGACAGTCAGGTTTGATTGGGGACTGTACGGAAGGCGATGTCTGGACACCATTCGAGCCTGACCTTGGCCCGCTACCCTAGGATCGTCGTACGTCTGGTCGGAGACCTGCCTGGAGCTCCCTGGATTTTGGACACTGCATTCGCTCCCACCACGGTGGCGCGAGCTGCGGATGACCTCGGTCGGCCTTCAACCTCGGTGGGGGCGGCGGCGGTGCCCAGGCCGCCGCTTCGATGAGGCCGGCCGTAACTGGTCTCAGCTCTGCGGAGGCGGCACGCCGCCTCGCGGCCAACGGGCCCAATGCGATTCCCGAGGTCCGAGCCAACCGTCTCAAGATGCTGGCCAGCAAGTTCTGGGCTCCAGTCCCATGGTTGCTGGAGCTGGCTGTGGGGCTCGAACTGCTCTTGGGGCACTATGTCCAGGCGTTGGTCTTCGCTGTCCTGCTGGGCTTCAACGCGGTCCTGGCCGTCGCTCAGGAGGGGCGCGCCCAGGAGGCGGTCGAGCTACTGCGCCAGCGGCTCACGGTCACCGCCAGGGTGCGGCGGGACGGCGTCTGGACCCAGGTCCCCGCCGGACAACTGGTGCTGGGCGACCTGGTCCACATACGCCAGGGCGACATTGTCCCCGCCGATTTGAAACTGGTCGATGGAGGGGTGGAGCTGGACCAATCGGCGCTCACCGGGGAGTCTCGAGCGGTCTCCGCCGACGCCGGAGCGGGGGGCTACTCAGGCTCGGTCGTGGTCAGGGGCGAGGCCAGTGGCGAGGTGGTGGCGACCGGGACCACCACCTTCTTTGGGCGCACCGCGGAGTTGGTCAGCACCGCCCATGCCCCTGGGAACATGGAGCGGCTGATCTTCGGCATTGTGCGCGCGCTGATCGGCCTGGCCCTGCTGATCGTGGTGATGGTGATCGCCGACGGCTTCATCCGCCATCTCTCCCTCCACGAGATGATCCCCTTCGTGCTGATCCTGGTGATCGCATCTGTGCCGGTGGCCCTCCCGGCCACCTTCACCCTGGCCACAGCACTGGGCAGCAAGGAGATGTCGCGGCACAGGGTCCTGGTGACCCGGCTGGCAGCGATCGAGGAGGCCGCCAGTATGGAGGTCCTCTGCACCGACAAGACGGGCACCCTCACTCAGAACACTCTGACCGTGGAGTCACTGCTGGCGACGGCCGCCTTCGACGAGGCGCGGCTGCTGATGGCCGCCGCCGGGGCCAGTGACGCGGCGACCCAGGATCCGCTCGATCTAGCCATCCTGGCGGTGGCGCAGGCCCGGCAGCTGGCGGCGCTGGGTACGCGGACAAGCTTTGCTCCCTTTGATCCAGCCACCAAGCGCTCGGAGGCTACGGTGCAGGGTCCGGAGGGGCCTATCCGCGTCGTGAAGGGAGCACCTCAGGTGGTCGGCCAGATGGCAGGCGCCGACGAAGGCGCGCTCCGGCAGGATGTGGCTCAATTGGCGGCTACCGGAGCCAGGGTCCTCGGAGTGGCCCAGGGCTCCCCCGATGGCAAGCTTCAGATGGTGGGGCTGATCGCCATGGCCGACCCGCCCCGAGCGGATGCGGCTCGATTGATCGCGCACCTGCATGACCTGGGCATCCGGGTGGTGATGTTGACAGGAGACAGCTTGGCGACCGCCTCGGCGATTGCGGCCAAGGTGGGGATCAAGGGCAGAGCCGCGCGGGGCGAGGTGTTGCGGGACGGCGCGGCGGGCCCGGGACCAGCGACTGAGAAGGACGCCGCGGGCACGGCATCGCCTGCACGCGCTCTGCGCCCCTGGGACGGAGACGACTGGTACGGCGTCTACGCCGAGGTCCTGCCCGAGGACAAGATGCGCCTGATCGCCAACTTGCAGCATGCCTCGATCGTGGTGGGGATGACCGGGGACGGGGTGAACGATGCCCCGGCACTGAAGAAGGCCGAGGTCGGCATCGCGGTCGCCAGCGCCACCGACGTGGCCAAGGCAGCCGCCAGCTTGGTCCTGACCGATCCAGGCCTGGAGGACATGGTGGCGGGGGTTGATGTCAGTAGACGGATCCACCAGCGAATGCTGACCTACACCCTCAACAAGATCATCAAGACCCTTCAAGTGGCGATATTCCTGGGCTTCGGGCTGGTGGTCTTCGGCAGGTTCGTGACCACTCCCACCCTGGTCGTGCTGCTGCTGCTGGCCAATGACTTCGTGACCATGGCGCTGGCGACAGATCGGGTGCGGTCGCCACGTCACCCGGAGCGGTGGCAGGTGAGCCACTTGATGGTGTCGGGCCTGGGCTTGGCGCTGCCCCTGGTGCTGCTTTCCTTCGGCCTGTGGTGGTTCGGCACTGCGGACCTTCACCTTCCCCTGGCCCAGATGCAGACCCTGATCTTCGTCTGGCTGGTCACCTCTGGTCAGGCGACCGTCTACCTGGTCAGGGAGCGCCAGCACTTCTGGCACTCTCGCCCCAGTCGCTGGCTTGCCATCAGCAGCACCACCGCCCTGGCAGTGGTGCTGCTGATGGCCTGGCGAGGGTGGCTTATGGCGGCGATCAGCCCGGTCGACCTGGCTGCGGCGGTTGGGGCTGCGCTCCTATTCCTGCTCCTGGGCGACCCGCTCAAGACCTGGATATTCCGGCTGGCCGGACTGCGTCGGTAACCGGTTCCGGTTCCCGCGTCTCCAGTGACTTCCCAAGCGGTCCGCCTGCGCGGCGCTGTACCGATGTGCCGATGCCATCCAACCGAACAGGAGATGTGCTGGAGAGCGGCAGCCCCGTTATGCAGCCATCGCTGGCCAGCTTGCCTCCCACTCACCCGACTACCTGCCCCAGGCCCGATACGGTCCCGCGAACCGCTGTTCTGTTGTCCGCGAGAGACTGGGCTGGTCCGTGGCAGTCAGGGGCACACCTGGTCCAGTCGCCACCACTGGCCGTGAATTTGGCCGTCAGGTCCGCAAGAGATGTGTGTACCGGGGTCTCGTGCGAGATGGATGTGATATCAGCAATGTGGTGCCCCCGGCAGGACTTGAACCTGCGACACGCGGTTTAGGAAACCGCTGCTCTATCCCCTGAGCTACGAGGGCGTGAGGGTCGTCTTGATCTCAATCTGGAGCCTGTCCGGAGTTTCTTCAACCACTGATCCAACCCGGCGGGCTGGATCATCCTGCAGCACGGCCCCCAGGGCGCCCGACGCCCATTTGTGCATCGCCATGGCCACATGAGAGTACCAGTCCAAAGTCACCGGGACGCTGGAGTGGCCGAGGAGGTCGGCCCCGATTGTCGGCCCCAGTGGCGTGGCCCAGACGGTCGGATGCCAGCTGGCGGAACCCCGCCGCAGGTCAACTGAGCTCGGCCAACTGAGACGGGGCGCCCGCGGGATCCCGCCCTTGAACCGGGTGTAAAGGGGAAAGCCGTGCCGAGAGCCCTCCACCAAGGCAGCCCCGCCTACATCCCCTCAAGCCGGCCCGCCCGGTAGTCGTCGTAGGCCTGCAGGTCCAGCAAGCCGTGGCCGGAGTAGCCGAAGAGGATAACCTTCTCCCGCCCCTCCTCCCGGGCCAGAAGAGCCTGGTCTATGGTGGCCCGGACCGCGTGGGCCGTCTCCGGTGCCGGTATCGGGCCCTGGGTGCGGGCGAACTGGATGGCGGCTTCGAACACCGGCCCTTGGGGATACGCAGTCGCCTTCATCCGCCCTGAGCGCACGAGGTTGGAGATTATGGGGGCGTCGCCGTGGTAGCGCAGGCCCCCGGCGTGGATGGATGGGGGGACGAAGCCGTGCCCCAGGGTGTACATCGCCAGCAGCGGGGTCATCCCCGCGCTGTCGCCGAAATCGTAGTCGAAGGTTCCCTTGGTCAGAGTGGGGCACGACGATGGCTCCACCGCCAGCAGCTCGACATCGAGATCGGTGACGAAGGGCAGCGCCAGACCGCCGAGGTTCGACCCTCCTCCGCAGCAACCGATGATCAGGTCGGGCTTCTCCTCTCCCGCCATTTGCAGCTGCTCTTTGGCCTCCAGCCCGATGACGGTCTGGTGCAGCAGCACGTGGTTCAGGACCGATCCCAGCGAGTAGTGGGAGTCGTCGCGGGAGACGGCGTCCCTAACCGCGTCGGTGATGGCGGTGCCAAGGGAACCAGGGTGATCCGGCTGGTCCACCGGCGAGGGGACCACGGCGCCGCCCCAAGTCTCCATCATCACGCGGCGGTAGGGCTTTTGCTGGTAGGACGCGCGGACCATGTAGACCTGGCATTGAATGCCGAAGAGCGAGCAGGCGAAGGCTAGGGCGCTACCCCACTGGCCGGCGCCGGTCTCGGTGGTCAACCGCTGGACCCCGTCGGCCTTGTTGTAGTAGGCCTGCGGCACCGCGGTGTTGGGTTTGTGGGAACCGGCGGGCGACACCGACTCGTCCTTGTAGTAGATCCTAGCCGGCGTGTCCAGGGCCTGCTCCAGACGACGGGCGCGGACCAGCGGGGTGGGGCGCCAGAGTCGGAGGATGTCGAGGACCTCCCCCGGGATGTCGATGTAGGTCTCGGTGGAGACCTCCTGCAGGATCAAGGGCATGGGAAAGAGCGGGGTCAGCAGGTCCGGCGTGACCGGCTCACGAGTTCCGGGGTGCAGTGGAGGCTGCAGGGGATCTGGCAAATGCGGAACGACGTTGTACCAGGCTTCCGGAACCCGATCTGATGCCATCGTCCAGCGCATGTCAGTCCTCCCTCTTAGCGCCGTCGGGCGCCGACGCTGTGTCTCGCGGCGGAGGGCAGCAGCATGCCCACCGCTGGCTCAAGGCGTATCGAATGGCCTCCGGCCGGCCGGAGGCGCTCCTCGACGCCGTACTGTAGCAGACGATCTGGACCGCTTAGCGGGCCCTGCCGGGAAGGCGAGACTCCGGAGCGGTGGCCCGACATCCACAGGGTGTCGCAGCCGGGGCCATCACAAGAGTAGCGGGGAGGTCGTACTAGTTCCACCGAGTTTGGGGTTTGGGCCGCTGCGCCCCTCGTTCGTGTGGAACGGCTTTACAGTCAGCCGCGGTGCCGCCGTGGATGTGGGGTGGGACGAGGCCGCGGGAAAGGAGGGGAGCGATCCGCACTCGGGATTCGATGTCCAGGGACGGCACCGCGCGAGCCCAGCGTCGCGCCTCGGAGCCGGGTCCTGCACAGGGCTACGGGCGCTGCTGACGCGCGCGTCGCGCAGCAGCTCCGAGCATCCCGCCTGGGGGTGGCTCTGGTGGGGGAGCGGTGCTGGGGCCGATGAGCGGGGCCGCTCGGACGGGACCCTATCGCGGTGGGGTGGCTACTGCGGGAATCGGCCCCGGGTCAGCGACCACGCCGGGGAGCCTTCCGGGCGAGCAGCGAACCGGAAGCAGACACGGCGACAAAGCGATACGCCGGTGTCATCGTCACCCGTCGCAACACGGCTGGCATCGGGGGGCCGAGGCCAAGATCCACAGGGTCTCCTGCCGTTGGCCCGTCCTGAGGCGGCTCCAGAGGCCTGCCATCACCGACCGTCCGGGGCGTCCCCGCCGCCGGCACTTCACAAGGACGCCGCGCGCGACCGGGACGTCATCGTGTTCCCAGACGAGCACCAACCCGTCGTCGACGTCGTCGACGCGCGCGAATCGGGCCGCCGTTGCCTGTCGGACGATCCTGGCGGGATCGTGGATCACGGCGTGCCGCTGTGCCCCAAGGATGTCGCCCAGGGGGGCGTGGTGCCGGCGGGAAAGGCGTGCCGAGCGGATCCGGCGTCAAGGCCGGACAGCCGCCGCGCCTCCGCTGCTGTGCATGTCCGGGCTCGCGCGGGCCTGAAGTGCTCGTCGATTTCCTGGTTGCCCATCCAATCGAGGGCGACGGCGTAGCTGGCGAGGCTGGAGAGGCCCCGCCAGTTCGCTCCGGCCGCCAACCTTCCGAGGCAGTTGACGCCCGTCGGATCGGGATGGCTATAGGGTAGCGAACCGTAGCCCAAATCTAGTAACAATGCTATGCTATAGCTATGCTGCCAAGTAGACCAGAGATGCTCCGCCTCGGTCCTGCTGCACGGCGTCTGGGTATCCATCCCCTGACGCTTCGCAGATGGGCTGACACCGGCAGGATCGAAGTCGTGTGGGTCGGAAGGGAGCGGCGCTTCCCAATCAGTGCTGTTGACGCTCTCCGGAGCGACTCGGATGAGAGCAGGCCGTCGGGAGAAAGTCGTGTGGCGGGCTATGTCA
>JAKABA010000089.1 GCA_021802115.1 bacterium | reverse complement strand
CTCGTCGGTGTCGGTGTGCTCGTCGGCGTCGGCGTGCTGGTCGGTGTCGGCGTGCTGGTCGGCGTCGGCGTGCTGGTCGGTGTCGGCGTGCTGGTCGGTGTCGGCGTGCTCGTCGGTGTCGGCGTGCTCGTCGGCGTCGGCGTCGGTGTTGGCGTGGTCCCGAACAGCTTCACGGAATTGGATCGGCTCTGGGTAAAGTTGGACGAACTGAACGACGTGCCGAATGTGGCCCAAATCGAGTTCACGCCACTTCCGAAAGGCATGTCAGGGGGAGTGATCGTTGGCGTGCCCGAGCCGATCGAGTACTCACAGCTCACCGTCGCGCCCGCGGTTGCCGTGATGGTGGGAAGCGCTCCAGAGTATGGCGGGGGGGTTGGATAGGACTCCTTGGCCGGGTAAGCGGTGATGTCGTAGTCGCCCGGAGACGTGGCGGACACTCCCGTGGTGCAGGACGACAAGGTCAGCAGGTAGTTGCCGGTGTAGTTCTGATCGGATTTGGAAGTGCCCTGCAGGCCCACCGCCTGAAAGGCGTCCACCATGGTGACGACACCCGACGTGTCGCTGGCAGGAATGCCGACGCTGATGTAGCCCGTCGCGGGCAGCCCCTCGGACCCACCCGCGACGTTGCAGCCTTCACTGGTGTTGATGTTCTTGGCGATACCACCGCTAGCCACGGCTGGGGCTGTGCAGCTGCTCCCTGCGGCCAGCGCAACCTCGGACGTCCCGATCAGGGCGAGGCCGGTGAGCCACAGACCCACTCCCGCGAGCAAGACGTAACGCTGCACCAGGGTGCGCTGCCAGCGGGGATGCCGGCGCTGGAACCGGTGAGAACTCCCTTCCATCAGATCTGTCGCTCCTTTCAGGCGCTGGTGCCGAGACGTGGGGGTGACCGCAGCACCCCTGCACCAGGTGTCGCCATCTCGCTCTGCGTCCCTCCCGAGGACGTAGACCCGACTTTAACAGGATCTGACGGTCCTGTGGTGCTGGAAGCGGCCAAGAAACGCCATCTCACGAAATCGTCACATGGGCGATGCGCCCGGAGCTTATCCAAGGTCCGCCGAATAGTCGCCTCACCACCACCACCGAGCGACAGCCAAGTTCATCCCCTCGATGTCGGCGATGGATTGACCCGGAGGTGCGCCCGGACCATGGATGCTAGCCACGCACGGGCTGGCCCGAAGCCAGACGGCAGTAGCCGTCGCGCACCACCTGGGCGGAGCCCGGACGGCGGCCAAGGAAGTAGCCACACCGCCGCGGTGCCATTCCGGGCCGGTGGGGCGCTGCAGTGGTCCGTGCTTCGTGAGAGCCGGGCGGAAGATGCCCGCTCCGAAGCCACCCGTGCCCGCGCGAGCCCGGCCCCAACGGCCGCTCGCGGCGGTGAAACCGCGTGGGCCCAGCCTTTCAGCCAAACGGAGCGGACCCTTCGCCGTTGCTTGCCGCGGACGGGCCGAGCACCGCCCGCCCCACTCCATCTGGTCTCCTCGGCATCGAGCTCTGCGCGGAATCGCCAAGGCGGGCGTCGTGCGGGAGAGCCGGCAGAAGTTTCCCGCCCAGATCAGGACCCCACCGAGAAGGATCAACGTACCCGCCGGCAACAGGGGCATCGCGGCGCCGGTCCCGGGAGCCCCGGGGCCACGTGTGCTGGCCGCGCCCACCGTGCCGACCGGGGCCGCGAGGATGCTCGTAGTCGAGGCGGTGCACCCTTGGGGAGCGCATGCCGCCGAAGGTCCGACGCTGACAGTGTCCATGACCACAAACGAGTCACTCGGCTCCGGCGGCACGGGCCCCGGGCCCAAGACGGTCACCTTGTAAACGACGATGGCGGTTCCCCCATCGGCTCCCAGGCTCGGGTAACGCCACCGGTAGGTGGCAACCCCGACCTTGTTCACGCGCTCAACAGGGCGGCCGGCAAAGGAGTCCGTGGACCCGCCAGTGCCGTCAAGAACGACGAAGGCGGCCGTTCCGGAGAGCACGTCCGTGACCTGCACATCTCGCGCCGGCGCAGTCCCGCTGTTGGTGACTCGGAGGGTGTAGGTGACGGTCTGGCCGGGCACGACCTTCATCGCGCTCACCGCCACCGTCACAGAGATAGCCGCTGCGGCGGTCTTGACCGACGAGACATCGGCCCCATCGGCCGTGTTCCCCGGGTCGCCGGGCTGGGACACGACCACGGCGGCGGTGTTGTCGGCGGTCTGGCCCCAGCCGGGGGCATAGCCCCGCAAGACGAACCCGCAGGAGAGCACCTCGCCAACGCCCAGCATGCGGCCGTCCAGGCTTCGACACGCGGGCATATCGACTCCCCCATGGTGGTCCGAGACCTGGGTGATCTCCTCCACGGCCGCGCCGTCGTTGGTGATGGTCAAGAGAAAGGGCACGTCCGCTCCAGGGGTCGACGCCTCCTCAGTAGCCAAGTACCTACCCCGGCCTCCGGCGTCATTGCGCAGCCTCACCCTCACCTTCAAGGCGGGCGCCGCCGGGGCGGTGGTCACGCTCGCCACGCCCGATCCCTCTGCGGTGTCCGCCGGCTTCCCCCGCTCAGCCACCACCACCGTCACGGTGTAAGCGCGGTGCTGCCCGGCGCGAGGGGGACCCTCCGGCGACTGGAACCTGCACGAGAGAGAATCGCCCACCGCCAGATCCAGGCCGAAGTCCTGAGTGCAGACCCGGACGCGCGCGAGACCGTCTGATTCCGTGACGGACTTGATCACCTCCGGGACGGCCCCGTCATTGCGAGCGACCACGCGCAGAGGCAACGGGGCGTTAGCGGTCGGGTCGACTTCGGATGGCCCATACCCCGCGGTGCCGGCAACGACGGCGACCGAAACCTCGGGGGTGCTCGGCGCGGCAGCGGTGCTGACGAAGGAGACGCCTGTCGCCGTGGAGCCGCGCCCGCCAGCATCACTGACCGTCACGGTGACCGCGTTCGTGACGGTCTCACCGGCCGGAGGTGACTGCGCCCCTGGATCAACTGCGCAAACGAGCCCCGCACCCGGGCTCAGGACCAAGCCCAGATCCTGCGGGCAGGCCGGTCGCGACACTCCGCGGTAGCTCTCCGAGATCGACCTGATCGTCTCCTCGACCGGGCTGGTGTTGGAGACACTGACCTTGAAGGTCACCGGGACGCCCGGGGATCGCGCCTGCGCGATCTGTTGGTACAGACCCGTGCCGGAAGCATCGTTGGTCACCGAAACCGTCAGCGATGCCGGAGGCCGTGCGGGGGCGGCTGCCTGGAAGTACCAGAGGTGATTCGCCAGAGGTTCAGTGGCACTGGTGTTCCGGACCAGGAGGTAAGCGGCGTAGGCCTCTCCCACCACCAGCTGATGGCCCACGTATGGCGAGATCGAGAATGTGAGAACCGCATATTCCCGCCCGGCACCACACTGGGAGGCGGGCTGGTCGCCGATCGTCCACGCAGTCCGGTCGGTCATGTAGCTCTGGTAGGTGACCCGTGTCGTAACCCCACCGGGAATCAACGGATCGCTGAAGGCAGCAGCTCCGCCCACGATCGGGAACAGCTGTGCGTAGGGGAGCCCAGCGCCGGTGAATGCCCCGGCGGCGTGGGTGAACCTCCCTGAGGGCAGCGCGGCCAGCGGAGCCCCCTGGAATGCGTCGAACGCTCCGGGCGAGCCAGCCGGCGCCGGCCCGCCGGTGCTGCTGTTGGGCACCTCATAGAGCTCGGTGGTGGCCGCGAAGCCGGCCGCAAACGAGCTGGCAGGCGCTGGACTCGCAGGACTTCCGGTCGTCGCAGCAGCACCCGAGATCCCGATCTCGCCTGCGGGCAGGCCGGCCGGGGTCGTGGTGATCGCGGGCTGACCGAGTAGTGAGTCGGCCCCGCTACCGAGCACCGGATCCGGCCGCAGGTTGGGGACCAAATGCGCCGTGGTCAGCGTCCCACCAACCGGGCAGATGAAACTCGTCCCGCCATTTGCCGCCGAGGCGGAGTTGGGAAGTCGCGCACCCGCTGCCACGGGTATCGGGGTGGACGGTGCCGCGGCCAGGACCAAGCCCGGTGTCGCGGCAGCCGCCGCGAGGGCAATCGCGGCGGCGAGCCCGAGGCATGGGGCAAGCCGAACACACCTATTAATAGGGGCCATCAATCGCCGCCTCCGCACCTCGGTGGGGGGGACGGGCGCTCTCCTCCTGGCGCGCTCGCTCCGCATCCGTCCGCGGCACCATCTGACTAGCCGGCGCCACGGCAGGGCCGCCTCCACCGCGCCCGCGGATCTGGAAGCTGATGCCGCCAGCCAGGTTCTCGCTTCCGCCAAGGACCGTGTCGACTGAGCCGGCGCCTACTGTGCGAACTGTGCCTCGCGCCGACGGTCGTCGAGGAGCGCCCAGTCCGCCCGACCACCACCCCACTACCACGTGGGGTCGGCGCCAATCGCATCAGGCAGTAGTGCCCGAAGGCACGATCGGACAGTCGGTGTCCGCACGTGGCCGGCCCGTCGCCGCCTTGAGTGTCCACATCGCGGCGGCCTCGACCAGGGAGGTCCAGCTATGGAGCCGTGTGGGCGCAGCAAGGTCGTGCGGGGCCCCGCGATGCTACGTTCCTGCCGCCGACTCTTGCAGCGGCGGGTCCACAGCAGCACGGGAGCCGGGATCGGTCGCAGGTCCGCGGAGGGCTCGACGCCACCTGGCGCACCAGCTTCCGAATCCGCCGGGGCCCCAGCTCGCTTCAAGACCTGCCCCCCCAATCGGGCCGAGCGTTCCCACCGCAGCCTGGGACCGTCCCCTCACGCAACCCGGCCATGGTTGCCGACCCGAAGTGCGTCAGCTGTCGTGCGGGGTTCACCCGACAGTCACGAATCGGCCACGGCACACTCGCCCAGCACCCACCCAAGGCGAGGTTGGCTCCGGCAGGGATCCACCGCGCGTGCCACCACCCGTTCAACAGCCCCGTCCACTCCCGCCACGGCGGTGCCGACAAACGTCCACCACCGCTGCCTGCGGCAAGCACGCACACTTGCTTGCCGATCTCCCTTCCGCTGGCGGACATTAGCAGGTCCAGTCGCACTGCATCGCTGGCCGCGGCTCCCGTCAGCGGATCGTTACAAGGAAAGCCCCGAGACCGGAGGCGCGCGGGATGCCTGAGGCTGGGTTCGGGACCTACCCCAAGACCCTAGGGCCGACTGTTCGGCGCGGTCGCACGAGTCCCGCGACACCGAGACCAGCAGTGAACATCACTTCCACCGCATCCGACATCGGGCTGAATCACCGGGGACGATGAATCGCCGCGACAAGCCGCACGACCCTCGACGGTCCCGCGGCTGCCGGCCCCGGTCTTCACGGCAGAAACCAGTCAAAGTGACCTAATCCGTCTCCGCGGTCGGCCGGCGGCCCCCGGTCCCGACTGTGATGTGCCCTCGGAAGAGGTGCCGTCTAACCGGCGCTGGTGATCGTCCGCGAGCTCACCAAGATTGCGCCGGCCATTCGGTTCATGCCCGCGCGCGGTCCCGACGTAGTTCCCGGGATTCGCCCAGCTGAGCTGTTGCGCTTGTGCGCGCTCACCCGGCGCCCATCTCCGTGCTCGGCCGGGCGGAGCACCGCCCTCCCGGAGGGTACGACCTCCAAGCTGGCCCTCGCAGCTTGTCGACGGGATCGACCGAACGCCGGGCACGGTGCACGACCGCCGCCTGCGCGCTTTGCCGTAGCGCATCCACACCGGCATCAGGTGGGTAGGGGGCAACCACCTGGCGCGGTCGCGGTGGCGATCCCCAAGTGGTCGCCATTGGTAGCATCTGACACCATGAGTTCGCATCCAGGGTCGGCCGGCCCGGTCACGATACGGCCCCCGGAGCTGGTCACCTACTTTCTCGGCAATGGGCTGGAGGTGGTCCTGAGCGCCGAGCGTTCGTCTCCCACGGTGGGTGTGGGCGTCTTCTACCGCGCCGGTTTCAGGCTGGAGCCCGAGGGTCGGACCGGGTTCGCCCACCTGTTCGAGCACCTCATGTTCCAGGGGACCCATCGCGTACCCAAGCCCCATTTCGGCAACCTCATCAACTCCGCCGGCGGCCTCTTGAACGGATTCACCCGTCACGACTACACGGCGTACTTCGAGGTGCTCCCCGCGTCCGCCCTGGAGATGGCCTGCTTCCTGGAAGGGGACCGGATGGGCTCCCTCGACCTGAATGAGGAGACCCTGCGCAATCAGGTCGATGTCGTCGAGGAGGAGGTGAGGGGCAACGTCCTCAATCAACCGTACGGGGGCTTCTCCTGGTTGTGGCTGTCCCAGTACGCCTTCACGACCTACCCCAACTGCCACAACTACTACGGCGAATTCGCCGACCTTGAGGCGGCCACGGTCGAGGACGCCCGCGACTTCTATCGGACCTGGTACGGGCCTGGCAACGCCACGCTGGTTTTGACGGGCGACTTCGAGGTTGATCAAGCCAAGGCGCTGGTGGAGCGCCACCTCGGGCAGGTGGCCTCGCGCGAGGAGCCGCCCACGCCACAGCTCGACGAGCCATTGCCGACCTCGAGGAGGGAGTTTCATCGCGAGGACCCCTTGGCCCCGACCCCGCAGCTTGCGGTGGGGTACCCGACCGCCCCATTCGGACACGAGGACCATCTGCCCCTGGCGCTGGCGGCACGGATCCTGACGGATGGGCGCTCCTCCAGGCTCCAGCGGTCCCTGGTGCAGGGGCGCGAGCTGCTGCTGCACGTGGGAGGCGGACCCCACTACCCCATCGGCGACTCCTTCGAGTTCCTTGGCCCTGCCCTCTTCACCCTCGAAGCCACCCCCAGGCCGGGGGTGAGCACCGCGGCCGCGCTCGATGCTCTCGATGAGGAGCTAGCCAGTTTCGCCGCGGAGGGCCCGACGGAGCAGGAGGTGGAGCGCGCCAGAAGGCGGGAGCTCAGCTCCTACCACGCCAACAATGACAGCCGGCTCGGCCGGCTGCGTGAATTGGGGGTGATGGCGGCGATCCATCGTCAACCCGAGCTCGTGGACGAACTGCCAGAGCGCTACCGAGCGGTCACCGCCGCCGACGTCGCGCGCGCGGTGCGGAGCTGGCTGCAGCAGTCCCGCTCCACGGTGCTGCACTGGGATCCCAAACAGTCCCGGAGGAGGACGTGAGTCAGCTGGCCCCGAGCGAGCCCGACGCCCTGCGGGAAGTGCCCCGGCCGGAGCCGGTGCCGCCCCTGCGAATCGGTCGCGTCCACCAGACGACGCTGGACAACGGCGTCTCGATCATGGTGGTTTCGCGCCCGAGTGTGCCGCGCGTGGAATTCCGCCTCAGCGTTCCAGCGGGGACTGCGATCGGGCCCTCTGCAGCGGTCTCGGAGCTGCTGGCCATGGGGATCCCACTGGGCACCGATTCGATGGATCAGGCCGAACTGGCAGAGCGGGTTCAGGATCTGGGTGGATCCCTTCAGGTCCACCAGGACGAGGACCGCCTGTACCTCCATGCCGCCGCCCTGTCGGAGGCGGAGGAGGACCTCTACCACCTGCTCGCGGAAGTCGTGGAGGGGCCCCATTTCCCGACGGCCGACCTGGCTACCGAAAGGGCCAAGCTCCTAGACGGTCTGCGGATGGCGCGGGCGACCGCTCAATTCCCCGCCGGCGAGGCACTGCAGGGGCTGGTGTACGGTCCCCATCCCTACGGTCGCCCGGCGCCCAGCGACACCGCCGTCAAGGTAGCCAGCCGCCGGGCGATCCTGGACCTGTACGAGAAGACCTTCACCCCCCGAGGCGCGCAGATCACGGTCGTCGGAGCGGTCGACCCGCGCCGAACCACATCCCGGCTCCGCCGTGCCTTCAGCGATTGGAACGGGCCGCGCCGAGTGCCGACGGTGCCGGCGGTTCGCCCCCTGAAGGCGTCCGAGGTCACCTTCATCCCGCGGTCTGACTCGGTGCAGACAGTGGTCATGTTGGGAACGAGCGGCCCCGGACAGGGACACCCCGACCACGTCGCGCTGACTGTGGCCACCGCGGTGCTGGGAGGAGGCTTCACCTCCCGGATGATGAACAACCTGAGGGAGGACAAGGGCTACACCTACAGCCCCCACGCCCGTTTGGAGAACCACCTCCGAGATGGGTTCGCCGTCGCCAGCATGGAGGTGAGAACCGAGGTGACCGGCGCCGCCTATGGCGAGCTGCTGCACGAGCTGGCGCGGCTTTGCACCGTCGACGTGCCCGAGAGCGAGCTTGCAACCACTACGAGCTACCTGGCCGGCTCAAGGGTGATCATGCTCCAGACCCAGGCGGGGCTGGCCAGCGCCCTGGCCCAGGTCCGGGCTCGCGGGCTCGACCACCGCTACCTGGAGGAGTATTCGAGCCAGCTGCAGAAGACCACGGCCAAGGCCGTCCACGCTGCGGCCGCCCGCTATCTGGCCCCGACTGCGATGACCACCGTGATGGTGGGTGACCCGGTCGCCAGTCTTGAGGTGGAGGCACTCGTCCCGGTGCGGATCCGACGGGCGGCGAGGCGGCCCGCGTGAGCCGGCATCCCAGCAGGTGACGCCGCCCGGCTGAGGGCGTTGGCGCAGCCTGGTTCAGTCCGGCTCGCGTCGGACGCCGGCTCGAAGCAGGAACACCGCCAGCGCCAGCACTCCGACCGCCGCCAAGCTCCCGATCAGGGTGACGTCGAGGCCACCGGAGGCCCGCAGGCCGGCCAGAGCCAGCACCACCAGCCCCAGCACAAATCCCAGGACCGCCATCGCTGCGGTGCGGGTGGCGAGCACGATTCGAAGCCTTGCTGAACCTACTCGGGGAGCGGACTCGTCAACCGCCCAGAACCCGAGCTCGGTCATGACCAGCAGGATGGCGCCCAGCAGCGGGGCCAGGATGACGGGCCCCCGCAGGACCAGCACCGTGGCCACGGCGGCCCCCAACGGCAGCAGGCCCAACGCGACCCCGGGCCGCCAACTGAGCCCCATCCCGACCAGCAGCAGGGCCAGGCCAGCGCTCCCCACCCCCAGCAGGGCAGCAAGGTTCAACCCATGGGCCTCAATCGCCACGTAGGCGAGGGCGACCCCTCCCAGCAGGACCGCCAGGCCGAACGTTACGAGGCGATGAATCGAGGTGCGAATCTGCGGTACTCCCTGGCCTGGGCCAGAACTGGCTCCAGCGGTTCCCCGGGCTCCCACTGGACAACTGCAATGCCGGTCATCTGCAGGCGGCGACGGCGCGCCTGGCGCAGCATGCTCCAGAACCGAATCGCCAGCGGATCCACCTGGCGAGCGGCCGGCCCCAGAAGACTCTCCGCAGCGATCTCCACCACCAAGAGATCGAAGCCACGATGTTGCAGGTCGGCCAGAGCGCCGACGCTGCGGGGATCCAATAGCGGGCTGAGCGCCACCACGGTGGCCTGGGGCGGCAGGACCCGGGGGGGGATGACGTCGATGGCACGCCAGGCGTAGCTGGCGACCACCTCGGTGTCGAGCAGGGTCTCCACGACTCGGTAGAGGTGCTGCGACCCCATGCCGGGGAGCAGCCAGCGCAGCAGCCCCCCGAATCCGATCACCCCGATCCGATCCCGCTCCCGAAGATGCCCATCCGCGATTGCGGTCGCGGCTCGGACCGCCACCGCCAGCAGGGAGTCCCGCCCCACCCCCATCTCGCTGAAGCTGTCGACGAAGAGGATCACGTCCGAATTCCGCTCCAGGGAGAAGTCATTGACAAATGGAACCCCGGTCCGGGCGGTGACCCGCCAGTTGATCCGACGCACCCTGTCGCCGGGCAGGAAGGATCTGATATCGGCGAACTCCAACCCCTCGCCGTGCTGGCGTGCCGTCCGATTGCCGGCGTACACCTGGGTGCGCAAGGGCGGCACCAGCTGGCGAACCCGCTCCCAGCGCGGGTACACGCGCACCCGCTGCGCCACACCCGCGCTCCCGGAGAACCCGAAGAGGGCGAATGGGTCAGCGGCTGTGACGCTGAGCGCGGGCAGCCGATACACCCCCCACCTCACGGGCCGAGCCTCGAAGGTGACCCGCGCCGGTTCGGCCTCCTTGGGCAGCAGTCGGACGGAGCATCCCCTGCCAACCGGGTCCAGACCGGCTGGCAGATCCAGGACCGCCTGGAGCCCCCCCACCCGTCCATAAACGACCACCTCGCAATCGATAGTGACGATTTCCCCCTCCACGGGCCGCTCATCGTGCAGCTCCAGCTCCGCCACCACCTCGGGCCTCTCCACCAGTGCCGCTCCCACCACCAGCCAGAGGGCAAACGGCGCTGCGAGCGCGACCAGGGCCGGCCGGGCCAACACCAGCGCCCCCACCAATAGGAGCGCGACCAGAGTGACGTAGGCGAGCAGCCGGGGGCTGGGTCGAGCGGTCACGCCTCCGGAGCCGCGACCTTCGCCTGACCGCCCACCGTGGCCGGAACCGCGACTCGCTCCAGACACTCGGTGATGATGTCCTCGGCACGGACCCGCTGCACCCAGAGCTCGGGACGCAGAGTGATCCGGTGGCAGAGGGCGGGAATCGCTATTGACTTGACGTCGTCAGGGGTGACGTAGTCACGACCGCTGAGGGCCGCGCGGCCCCGGGACAGCTTGAGCAAAGCCAGCGACCCGCGCGGACTCGACCCCACCTGAACGCCGGGGTGGCTCCGGGTCGCCGCGACCAGATCCACCATGTAGTACTCCAGGTCGGGCTCCACGTGGATGTCCTCGAGAGCCTGTTGCATCCTCCGCAACTGCTCCCGATCGACGACCTGGCGGAGCTGCAGCTCATCCGCGCGCCGGCGCCGACGACTGTCCAGCATCTGCTGCTCCTGCTCGCGGGAGGGGTAGCCCACCCCAATGCGCATCAGGAACCGATCCAGCTGGGCCTCCGGAAGTGGGTAGGTGCCCTCATACTCGATCGGGTTCTGCGTTGCCAGCACCAGAAACGGGTGGGGCAGAGCCTGACTGGTCCCCTCAATCGTCACCTGTCGCTCCTGCATCGCCTCCAGCAGCGCCGCCTGCGTCTTGGGGGGGGAGCGGTTGATCTCGTCGCCCAGCACCAGGTTGGCGAAGATCGGCCCGTTGCGCATCTCGAAGTCGCCAGTGCGCTGATTGAAGATGGAGGATCCGGTGATGTCCGACGGCATCAGATCCGGGGTGAACTGGATTCGGGAGAACTCCAGATCGGTGGCCATTGCGAAGGAGCGCGCGATGAGGGTCTTGGCCAGCCCGGGGAAGTCCTCCATCAAAACGTGCCCGTCGGCGAGCATCCCCACGAGCACCAGCTCCAAGACGGAGCGCTTGCCCACCACCGCCCTCTCCACCTCATCCAGGATCGCGGCCGAGCCCTGGCGCAGCTCCAGCAGGTTGCTCACCGACCGACTCCCTCCAGGCGGTCCAGCCACTCTGCCATCTGGGCAAACGAGGGGCCGCGGTCCTGGACCCTCGCCACCGACGGTCCGGAGCTGAAGGCTAGTTCAGTGAGATCTCGTCCGATGAGGGCGGCGGCTCGTTCCGGGTCCCGCCGGGCGTCGATTCCGACCAGCGCCAGCCGATCCAGCGCGAGCTCCCTGATCCATGGCCGCACGGCCCGGTCGAAATCCGGCCGGCTCGCGCTGGCGGCCCGCAGGGTGTCCGCGACCGCCAGAAGTTCCCCGGGGACCTCCGACGGATGGGGACGGCTGGGACGAGGTTGCCCGGTGGCGGCGGGATCGCCACTGTGACGGGCCAGCTGGACGAGGTAGAAGGCGACCAGCAGGCAGCTGAAGAGGATGTAGGCGCGCAGCAGATCCTGGTGTGGGACCCCGCCATGGAAGAAGAGGGCGCCGGTGACGAGACTGGCGAGAACGAAGAGCTCGACCACCCCGGTGAGGTGGCGCCGCATCGGTGATCGGCCTCCGGGAACGCCGTCACCCCGGCCAGCCCTACCCTGCCGCCCACCTCGAAGAGCGGTCCGGAACGTCTGAGACCGCGCTTGGTCCACCAACCGGCCGCGTTGGCGCTCGTCCGGTCCGAAACCCACCGCCCAACCCTACTCCCCACCGGGTCGGCCGAGCAACTGCGGTACCGGGCCCTGCCCCAGCAGCTGATCACGCAGGCTGCGGAGCGCCGCTTCCGCCTGCTGACGCATGCTCGGATCGACCGGGTGGGCAGAGTAGCGGGCAGCCTGATACAGCTCGGTCAACCGAACGAGGTCGGTGCGGTTGAGGTCCATCCCCTGCAGGGCACGTTCCAGATACTCGAGCGGGGTCTCGGAGCGGCGACGGGGGAGCCCGTTGCGGCTGAGGGTCCGCTCGAGCCCGAGATAGGCCAGGATCACCGCGGACCGCGCGTCGCGGCCGTGGGACAGCTCCTCCAACCCCCCGGTCATCGCTGGGGCCAGCTCCTCTGCCAGGCTGGCATTGGGCGCCATGCCCGCGGTCAAGGACCGCCAATGCCGGTTGCGCCGGGCTCGCAGATATAGGAGCGCGCCTGCCGCCGCCAGGACCACCAGCACCGCTGCCGTGGCCGCCAAAAGATCAGATCCGACCGTGATGGACCCCACCGCGACCCCTGGGTGTCCCGGATTGGACGTCGCATTCGTCGCCCCCGCCAAGTGGAATGGACGCTTGCGCCGCTTCAGGCCGATGGCCAGCAGGACCACCAGTGTGATGAGCATCGCGAACGCCAGCCCTACCAGCTTGAGCGAGTCCCGCCTGCGCATCACGACCGGAACCGGAGTCGCCTTGCCCAGGTGCTTGAAATCGCCCCATGGGAAGAAGATGACGACCAGCACCAAGAGCAGCTCCGCTCCTCCCAGAATGACCACCGTGGCGAGTTGGCCCACCGCCCCGGTCACCGGATTCACCACGGCCGACTTGGCAGCCGGAGGCAGAACCTGCTGAGAGTAGCGAGCACCGGTGCCGACCGCCACCACCGCCAGCAGTACCGTTAGCAGGACTCCGCCGACTCCGGCCAGCAGCCAAGGCCGGAGTCGGCGGGGAACGCTTGGCGACTGGGACCCAGTCACGGGCGGCCGATTGTCAGCCACCCCGAATCACTCGCGGAACCCGGTCTTCATCCCCATCGGCCCAGATTGCCCTTGCCAAAGGCAGGCGCTCCACGTCCGCGGACGTCGTGACCCGGCGACTCCCGGGTACTTGGCGCCTCGACGCGGCGCCGTGCAGCCTCGCCGCCGAAACTCGCCATTCCCCAGGGCCACCCGCCCCGAACCACCCAATCACCGAGCCCAACTGTAGCGCTGGCGGTTGTCAATGTTGGCAAGTACCCTTCTACCAGCCCGGCACACCGACGGGGCCAGCACCACTGGGCCTCGCCCTATCCCAACCGGTCTTCACAAAGGGTCGCTGGACAGCCAAGCGGTCCCATCTGGTCACGCGACTTCATGGCGCGGTCCCGAGGGGCACGCAGACCAAACAAGTGCTCGCGATTCGAGCAGGCCCAAAGTCGCACGCCCGTCCGAACCCCGCCGGTCGATGTCGCAAGCCACCGTCCTGGCTCCTGATGGCAAGCGCCGCGCTGCTCCGCTCCTGAACCGGGTGACTGAGCCATCGCTCCGCACCCCAGGGAGTGGGGGAGCCACCCCAACCGACACCGATACGGGGCCGTGCTGGGCCCCGCCGTCCCGGCGGTCAGCGAGGTTGTCTGTCGGCGGGACGCACCCCGGGAGGCATGAACGACAGCTCTCCTCCCTATCGTGTGTCGCGGCGACTCGCGGCCCTTGCCCCACCCCCCTGCTACCTCCGCCCGGTCGTCGACCGGCGTCGACTTATTGGCCCGCCGCGAGAAGAGGTGCGTGGCGTTCCGAGGGCCACGGCCTCAGCAACTGGGTGGGCCAACTGGAAGGGATGGTCATGACCCGAGCGCCAGCTCCGACGCCACCTGCGGCTGTGAGTTGCCCCACCGCCACGACCCCAGCAGGACCGCCGGGCTCAGCCAGAACAGCGGCATGAAATAGTAGCTGAGTCCCCGAGAGCTGACGATGAAGCTGCCGTAGACCACTGCAGCCATGGCCCAGCGCCACCGGCGCGAGCGCCACGCTACGGCCGTGCCCAGCGCAATCGCCCCCGCCAGACCGACCAGGTACAGCTCGGAGTGACCGGACCCCGGGAACAAGGCGCCGATGGACCTTCCCCCCGGAAAGTACGGGAGCTCCAGGAAGTGGAGTAATTGGGCCGGCAATGCATGGTCCCAGATCCACCACGGGATCATCCCCGCACCGATGGCACCCGCCAGCCACGC
>JAKABA010000088.1:13729-14144 GCA_021802115.1 bacterium | reverse complement strand
CCAGCACCCGGTCCAAACCCAGCTGGCGCAGGGTCCCCAACACCGCCAGCACATGGCCGTGGGGCTTGGAGCTCAGGACCTCAAACGCCTCCTCCAGGTCTCCGACCGGGCGGCCCTTGAGGACTTGGCGGATGGCGTCGATGGCCGCCATGGGCAGGGGGGTGAGATTGGCGAGGGTGCGATGCTTGACCTTGCCCTGGTCCCGGTAGGACTGGCGGAGCAGGTAGCTGATGTGGGTGCCCTGATGGCTGGAGATGCGGTCGATGTGCATCGAGTTGCCACGCGGTTTGGCCACGCGACAATGCTACCAGCTTACATACCGCTTGTCAAGCTCGGAGTGGCTACCTGCCAGCCAATTCTTGAACTCGATTCAGTTCAACATCCCCAGGAACTTCCGCCTAATCCGTCTCCGCGG
>JAKABA010000088.1:0-13719 GCA_021802115.1 bacterium | reverse complement strand
CGAGCACCAGCTGGACGCCCTTGCCCAGGTCGCCGACCTCTTGGCCGGCGAGCGGGCGGGCGGTCTCGGCTAGGGTTTCGCCGGGGTCGAGCTGGTTGCGCAGGGGCGCCGCCGCCCCCGTCTGAGGCCGACCAGCCCTTCGGCGCGGGACCCGGTCAGATGGCGTAGTGCACCGGCAGCGCTCCTCGTCAGCCGCTTGTCCCCGACTCCCATGGTACGGAGCGAACCGAGGTGGAACTCGCTGCGTCCGAGGCTCTGCTGGCGGCTGAGTTTGGGCCATCCGGGACCGGGGAACTGGCGCGGGTAGAGGCTTCGATCGAGAGTTCGTGGGGGGACGTCGCAACTCCCTTGCGCCGCCTGCCAGCTGCGTGCGGTGGCACGGCTCAAGCGCCGGTGCGGGCGAGTTGCCGGCCGGGCCGCCGCACACCCGATCCTCGGCGCGAAGTTGCCTGCGCGTGCGCCTCCACTCCGGCCACCCTGCCGGTGGTCTCAGCGGTGAGCACATAGCGCAGGTGCTTGACGGCACGATGAATGAGCAGCTTGACGGCCTCGACCGACTTGCCCATCCGCTGCGCGATCTCGCTGAGCTCCAGCTGCCGGCCGTAGCGGAGCCACAACGCGCGCTGCTGACTCTTGGGCAGGCCCTGCGAGAGCTCCCACACCTGGGTGACCGCCAGCTTCTGCAGCACCACGTCGTCCGGCCCGGGACCGGTCGCCACCACTTCTGCGGCGGCGTCCAGCCCGCACGCTGGGCGCTGACGCCGGTAGTGATCGGCGACCCGGTGCGCCGCGATTCGGTACAGCCAGGGCAACGGAGTCTCGCGCAACGCGCGGTACTTCGTGGCGGCACCCAGCGCGCGGCAGAACACGTCTGCGACCAGGTCCTCGGCAGTCTCCTTGCTGCCGACGCGAGCCCGCACATAGCGCATCACCGCGTCGTAATGGTCCTGATATAGGGCCTCCACATCCACCCCGATGGCGGTCTCTGGTGCAAGGGGCGCGACGGCCATCACTCTGATGGTTGGTGGCTTCAACGCAGCTCTTGTCATGACTCACCTCTCTTAGTGCAACGGCGATTGGCCGCTGTTGACCGCACGCACTGTACCACAGAAAACGGCACAGCTGTCAACATGTGTGTTGCACAAAAGCCCATCTTTTACTGAGTAATAGCTAACACTAGAGATAGTCCCACAGGCGGTTAGTGCGCGCGTTTGAGCGTGTGCGAAGCGAATGATTCGGCTGGTGGCTAGCCTCACAGATGGACTACTCAGGAGGCGAATACTTCACGTCGAGAACAACTACCCGGCTCCGGCGGGATGCCGAACCGAGGTGAAACCGCCCCATATGGTGGCCGTTATTCCGAAGCAGGAAGAGAGCGCTGCGCGTCCCCACCCGTTGTGGGACCGCCGCCTCGCAATGACGAATTCACCAGGAGATGCGATGAGTATTGTCACCGCGGCTGATGATCGCGTCGGCACTTGCTATCAGGTGGCCGCCGGCGACGCCCCCGTGGCCTCGCCAGCTCGACGGCGCGCGCGGGTGCTCTTGGAGGCGATCGACAAGTGCCTCAACCTTTTGGAGGAGCGGCACCTCAATGGGTCCTGCATCGGCCGCCACCGGGCCTGCAACGCCCTGGTCGAAGCGTTGAGCGCCTCGCAGGGCGTCATCGCTCCGGAGGCCGTGTGGGCCGCCCGGACCAGCTTCGCCCTTCATGCCGCGCTCTTGGAGTGGGAGTCAAGCGTCCTCGATGAGTTGGTGCCGCGTCGGCGCGAACTCTTCCCCGACCTGGACGCGGAGCGGGACGATTGGGCGGTTCCGCGGCTGCGCCGGGACCGGCGTCAGAGCCGGGCGCGCCGGGCCGCCTGAGGAGCCGCCCCCGGAGCCTCTCCTGGGATCGGCTTCCGGGGCGGGCTCCTATCGGTCAGGCGAGCGTCGGGTCTTGATCCCGAGCCACCGCCTTGAGTATGTTCTCGGCAACCTGCTCGGGGGTCAGGTCGTGGGCCGCCGCGGCGGCCTTGATGTCATCCACGGTGATGTCTTCTGCTTGGTGCCTCTGATACGGCTCCGAGCATCCACAGCTTGCGCACATGGCGTTCACCTCCTGTCCCGGTGCTGATTGCAGATCCCGCAGCACCTTCGGGCAGGTGGCCTAACGCCGACCTTCCATCTGGGTTTCAAGAACCCGCCCTGAGCTGGGCGGAAACCAGCACCGCCGACGTGTCGGGCACTGGGAAGGGAGCCGGGTCCGCTCTTCTTCCGTGTCCCCGGCTGGTGCCGCCATCGCGAGCAGCGTCAGGAATCCGGGGCAGCCAGAAAGCCGCGAAGTGGCAGGGTCACCGCCAGCCGCAGGCCAGGCACGCGCAGCGACCGGGGTCGGCGCGACCGCCCCTGGCCGGGGTCACGCTGCTACGCGGCGTTGCCGACTGCCCCTGGGCCCATACCATGGGGGAGGGTCGGCGCCTTCGGGGGTGGACCCGTCGATCTGCTTGGTGGGAGGAGAAGTTGATCTTGGAATCCGGCAGGAGCCGATGCGTGAGCGGGCCGGCGGCAGTGCCCGTGGCGACAGTCGCCGAAGGCGAGGGACGACCAGCGGCGGGCGGGTCCCATAGGTAGGCGCGTCCAGCCGAGGGCGGCTGCCCCCGCGGCCCCCTCCACGGGGGATGGCCGGCCAGTCCGGCCGATCATCGCCTCCTACCGAGTCCAGCTGCGCGGAGGGGTTGACTTCGATGCCGTCTGCGCGGTATTGCCCTACCTCGCCCAGCTCGGGGTGAGCCACGTGTACCTGTCGCCGTTCCTCACCGCCGCTCCGGGGAGCCCCCATGGGTACGATCAGGCGGACCCCACCGGAGTCGATCCCGCGCTCGGCGGCCTTCGGGGCTACCGCAGGCTGCGCCGGGGGCTCGAGGAACTGGGGCTGGAGTTGCTGACCGACGTGGTGCCCAATCACATGGCGATCGCGGCGGCCAATCACTGGTGGGAGGAGGCACTGGCTCGCGGTCCCCACAGCGCGGGAGGGAGGTTCTTCGACATCTCGTGGCGGGACCGGGAGTCGCGATCGACTGGCAAAGTGGTGCTCCCCTTCCTGCCCCGACGCTACGGGCGGATGCTGGCGGCCGGCGAGCTTCGGCTAGTCCGCACCGGGAGGAGGGTCGTGGTGAGGGTGGGGGAGACCACCTACCCGATCTCGCCCGCCAGCCTGACCACCCTGCGTCGTGAGTTCCGCGCCACCTTCGGCCAGAAGGCGGCTCCGGCCGTCCCAGCTGTTGGTGAAGCTGCCGAACGGGACATGGATCTGTTGGTGGCGGCCGTCAACGCCGATCCAATCTGGCTCGATCGGCTGCTCCAGGCGCAACACTTTCGCCTGGCACGCTGGCAGGCACGGGAGCGGGAGCTGAACTACCGGCGCTTCTTCGATGTCGACTCGCTGGTCGGCGTGCGGATCGAGGACGAGCGGGTATATCACGCGCACCACGACTACCTCTTGGGCATCCTCAAGCCGGGGGACGGTCTGCGCGTAGATCACCCCGACGGCCTCAGGGATCCCGAGGGGTATCTGAGGCGGTTGCGGGATGATTCGAAGCGGCGGTGGATCGTGGTGGAGAAGATCCTGGGCCGCGGCGAGCAACTTCCCCGCAGCTGGCCGGTGGACGGCACCACCGGGTACGACTTCGGAAGGCTCGTGAACGGCCTCTTCGTGGCGCAGGAGGCGGAAGGGGAGTTGACCCAGACCTACGCGCGGTTCACCGGCGAGGAGCGGAGCTACGAAGAGGTCGAGCACCTCAGCAAGCGGGAGGTGGTGTGGGCGCTGTTCGGCAGTGACCTGAACCGGCTCTCCGATCAGTTGCAGAACGTCACCGGGCGCAGCCCCTGGCATCGCGACTTTGGCCGTCATGAGCTGCGCGAGGCATTGGCGGAGGTGGCCGCCGCGCTGCCGGTGTATCGGACCTACCTGGCCGACGGGATGGGGAGGCGAGCCGTCCGTGACGCCACGGCGCCGTTGCGGGCGGCGATCAGGAAGGTGCAGTCGTCGCGACCGGACCTGGATCCTGACCTGCTGAGCCTGATCGGGGATGTGTTGGGGTTCACAGTCGATGATCCGGAGGCTCGAGACCTCGCGCTCCGCTTCCAGCAGCTGAGCGGGGCGGTGATGGCCAAGGGCGTTGAGGACACTGCATTCTACCGCTACCACCGACTGATCTCGCTCAATGAGGTGGGCGATGACCCGGGCCACTTCGGAGTCGCAGTGCCGGAGTTCCACCGAGCCATGGAGTTGCGTCAGTCCGATTGGCCGCTGGCTCTCAACGCCACCTCCACCCACGACAGCAAGCGCAGTGAGGATGTGCGGTGCCGGATCGACATGATCTCCCTGCTGCCCTCGGCCTGGGCACGGGCGGTGAGGCGTTGGGCGCGCCTCACCGCCCCGCACCGGCAGGGACCTGGCCTCCCCGACCGCAATTTCGAGTACTTCTTGTACCAGACCCTGCTGGGCGCCTGGCCGATCTCGGAGCAACGGCTCCTGACGGTGGTTCAGAAGTCGGTGCGCGAGGCCAAGGTCCACACCTCGTGGCGTTCGCCCGAACCGCGGTACGAAGAGTCGGTGCGCAGTTTCACCCGCGGTGCGCTGCACGATCCGGCCTTCATTAGGTCCCTGGCGGCGTTCCTCAGGCGGATCGAGCGGCCCGCCCGGGTGGCGTCGTTGGCTGCGACCTTGCTCAAGCTGACCGCCCCCGGCGTGCCGGACATCTATCAGGGCACCGAGGTCTGGGCTCACAACCTGGTCGACCCGGACAACCGCAGGCCGGTGGACTTCACGGGTCTTAAGCGGCAGCTCGATCTGGCAGGCGCGGGAACGCCGCCCCGAGGGCGCTCCACTTGGTCAGGCGGCCTGCCCAAGCAGTGGCTGCTCGAACGTGGGCTGGAGGTCCGGCGCGAGCGAGCATCGGCATTCAGCCCTCGGGCGAGGTACGTGGCCCTTGCGGTACACGGGACGCATGCCGCGCACGTGGTCGCGTTCGAGCGGGGCGGTCAGGTCGTCACCGTGGTGCCCACCCGGCCGTTCCTTGGGCGGGAGGGCTGGGGTGACACGACCATCGAGCTCGGACGGATGCGTTGGAAGGACCGTCTGGGAGGCGCCACCTTCGAGAGTGGCGAGGTTCGGGTAGCCGACCTGCTGAGAGGGTTCCCAGTGGCGCTCCTGGTGGCCGAGGCCGCTCCTTGAGGCCCTACTCGGTCTGGGCGCCGGCTGCTGGCGAAGTCCGCCTGCGGCGAGGGAACAGTGACCTGCCCATGCGTCAGCTGGCCTCGGGATGGTGGGTGCCCGCGGGAAGTGTCCGCCGCTCCGGCGACTACGGCTTCGTGATCGACGGGGAGGGGCCGTTCCCCGACCCTCGCTCGCCCTGGCAGCCGAACGGGGTCCACGGACTCTCCCGGCCGTTCTCCCCTGGCCACTTCCGCTGGACCGATCAGGGGTGGTCCCCGCCCTCGCTGCGCAGCGGGGTCATCTACGAGATGCACATTGGGACCTTCACCCCCGAGGGCACGTTCGCCGCTGCCCTGAACCGGCTCGACCACCTGGTGGAGCTCGGGATCACCCATGTCGAGCTGATGCCGGTTCACCAGTTCCCCGGCGCCCGGGGCTGGGGCTACGACGCCGCCAGCCTCTTCGCCACCCACGATGCCTACGGCGGTCCCGTCGGGTTGATGCACTTCGTCAACGGCTGTCACGCCCGTGGCCTGGCCGTGATCCTCGACGTGGTCTACAACCATCTCAGCCCGGAGGGCAACTACCTGCCCCGTTACGGACCGTATCTGACCGAGCGCTACGGCACGCTCTGGGGACAGGCCCTCAACCTGGACGGTCCGGGTAGTGACCAGGTGCGGCGGCTCATCTGCGACAACGCGCTGCGCTGGCTGCGCGACTTCCACGTCGACGGCCTGCGTCTGGATGCGGTCCACGGGTTCATCGAAACCTCCGCGCTCCCGCTGCTGGAGCAGCTCGCCGCCGAGGTCGATGAGCTGGAGCTTCAGCTGGGGCGCGAGCTCACCCTGATCGCGGAGAACAACCAGAACGACAGCCGCATCGTCCGGCCACGGACGATCGGGGGCCGCGGCCTGGACCTGCTCTGGAACGACGACTTCCATCACGCGTTGCACGTGGCCTTGACCGGCGAGCAGGATGGCTACTATCGCGATTTCGCAGGGGTGACCGATCTCGCCACCTGCCTGTCGCGTGGCCTGGTGTATGCCGGTCTGTATGCCGGCTCGCGGGAGGCGGTGGTGGGGCGACCCCACGACTACCCGCCTCCCTGCAGCCTGGTGGCCTATCAGCAGAATCACGATCAGGTCGGCAACCGGGCGTTGGGCGATCGCTTGGGGCATCTGGTGAAGCCCCATCTGGTCCGCCTCGGTGCGGCGCTGGTGCTCACAGCGCCGTTCGTGCCGATGCTGTTCCAGGGTGAGGAGTGGGGCGCGACCAGTCCCTTCCTGTACTTCACCGACCTCCAGGATCCAGCGCTGGGTCGCGCTGTCCGGCAGGGCCGTCGCCGAGAGTTCGCGGAGTTCCTCGGCCCGGGCTCACGGGTGCCGGATCCCCAGGCCGAGAGCACCTTCGAGCGGTCCAAGTTGAACTGGCAAGAGCGCGAGCTGCCGGCGCACCAGGCCATGCTGGAGTACTACCGCTCCCTGATCTGGTTGCGTCGGCGGACACCTGACCTCTGGACGGGCCAACGCGGAGCCGATGTCACCTCGGGCCGCAGCTGGCTGATGGCTCGGCGCGAGGGCCTTGCGGTGGCTGTCAATCTCGGACGGAGGCGGCGCACCGTAACCCTCGCGGGCGAGGGAGGGGTCTGGGAGGTCCTGGCGGGGTCGCGCTCGGGAGCAACCGTGGCGGCGGGCGCCGTCAGCCTTCCGGCCCAGGCGCTGGCCATCCTGCGGAAGGGCTGACCCTCCGGCGCACCCGGCCCAGGTGTAACGACGACCCGGGGGCGGCGTTAGGCCTCAACGGAGATCGACGGGATCCATCCCGCCGTGCCGATTCGAAGAGGAGGAGTCAACATGCTCGACCCTGAAGCTCCCCGGGAGGAGCAGTCGGTGACGACGGTGTCCCGTGCCCCGGGCACCACGCAGCAGTCCACCTACACGGCCAGCACGCCGGTGGCGACCACGGGCTTCAAGCTGCGTCAGCTGGTGTGGCTGGCGGCCGGGGTGGTGGACGCGATCCTCGCCCTGGACTTCATCTTCAAGTTGATCGGAGCCAATGCCATCGGGTTCGTGGCGTTCATCGGCAACCTGGCGAACGCCCTGTCGGCCCCGTTCCGGGGGATCCTGGCGACCACGGTGACCCCGGGCGCTCACGTCGCCTACTGGCCCGACGTGGTGGCCATCATCGTCTATGCGATTGCGGCCTGGATCGTGGTGACGCTGATCGGCATCGTCGCTACTCCGCGGGTCGCGCCGCCGGCCCGGCCGTGATGGAGGAAGTCACCAATTTGGGGGTGTTCACTTGGTAGCACTGCTTCTATTCCTGCTGCTGGTCGCGATCCTGTTCGGATTGGGGGCGGCGATCCACCTGCTCTGGATCATCGCCATCATCGCCCTGGTGCTATGGCTCGTGGGCTTCCTGTTCCGACCAGGACGCGGCCGCTGGTACTACTGGTGAGCGAGGTCGTGTGACCCAGGGCCGGGGGACGCCCCGGCCCTGCCGCTTTCTACCAGCCCTTGCCGCTCGAGGTTGGATGGCACAGGGGCGGGGCGGCTCCGGCATCTGTTGGTGGCCGCGATCTCGACGGCAGAGTGTGCGCTCCTCGACCGCGCTTCGGTGCGGTGGGCTGGATTCCATCTGGCTGGGGGCGACCCCTGCGACGTGGGTCTGAAGTGGCGATCAGCTCGCCGTCTGGTCGCGAGCGTGACCCGGTGACGGTCTGTCAGTTGGGAGGGCACGATGAGCAGTGCCATAAGAGACGCGGCGACCACGCGCCGGTCCCCGGTGCGAACGGAGCCGGCAGAGCGCATCCCGGGCGACGGGGGCGCCGAGAGACCAGCGGCGCCGACGGCGACCGGCCGACGCCATCTGCCTCAGGCTGACTTGGTACGTGCGCTGGCCGCGGTTCTGGTGGTGGTCATCCATTGCGCTCCCTGGCCCTCCCACGCGACCCGGCTCGCTGCCTCAACCTACGAGGCGCTCAGCCTCGCCTCCAGGGTGTCGGTCCCGCTGTTCGTGATTCTGAGCGGAATGATGCTTGCCTACACGCGGTCGCCCGCTGCCGGGCGCAGCGGGTTCTGGTCCAGGCGGTTGCGACGAACCCTGGTGCCCTGGCTTCCCTGGGCGATGATCTACTTCGCGCTGACGGTCGCGTTTCAGGGGATGTCGCCTTGGCCTTCCCAAACCTGGGGCTGGTGGGCAGGGGGGGCCGGGCACCTCTACTTCCTGCTCCTGATCCCGCAGCTCTACCTTCTCTTCCTGATGTGGCCCAGGACGACCAGGGGTTGCGGGTGGGCGGCGGCGGTCGCGGTCGCGGTCCAGGTGGGGGTGCAGATGTTGCGGGTGATGCTGCCCATCCACGGGGGGGTGGGCCAGGTGGTGCTGCTCGACTACGGCTTCGAAGAGGCCCCCTTCTGGGTGGGGTACTTCGCGGTAGGAGTGCTCCTTGGGCTCCACCCCGATTGGCTCGGCCGGGGTGGGCGCTGGCGCTGGCTGCTGGTGCCGGGCGTGGCGGCGGCAGTGGCCCTGCTGTTCGCCGGCCTCCCGGGCCGAATCGCCGTCAACTGGGGCCCCTGGGTGCACGGGACCGGGGGATTCCTGAGGCCCTCGTTGCTGCTGCTCACCGTCCTGGTCTTCTACGGGTCCTGGACCTTGGCGCATCGGTTCATCGGGCCCAGCGGGGGACGGGGGCACCGCCTGACCGGCAGCTTGAGCCGACATTCCCTGGGAATCTACATAATCCACCCCGCCTTCCTGCTCTTCGCCGGGCCGCTTCTGGAGCTGGCGCCGTGGCCGCTGTCCCTTCAGGAGCCGCTGCCGTGGTCGGTTCTTCCATTTGCGGTGCTGGTGGTGGGGGCAGTCTGTTTCGGTTGGGCCCTGACCCGCCTGCTGGCCACTAGCCGCGTCACCTCCTGGGCGGTCGGGGAGTCCCCGTCAAACCCTGGCCAGCGTCTCAGGTCACCCCGGCCGGGTTGATCCGCCGGAAGTGCGGTGAGTGTCGTGCTGTACCACCCGGCACGACGGCGGGCTGCATACCGCTCGGGTTCTGGTGCGGCTATGGTTATGGAAAGTGTTGAGTCTGGCAAGTGGAGGCGTCGCGTCCACCCGCTGCGAGGCCGTAGGCTGGGCCCGGCTTCAAACCAGCTCGGTGGCGGAGCCGTGGGCGCCGTCGTGGCCGGCCGACGGCGAAGTGCTGGGCGGCCCGGTCCGCCTCCCGCTGGCTCGGGTTCTGGTGCCGCTGGGCACAACCAGCCCGCGAAGCTGCCCAAGCCAGTCGATCTCATCTGGTGATTGGGCGGTGGGGCGCCTTCCACCTCAGTCTTTGGCGGCCGTCAGAGTTCACCCCGCCGGACCGGATGGCCCGACCTGGAGGGCGACCGAAGTAGTCGTCCGTGGTGACCGTGCGGCGTACCGCGGACCCAGGCGTTGGAGAACTTAGGGGTGCAGGAGAGCCTCCCCATCAGGGCGGAGCCGTGATGACCATTCCCATCCAGAAGATCCGAGCGGGCCAGGGCCTGGCCGGCCGGGGGGCCCCGGGGCTCCCCGGGGCCTCTTTGGTGAAGACCAGGGGTCGGGGGCGACCACGGCGTTGAAGGTGGCATGGCAGTCCCCGCCTGGATTCGCCGCCGCCACCGACCGCGGCTGGCCCGACGCAATCCGGGTCCGGGGGCACCGTTACTTGCCTCCGGCGATCACGGTCGACCACGCGGCAAGGAGGGCGTCGTGGCCAGAAAGTTGATCGCTGGCCAGCGGGTGGGCCAGTTGGAAAGGGAGATCCTCGAACAGCTGTGGCGGGCGCCCCGTCCTATTTCGGGCCGTGAGTTGGCGGGGCTCCTGCCACCGCCGGAGCGCGCCTACACCACGGTCATGACCATACTCTCGCGCCTTATGACCAAGGGCTTGGTGGAACGCGAGGTGGTGGACGGGATCTACCGCTATCGTGCCGCGGGCACGCCGGAGGAGCTGGCGGCCAGAGCGATAGCGCAATTGGTCGCATCGGCCGGCGATCGTGCCGCTGTGCTTACCCATTTCGTGGAGGGCATTGAGGACCCGACGCTCCTGGGAGAGTTGCGCGCGGCGCTCGAACAGGTGAAGTTGGAATGAACCTGCTCGTGGTGTCGGGAGCGGCCGTGGTGGTGTTCAGCGTCCTGCCCGCCATCTCGAGGTCGCGCCTGCTGGAGGCGGCTTCGCCGGGGGTTCTGGCGGCCGCGGACCTGTTGGGGCTCTTGGCCTGGGCCGTCCTCCCGGCCGCGTTCGCAGCGTGCCTGGTGGTTGGGGTGTCTGCCGTCATCGGGGGGGCACCTCGCAGCCCGAGTGGCGCCTGTTGGCTGGGGATGACGCCCCGGGACTGGCAGGTGGCCGGGGGCGCTCTGGCGGTCCTGGTGGCATCCCCGCTGGTCGTCCACGCGAAGTTCGTGTGCCGCAGGCTGAGCGAGCTGGGCGGCCTGCCGGAAGGGGGAGGGGAAGAAATCGCCACCGAGTCCGGCGCCATGGTGACGGTTCTGCCCACGGACTTGAAGCTTGCCTTTGCGGCCGGCTTCCGGTCTCCGCGGGCGATGGTGAGTCAGGGGGTCCTGGCCAGTCTCGGGGCTCAGGAAAGGGTGGCGGTCCTGGAGCACGAGGCTGCCCACGCGCGATTGGGCCATCCCCGTCTGGTGGTGCTGGCCGCCGTCATCGAAGGCGCCTACGGCCGAGCCTGGCCGGTGCGAGCGCTGTCAGCGGCGCTGCGGAGAGAGCTGGAGGCGGTGGCGGACCAGCAGGCGGTCCGCTTCGTGCGCCGGGACGCCCTTCTCGGGGCACTGCTGGCCATCGCTGAGGCGCCGACCGCCATCCACGGTACCGCCGGACTGTACGACGCCGAGCACCTGCGCTACCGGGTCCGGCGGCTGACCTCCGGGCCGAGTCGGCACGCGGCCATGACCTTAGCGGTAGGCGCCCTGGTGGCCGGGCTCGCGTCGCTGTTGGCGTGGTCGCTGTGCGTGTTCGGCGGGGGAAGGCCGACGCTGGCTGGACTCTTGATGTGCCTGGGGTCCGTCAGCGTGTTTGGGTACTGGCCCATCTTGACTGAGCGGTTGAGCCCGAGGCGCTGGAACACCGCCTGACCGTGCGCGATATACGAATGTGTAGTAGCATGTGGTCGTGCCGCGTCATGACCCTGGCCAAGCCGCTCTCGACAAGTTCTCTGATGACGCGTTGCGCCGTCACGAGCCCCAGCCTTCTAGGGTCATGGCTGCTTCCCACCGGGTCAACTCGAATGCGATCGCTGGGAACCGAGGACACCTGGGCACGCCACCGCTCGAGCGAGAACGGCGGGGCTCCTTCGCGCCCTATCTGATCCTGGCCGTCCCGCTCATCTGCTGCGGAGGCCCCTTCATCGTCGCCGTCGCGGCCGCCGCGGGTGCGGAGGTCCTCGGGGTTGCGGGGGGCCTGGCCGCTCTGGCGGCGGCCACTGCCGGGCTTTTGCTGTGGCGGCGGCGCGCTCGGGCGGCGGGGGCTGGAGATTGTTGCCCCCCCGGGAGCCAGGGATGGGGCGGGTGATCGGCTTCCGGGAGTCGGCTGTCGGGGCCAACCGCCTGGTCCAGGCGGCGGGCCAGGTCGTCTCCTCGAGGTCGCGGATCCTCGCACTGGTCGTGATCGGGGTCGGCGTGAGTGCGCTCTACAGTCTCCTGCTTCCCTTCTCCTACACCCAGCGATTCGGCCTCGCCAACCTCAGCTACCTCAACCCCGTGCTCGCGCTCTGGAGTGTGCTCCTGGGCTTCGGCTTCGGGTTCCTGCTGATGATTCAGATTCATGCCATGAGGGCTGTCAGCGCCGGCCGGCCGGTTCGAGGTGGGGGCTTGGCCGCCGTCATTAGCCTGCTGCCGAGCTTCCTCTGCTGCACCCCCATCGTGCCGACCCTGCTGGCCTTCGTTGGGCTCTCCGGCGCCAGCCTTTATTCCACCACCGGCTCGGTCCAGCACTTCTTCGCCACCGAGCAAAACCCGCTGCTGCTCGCCAGCCTGCTCCTGATCGTCGCGGTCTGCGGTTGGAGCTTGCACCGCCTGGCGCAATCCACCTGCCTTCAGGAGGCGGGGTGCGAGCGATGCGATCCGGTTCCCGCCCCCGCCCTCCACGCCGGCCCAGGGGGCGCCACTGCGGCTGGCCACCGTGAGAGTGGGGAGGGTCTGGTGTGAGCAAGCGCCGCACCACTCCGCAGCGCATGACCAGGCGGGAGCGCCAGCAGATCAGGGCTGAGGCCGCCCATCGGAGCCGGGTGCGCTGGGGCTGGATCGGGGCGTCGGTCGCAGCTGTCGCGGTGTTGGGAGCCCTGCTGGGACTCCACTTCGCGGCCGCCTCCAAGGCCGTGCCGGCCCCCGCCGTTCCGGTGGCCGCTGTGGGGCAACCGGCCCCCAACGGGCGTTTGACCACCGCCAGTGGCGCCGTCACCACCGTGAGTGCACTCCAGGGCAAGCCGACCTTGCTCTGGTTCGTCACCACCTGGTGCAGCAGTTGCCAGGCGGGTACCCAGGCGATGGCCCAGGACCTCCCGAACTTGCGAGCGGATGGAGTCCGAGTGGTGGAGGTCGAAAATTACCGCGATCTGGGCCAGGCGGGACCCTCGATCCAGGCCTTCGCGAGCGCCCTGGCGGGTAAGGCTGCGAACGCTGGAGACTGGACGTTTGGCACCGCCTCGAAGCAGCTGACCCAGGAATACAACCCTGGGGCCGAGCTCGACATCTACTACCTGCTCAACTCCAGCGGCCGGGTCGTCTACGTCAATAGCTCTCCGGCCTCCACCATGTCCCAGCTGCTCCAGGCTGCCAAGAGCGTGGCATGAGCGCACCTGTGCTTCCCCCGGATTCCGGTGCTTCCCGACGACTAGGCCTCCGCCGCATCGTCCTCTTCGCGGTCGCACTGGTGACGCTGGCGGTCCTGGGGCTGCATCTGGGCGCGAGCCGTAATTCTCCCGACGCGCCGGTGGCGCGAACGGCTCAGCGCGCTCCGCACGAGGCGGCGTCCGTCAACGGTGCCTTCACCACCGTTGCGGGCAACCGAGTGACGGTGGGCCAGATCAGGGGAGACCAGCCCGCAATGGTCTGGTTTGTGGCCGCGGGCTGTGCCAGCTGTGCCGCCAGCATCCCCGCGGTCCAGCAGCACATTGAGCAGCTGACCGGTGATGGGCTGGTGGTGATAACGCTCGGGCTGTACGGGGACTTTCCCCAGGGTGAGAGCGGGGCGGTGGCGCTCCGGCGGTTCGCCGACGCGGCCGCCCCCGGAGCGCTCAGCCACCCTGACTGGGTCTGGGGAGTCGCTTCCAAGGCTCTGAGCGAGACGTACGACCCCACCGGGACCCCGGACTCATACATCCTGGTCGGCACCTCTGGACAGGTGCGCTACCGTGGCAGTGTCCCCGTGAGCACCATGCCTCAGCTCCTCGCCCAGGCGCACACACTCGGCGCACTGGCGCGAACCGTCGGCGCCTCGTCGATTCCCTGCTGCTGACTAGTCGCGGCCTGTAGGGCTGTCGCCGCCACGCTCCG
>JAKABA010000421.1 GCA_021802115.1 bacterium | reverse complement strand
GATCTCGGAGCGGGGCCCTGCCCCTGGCAAGGACGCGGACCGAGCGCATGTGCTGGGCCTGCGGCGGCAGCTTGGGGACCGGCTCCTGGTCGCGCCCGGATGTTCTTTGCCAGATGACATCAGCGCGGACTCGCTCCAGAGCCTGAGGCGGCTGGTGGCTGCGTCGGACGCCTGAGGTCGACCCGGAGTCTCTGTCCGTTGGTCCCGCAAGGCATCGTCTGGGAGTGGGACATCGGCTCACGGGCAGGCTCATCGATTGCACCCTGAACGACAACGGCCAACATGCGCCGACCGGTGAGGCGCCGGGGCGAAGTGGCACCTGGCGAGCCAGTCCCATGGGGGCGGGCTGACCCGGGGGCAGCATTCCAGCTCCGTTTCGAGGAGTCGCGCTAAACTCCTCGCACATCCGCGGGCAGGCCCGCGTCAGACGCGTCGGTGGTGGCGGCTCGAGGTCTCAGCTCTTCGGCGCGCGTGATGCGCTTCAGACGGCGCCCAGGCGCCGACGGTCGGCGTGGGCACGGTGAAGGTCCGGGTGGTTGGGGAGGCAAGGGATGGGAATCAAGGTTCCCCCGAGCGGAACGCACGGGGCCGGGGCACCGGCTCTCATGAACCGGGTCCTGGCGCCCCTTATGCGGTTGCAGATCGCCAGGTACAGACGGGCGAAGGGGGGCGGCCAGCCGGAGATGATGGGCTTCCCCGCGTTGATTCTCACCACCGTGGGGGCCCGCTCGGGCAGGCCGCGAACCGTGCCGCTCGGAGGCTTTCCCGATGGTGATGATGCCTGGCTGGTGGTGGCATCCGCCGGCGGGGGCCGCACTCATCCGGCGTGGTTCATCAACATGGCCCACAACCCGGACCAGATCTGGGTCGAGGTCGGGCATCGCCGTCTGCGCGTGGCGGCCACGACCCTAGGGGCCGGAGAGCGCGAGGCGGCCCTGGAACGCATCGCCGCCATCGCCCCTCGCTACGCGGCCTATCAGCAAAAGACTGACCGCCAGATTCCTGTGGTCCGTCTCTCCGTCGCCCCGGTCGCTTAGCCAGCAGGGGGAGGACCGGGCCGCGAACCGTCGCGGTTATGCGGTGGCCGGCGAGCATGGCTCGCGTCCCCGGCCTCGCGCCCTCCTGCGCGTCCGCGTGCCGAATCGCCGCGTCCGATCTGACCGTCGGCGACTCGGGTTTGAGCACCGGCCCGAATCCGCCCGTGGCTGGCGAACACCGCAGGGGCCGGCCGCCACCGGGTCCGCTGCTCAGGGTCCGTCTCCGGGGTCCTTCCCGGTCGCGGCTCCGCAATTCGGCGGTGAAGCGGCGGACACCGCCGGAGCGAGCATCCTGGCTACACTCGCCGGGTCAACGCGAGCAGGCTCCTGCGACGCAGACCACGGCTGTGGAGTCACCCCATAGACAATCAGGATCACCTCCAGCGCGCCGAAGGCGACCGTGACCGGTTGGGGCCGCCGATCCTGCTGACGCTTTTGGCGGTGCCGCCAGCGGTCTACCTCTGGTTCATCTGGGAGTACGGGGTGAGTGTGCCGTACCAGGACGACTGGGCCCTGGTGCCGCTTCTGCGCGCCCTGGACCAGGGACACCTCACCCTCGGGGCGCTCTGGGCCCAGCATCTGCAGAACCGGGTCCTCTTTCCCAACCTTCTCATGCTGGGGCTGGTACGCGCCACCCACTTCGACACCAAGGTGGAGATGTTCGTTGGCGCGGGATTGCTCTGTCTTGGCTTCTTGGCCCTCTGGGCGGCGCACCGGACGCTGTCAAGCCTACCGCCAGTCCTGATGGTCCCAGTTGCCTTCGTCGGCTTCAGCCTGATCCAGTACGTGACGGCGCTGCACGGGTATGCGATCTCCCTCTACCTGATCGTGGCCGCGGTCATGGGCACCTTGCTGTGCCTGGTGCGGTCGGAGTCCTCGCGATCTCCGGCCTGGTGGGTGGGCGCGGTGCTCCTCGGCTTGGTCGCTTCCTACTCATCCCTGCAGGGGATGGCGGTCTGGCCGGCCGGCATGCTGCTTCTGGTGGTCCGGGGCCGGAATCCCCGCCTGCCCATCATCTGGGCGTTGATAGGGGTGGCCGCCCTGGTCCTCTACCTGGGGGGCCTGCACCTGGGGACCGACGGGCACGGGGCCCTCACCGCGATCACCCACCCCGAAACGTCCCTCCGATTCCTGCTCCTGCTCGCAGGAGCGGTGGTCCCCTCCCTGCCCCGCGTGGGATTGGGCATCTCCTGGCTGACCGCGGTCGGCGCGGTGATCTGGCTGCTGGCGGTGGGAGTGGGGCTGGGAGCCCTGCGCCATCGGGGGGTCAGCCAGGGTCTCGCCGCCCCGGCCTATCTGATCGCGCTGGTGGCCGCGATCGACCTGGCGATTGTCCTCGGTCGGGCCAAGTTGGGCGTGGGCTTCGCCCTGGACTCCCGCTACACGGTCTTCAACGTCTGGCTGTTGGCCGCGGTGTATCTAGGCTGGGTGGAGATCTTCCGCCGCCACCGCCGTCCGGCGGTCACCGTGGTCGTCGCCTTGGTCTGTGGACTCTGCCTGGTGCAGGTGGTCGGCTCACTGCACGCGGGCGTGGTGGCCGGCTCCCGCCTTCGCAGCCAGCACCAGGAGGAGGT
>JAKABA010000420.1 GCA_021802115.1 bacterium | reverse complement strand
ATTGGGACCGCTGAGGCGATCCGCCGCCCACAGCAGGGAGTTGAGCAGGCGCAGGCGGGTGGGATGGGGGAGGACTGCGAACAGCGCCCAGCGCCAGAGCCGCTCCCGCCGGCGACGGGGGTAGCGTCGCTCCACCTGCTGGCGGGTCTGCTCCAGGAGTCGATCGTAGGCGACCCCCGATGGGCAGGCGGGCACACAGGCGAGACATCCCAGGCAGGAATCCCAGTGCGCAACCATCTCCGGTCCCATCGGGCGTTCTCCGCCGCGCGCCAGGTCCATCAAGAGGATCCGGCCCCGGGGCGAATCCATCTCCTCCCCCCACAGCGCATACGTGGGACAGGCGGGCAGGCAGAATCCGCAATGCACGCAGTCGGAGAGCAGCGCGGGATCGGGAGGGTCGTGGTCGTCGAAGGCCGGGACCACGACCGGACCCGTCTCGGGGGCCGGGGGGAGGGACTCAGCCACGGGTGCCGACCACCGCGACCGAGGTTGGCTCGGTGCGTGAGATCCGACCGGGTTCGAGGATGTCATCGGGATCCAGCGCCCGCTTCACCCGGCGGATGAGGTCCTGGGCGACCGGGTCGCGAGGCGACGATCCCAGCCCGCGCAGTTCATCCGGGGCCCGATGGATCTCCGTGTGCCCTCCCCAGCCCTCGAGCGTCTCCCGGACCAGCTCCAGCGTGGCGACCTGGGAGGAGATCCTCAACTCGCCGGCGCCGATCGTGCCCCGCAGGGAGAGAGCGACCGCCTCCCCCAGCGCCCCCTGGTCCTCCACGAACTCCAGCAGCGCCCGGGTCGCGGTGAGCGGCACCGAGACCCCGAGCACCGCTCCGGGGCGTTCCCACGGTCGGCTGCGCAGCAGCTCCTCCCAGTAGCTCGCCTCGGCCAGGTCGAGGATCCGTGCCCGGGGGTTGAGGCCCGCCGCCACCTCCGCCTGGCGGGCCGCCCCCTCGGCGGTGCTGTCGATCTGGACCAGCACCACTCCGTCGGGCCAGATCACCTCGACGATGCTGGGGACGACCGGGGCCGTCCGGAGGGACACCAGGAACTGAGCCGCCGTCCCGGCGTCAACGTCCTCCAGCAGTACCGACGCTCGCGCCTCCGCCTGGGGGTGGAGCCGCAGCGCCACCTGCACCACCACCGCCAGGGTGCCCAGGGACCCCACCAGGAGTTTGTCGAGATCGTATCCCGCCACGTTCTTCACCACCTTGCCGCCGGTCTTGGCGATGGTCCCGTCGGCGAGCACGAAGCGGGCTCCCAGCAGGAGATCGCGCATATGGCCGTAGCGGGTGCGCAAGGGGCCAGAGGCGCGGGTGGCGACCAGTCCCCCCAGGGTCGCGCCATCGCCGCCGGGAGGGTCGAGCATCAGCCGCTGCCGGTAGCCGGGGGTCCTGGAGATCCGCTCCTGAAGGTCGCTGAGACGCATTCCCGCCTGGGCGACGCAGATGAGGTCCCCCGGCTCGTGCTCCACGAGCTGGTTCAGTGCCGTGGTGGCCAGGACCAGATCGCCAGGCTCGCCCAGCGGCCCCCACTGCGGCTGCGTTCCCCCACCGCGGAGGTCAACCCGCCAGCGCCGCTGGGAAGCCAACCGCAGCAGCTCTGACACCTGCTCCTCACTTTGGGGTTGCGCGATCGGCAGCCCAGGTGGCAGGCCGGACCCCGGCGCCGCCTCGACGACCTCAAGGCCTCCTCCCACCAGCTGGGCCAGCTCGCTCGCCCGCGGTCCTCTCACACCCGCTCCGCCAGACCGGCGAGCTCGGCCGGGTGCGGCCGGTAGATGCCCGGGTGCTCACCGCAGAGGCGCGGGGTGGGCAGCACCTTGTCAGGGTTGGACAGATGGTCAGGGTCGAAGGCCGACCTGACTCGCACCATGACCTCCTGATCGGCGACCGAGAACAGCCGGGGCATCTGGCACATCTTGTCGCGTCCCACCCCGTGTTCACCGGTCAGCGAGCCGCCGGCGTCAAGGCAGAGGCCGAGGATGTCCTCGGCGAGCTCTCGAGCCCGCTCCGGTCCCCCGGGTGCACGGCGGTCATAGAGGATGAGGGGATGGAGGTTGCCGTCCCCGGCGTGGAAGACATTGGCGACGCGCAGTCCATGGCGCTGCTCCAGATCCCGGATCCCGGCCAGCACCTCGGCCAGGTGCGAGCGGGGCACCACGCCGTCCTGGACGTAGTAGTCGGGGCTCACCCGTCCCATGGCGGAGAAGGCGCCTCTACGTCCCTTCCAGAGCAGCGCCCGCTCCGCCTCGTCCCGGGCCACCCGCACCTCGGTGGCCCCCGCCGCGCGGCAGAGATCCGCCACCGCCTGAAAGAGCGACCGGCAGTCCGCCGCAGGGCCGTCGAGCTCCACCAATAGCGCGGCGCCGCAATCGGGGTAGCCGGCGTGCATGGTGCTCTCCACGGCCGCGATGGTGGCCCGGTCCATCATCTCCATGGCGGCGGGGACCACCCCGTGGGCGATGATGGCGGCCACCGCCTGGCCGGCCGCATCTGTGGAGGGGAACGCCGCCAGCAGCGTCTCCACCCATTCCGGCTTGGGCAGCAGTCTGAGGGTGACCTCGGTCACGATCCCGAGGGTGCCCTCGCTGCCGATCACCACCCCCAAAAGATCCA
>JAKABA010000419.1 GCA_021802115.1 bacterium | reverse complement strand
GGCGTTCGGCATCCTCGACCATGGCCAGGGCAATCCGGTCCTTGATGCTGCCGCCCGGATTCACCCGCTCCTGTTTCGCCCACACCTGGACCCGGGCGTCGAACAGGCGGTTGACACGGACTGCCGGCGTCCGCCCCACGGTTTCCAGAATGCTGTCGGCTCTCATGGCACCTCCGATGATCTTGGGTACAAACGTATCGTCAGATGACGAAGTCCAACATCTCTTCGCCCTCGGTCACCTTGCGCACCCTCACCGCGCTGCTGTGGTAGACGAGCGAGTAGGGCGGGACGCTCTGGGTCAGCCAAACATTGCCCCCGATCACGCTGTCATGGCCGACCACGGTGTCGCCTCCCAAAACTGTGGCGTTGGCGTATATCACGACCCTGTCCTCAATGGTCGGGTGGCGCTTGGTCCCGGCGGCGCCCTTGCTCACGCTGAGCGCTCCCAGGGTGACTCCCTGGTAGATCTTGACCTCATCCCCCAGGACCGCGGTTTCGCCGATCACGATCCCGGTCCCGTGATCGATGCAGAAGGAGCTACCGATGGAGGCCCCCGGATGGATGTCTATCCCGGTCCTGGTGTGCGCCACCTCCGCCAGCAGCCGGGGCAGGATCGGAACCTCCAGATGGTGCAGATGGTGAGCCACCCGGTGGGTGGCTATGGCCATGAAACCGGGGTAGGCGGCGACCACCTCATCCAGGCTCTCGGCGGCCGGGTCCCCGGCGACGATGGCATCGGCGTCCAGGCGGATGCGCGCGTACAGCTGCGGTAGCTCGGCCGCGAACCGGCGCGACACCTCCTCCGCGCGGCCTCGCTCCAGCCCGGGTTGCAAGAGCCGAGCCAGCTCGCACCGCACCAGCTCCAGCCGGGCCTCGATCTCCTCACGGGTCCCGACTGACTCCTCCGCCAGCTGCGGGAACAGCAGGCCCAGGAGCTCATCCACAAAGTGGGCGACATCTCGCTTCAGGGGCAGCGAGCGGGCCTGGGGCCGGCAGCTGGCCGCCAGCACCCTGGCGAACTGCGACTCACCGTCCGGAAACCGGGACATCAGGTCAAGTGTCCCATTATCGCCACCGGTCAGGTCGGCCCCAGCGGCTCAGCTCATGAGCCGCTTCAGCTCCCCCGCCGCCGCGATCAGCTCTGGGGAGTGCAGGGTGGCGTTGGCAAAGGTGAAGCCACCGATGCCGGCCTCCATGTACGGAGCCAGCCGTTCCGCCGCCTGCTCGGGAGTGACCGGCTCGCCCACCAGACCCCGCCGCTCCGGCGGGATCCCAGCGATCACGGCCGCCGCGTCCCGCTCGGACGCGACCAGCAGCACCGGCGCCATGGCCGTGCGCAGGATCTCCTTGGGATCGCGCCCCTCCTCGGCACAGTACCGCTCCAAGACCGCCCCCTTGCGCCGCATGTCGTCGAGCGAACCGAACCAGTTGGAAAGGTCCGCGTAGCGAGCGACCAGCCGCAGTGTCCTCTGCTCGCCCCCGCCGCCGACGAGGATCCGGGGGCCACCGGGCTGCAGCGGCCGGGGGACGTTGAGGGCACGCTCGATCGAGTAGTGGCGGCCTGAGAAGCTGGGGCGCTCCTCCCGGAACATCGCCCTGGCGATCTGCAACGCCTCCTCCAGGCGGTCCATCCGCCGGCCCACGGGAGGGAACTCGAAGCCGTATCCCCGGTGCTCGGCCTCGTTCCAAGCGGCTCCGATCCCCAGGATCGCCCGCCCCCGCGACAGAGTGTCCAGAGTCGTCACCTGCTTGGCGACCAGGGCGGGATTGCGGTAGGTGACGCCCGTCACCAGGGTGCCAAGCAGTACCCGGCTGGTGCGCTGTGACAGCGCTCCGAGCGTCGTGTACGCCTCCAGCATCGGTTCGGTCTCGGGACCGGTCATGGGGATCTGATAAAAATGGTCCATCACCGTGACCATGTCGAATCCGGCCGCCTCGGCCGCCACCGCGGATTCGGCGACCCGCTCGAAGAGATCCACCGGCGGTACCCCGGGAAAGCTGAAGTTGGGAATGTGGAATCCGAAGAAGGGAGCTGTCATGACACTTTCTCCAACTGGGGCGGCTTCGGCCGCCGACGGCGAGTTCGGTTCGCCCCAGATTAGACTGCTCGACCCGGGGCCGGTCGCCAGGATCGGCACGGTTCGACCGCGCCACCCAGCGTCGCCCTCGACTCCCTCACGCGCTTGCGGGGCCGATCTCACCCGCCCAAGCCGCCATCGGTTGAGTTGGCGGGGCTAGGCCGATGAGCGCCACCCGGGATCACCCTCCCAGGCGCGGCGGCGAAACCCGCGACAGCCTACGACTTGTGGTGACGCGCCTGGTCGACTGGCGGCAGCTGCGGGAGCTGCGACTGCAGGCGCTGGCCGACGCTCCCCATGCCTTCGGTTCCACCCTGGAGCGGGAGCGCTCCTTCAGCCAGGAGGAGTGGCGGCGACGCTGCGAACGCTCGGTGTGGGCCGCGGCCGACCTGGCGGGCCGCCCGGTCGGCCTGGCCTGCCTGGGTCGAGGGCCGGACGATGAGCAGACCTGTCGGCGCATCTTCGCCATGTGGGTGTCGCCATCGGCCCGCGGCAGCTCAGCGGCCGGATCTCTGCTCCACTTTCTGCTCGGTTGGGCG
>JAKABA010000418.1 GCA_021802115.1 bacterium | reverse complement strand
GCTGGAAGCCCCGCCGCTGAAGCGTCTGCGCTTCGTCAGTGAGGGCTGAGCGGGGGCATCAGGGCCAGGATTTCCGCGGCCGCCCGGTCCGCAGCATCTGGCCGTGACCATTCCCGGGCTCGAGATTGCATCTTGGCCAGAGCGTCAGCCGACCCGGCGGCGAGGGTGGTGAGAGCTGACACCAGCTCCGCCGGGGAGGCCACGCTGAGGGCGGCCCCGGCATTCACCAGAAGCTCTCGGTTGGCGGTCTCCTGGCCCGGGAGCGCGTCGGTCACGATGATCGCCAGACCGGCGGCCGCCGCTTCGGCGAGGGCGCTGGGCCCGGCCTTTCCCACGTAGATGTCGCTGGCCAGCAACCACGGGGAGGGGTCCTGGAGGTATGGGAGGGCTCGCAGCGGAAGACCGAGCCGGAGGCGGCGGACCGCCCGCAGCAGGCGCCGGTTGCGGCCGCAGAGCACCACCAGCTGCACCGGCAACCCGCTTAGGCCCACAGCGGTGACCAGGGGCAGCAGGCGGCCCGCACCCTCGCCGCCGCCTCCGACCAGGACGCAGATTAAGTCGGGATCCACTCCGAGGCGCGCCCGTCTAGCGGGGCGCTCCGGGGGCGAGCCGTGGCGGAGCCGGGGGTCGACCGGCAAACCAACCTCCACCACCGACGCGCCCGACACCCCCTGGTCCACGCACCAGCTTGTCGCTACCGCTGACGGGGTCAGGAAGCGAGCGGTGCGGGGAGAGAGCCAGCCGGGATGGACCACGGTCAGGTCGGTGATCAGGGTCACAAGCTGAGCGGGCGGCGACATCCTGCCGGCGGCCAGCGCGGCACCGGGGCCGAGCAGGGGGTGACAGTTGACCACGACCCGGGGGTGGCGGGCCATGGTCGCTTCTCGCATCGCCGGCCCGACGCCACTGAGCAGGAAGCGCTCCAGGGCGATCCGGGCCGGGGGCAGCGAGAAGGCGTCGAAGAGCTTCCCCCATAGGGTAGGCGAGGTTCTCACCACGGGCCCGTACCCGCGCAGCAGGAGCTGGGCGTGGGGCAGCGCTCCCAGCTGCAGGGGATCATCGATCGCCACCCGCAGCCCGGGAGGGGCCATGGCCAGCAGCGCCAGCCGCAACGCCTCGGCGACCCGGCGATGCCCGCCGCCCGTCGAGGTGGCCCAGATCTGCACCTCGGCCGGGCCCAGCTCAGGCAAACGTCAACTCATTGAGCAAGAGAGTCCTTCTGGTGGATGGTAGAGTGAGGCCAGTGGTCGCGGGGGGAAGGGCCCGCGTCCGTGTGCCAGGAACAGGGTGGATCAGCATCGGCCCCTCATGTACGGCGCCCGTAGGGGCGCCAGCGCAGACTGACCTCCGCACTGCGGGGGTGACGGTGGAAGTTGTCGATTCCCGCGAGGCGCTTTCGGCACTGGCGCCCGTATGGCGGGAGTTGGAGGAACTCGCCGATCCCCTCGACCCGTTCCTGAGCTGGGACTGGCAGCAGTCCTGGTGGGAGGTCTTCGGCGCGGGTGTCCGACCCCAGCACCTGGTGGTCCAGGAGCACGGTGTCACCATCGGGGTGGTGCCGCTCTGCGAAGCGATGTCCGAGAAAGGGGTGCTGGTCTTCGCCGGCGGGGTCACCCTCTCTGACCGGATGGGGTACCTGCACCGACCAGGACGAGAGGACGAAGTGGCGAAGGCGGCGCTGGAGTGGGCCCGCTCGCAGGGGGTGAGCAGGCTGGACCTGCACTTCCTGCCCGAGGGGTCGCCGGCCCTGTTGGCGCTCTCACAGCAGGCGGCAGCGCTCGGCTGGGCGGTCGAGGAGGAGGCGGAGGAGGTCTGTCCGGGGCTGGATCTGCCGGGTGACTTCGATTCCTATCTGGCGCTCAGCCTGGGCAAGAAGGATCGTCACGAACTGCGGCGAAAGCTGCGCCGGCTGGGGGTGGAGCGGCCCGGCTGGCGCCTGGTCGGGACGGGTGAGCTGGGGTTGGACCGGGCGCTCCGGGACTTCCTCCGGCTGCTCGCGGCCAGCGGTGGGCACAAGGCGGCGTTTCTGGTTCCGGAGGTCAGGCGCTTCTTCGAGGTGGTGGCCGCCCGGTTCGAGCAGCGGGGATGGCTGCGGCTGCTCGTGCTGACCGCTGGCGACGACCAGCTGGCCGGGATATTCGCGTTCACCGTGGGCCGAACCTGGTACCTGTACAACTCCGGGTACGACCCCAGGTTCGCCGCCCTCTCGCCGGGCCTGCTTTGTGTGGCCGAGGGGATCCGAGGGGCGATTTCCGAAGGCTGCACCCGCGCCGACCTGTTGCGCGGCGACGAGGGCTACAAGTACCACCTGGGGGCGCACGACCAGCGGCTCATGCGCCTTAGGATGCAGGATCCTCGATGACCCGCGCCCCGCATCCCGCCCACGGCGAGGAGACGGTCGCGTTCCTGTCCCTGCATGCCTCGCCACTGGCGCGGCTGGGCAAGCGCGAGAACGGCGGGCTCAGCGTCTACGTGCGCGCGGTGTGCGAGGAGCTCGGCGCGCGCGGGGTGCACACCGACGTGTTCGTGCGCCGGAGCGATCCGGACCAGCCGACGGAACAGGCGATGGGGCCGCGCAGTCGGGTGATCGCCGTCGACGCGGGCCCGCGGCGGGCGCTGCC
>JAKABA010000417.1 GCA_021802115.1 bacterium | reverse complement strand
GGGGTCGCGATTGGCGACCTCCGGCTCGGCGTCACCGACACAGCGTTGGGAGTCAAGCGACTCCGCTCATCATCTCCACAGACTTGCGGCTCCTTTCATGTCGTCCGACTATCGCCACGCGAACCACCGGCCAAACCTGCCGGCGGGCGTTTTCACACATTCGTTAAGGCGGCCATCTCAAATCCGGAGCCTGTTACAGTTCCGTCAAGCCAGCCTTGGGGATGCCCGCGGCGCAACCGAACCGCCCACACCCGGCTACCACTTGACTGGGCGGCCTTCCAAGTGGCTCCGAGGGACCCAATAGTGCGTCCCATGTGGAGAAGGCCCTCGGCCACTTCGCTCGCCGCACGGCTTCAGACGCAAGCTCACCTCCTAGCAAACAGTTGTTCGCCACCCATAGCATAGCATGTCGCTAAGCGGCTTAGTAGGTTTCCCGCGACCCCGGCCCCCTACACTTGGCTGGATGGCCGAGCGCCGATCTCCCTCTGACCCCGTCCGCGAGCTGGAGCGCCAGCTGGCCGAACTTGAAGGGGAAGACGAGCGCTTGGCCCAGGACTTGGAGGCCACCCGCGAGGCGCGGCGCAAGCTGGCGGGGCGGATCAGGGCCCTGCGTGCCAGCCTCTCCATGGTCCGAGACGGGGGCCAGGGATACACGGCCGAGCTGCAAGGCGGCACCATGGCCGACGCCATCGCGGTGCTGCTGGAGCATCATGGGGAGATGCGGGCCCAGGCGATGGCCGCCGCCCTTCAGGACGCCGGCAAACTCCTGCGCACCGATTCGGCCTACTCCAGTCTCTTCAAGACCCTGGCCCGAGATCACCGATTTGAGAAGGTGCCCGGCCGGCGTGGGTACTGGAAACTGAGTTGACGGGCGAAGTGATGGCCGCCCGGCGTACCCGCCCGCCCTTCCAATCCTGCCCAACGAGATCACGACCTTCATGACTGATGCTCATTCCCCTTCGTTCATCAAGGCACTGCGTGTTGTGGCCGACGGTGTTGGACGGGCCGGCAGTGACGGAGCGGACTCGGTATGGGGAGGCATTGTGTGGACGAGTTGATCCGACAGATCCGAGGGGCTATGGCGAGCGGGCTGTACTATCTGGCCTTGTTTGGGCCCCTAGCGTTGCCAGACATCTGTGGAGCTTTGGGATCCGACGATGACAGGGCGGGCCGACCGAAGTTCTGAGCATGGCTGCCCGAGATCCAGAAGAGTGAGAATGCGGAGAGTGGTGCGTACAGGCCCACTGAAGCATCTCGGGAGCGCCCGTCTCCAGGGGACCAGAAAAGGTCGCAAGAAACTCCGAATTCTAGACTCCGCCGAACCGCGACGACTCCCCGGAACCTCAGTAGTGCGCCACAATACGCCGACCCGGCCCATCCACGGTGACCAACCCACCGTATGGAAGCACCCACTGGGGGTCAGTGTGCCCCAAGTCTACTCCGAAGACAAGCATGGCTTCCGGGGCGTACCGAGCGAACGCCCGTACCACGGCCTCTCGCTGGCTCATCCGATAATGCTCTCGCTCCTGGGGATCAGTGGGACGCCCAAAGCTCGTCGCCTTTGGTCGACCGACAATCGCCGCAGGAAACTGAGCAAGGAGTCCTCGTTCACCCGCGTTCCGCAACATCCGGAACACCTCTTCGGCGGGCGGCATCTCCTGGGAGGTCTCGAGCAGAAGTACACATCCAGCGTAGTCCTCTACTGGGCGGATCCACCGACCAACAGCGAGGTTCCAATGAAGGACTTCAAGATTGCCTCCCCACGTTGGCCCCGTGACCACGCGGTCCGCCCGGTACCACAACCAGTTTCCGCCTGGCTGCGTCGGTGCGTCCCTGTCCAGGATGGCCGGACCGTCCCAGGCAAGTTCGTCCTCGCTGAACGACTCAACCTCGCAAATCTCCAAGTCGCCACCCGTCAATAGCGCCGCGCGCAGCGATGCGGTGGAGATCGGGTGCAAACCGCCGGGGCGACCCAAATGCACGATCGTCGACCCACCGTGATAGCCAGCCACCCCTAGGCACCAGAGCCAGTTGAGCAGATTGGTATTGTCACTGTACCCCACGAAAGGCTTAGGGTCCGCTCGCACTCTATCCGGATCGAGAAATGGCAGGACGGTGATCTCGTCGTTGCCTCCGATCGTGGCCATGACCGCGCGGATGTCGGGGTCGGTATACGCCGCCATGAGGTCGGCGGCTCGATCTTCTGGCGTGGCACCGAGCCGTCGTGTGGTCGGGTACTCCACCGGCTCAAGATGAAGCTCATTGCGCAAGCGCTGCATGGCACGATCGTGGACGACAGGGAACTTCCCCGGTGCCGCGTACGAGGGAGAGACGATGGCTACTCGGTCGCCGACTCGTAACTTCTCAGGGACAGTCAGCTCAGGACGCATTTGCCAATCATCCCCGAAAACACAAAGTCTTGCAAGTCAACGCTCAACAGTCGCTAACCTCGTGGGGTGACCCCCTCCAAGTAGTCCACGTGACCTGTACCCCAAAAACTGACCCACCCATATGAGAGCCTGGCTCCAGCAGCTGGAGGTGAAGCGGTGTTCAGGTATGGGAACAAGGTGCGGTCCGAGGCGAAACGCCGGCGGGTTCAGCAGGGCTCGCGTGGCCCTCAGGTACTGCGCAGAGGCAGCGCGGATCAAGGGGTGGATG
>JAKABA010000416.1 GCA_021802115.1 bacterium | reverse complement strand
CTGGACCGACCACCTCTTCACCGGCACGGGGTTTCCCCGCGCCTTCTACCTGCGCTACCAGATGTACGCGACCGTCTTCCCGGTGATGGCGTTGGCGCGGCTGGTGTACCCGGGGCGGGCGCTGGCAGCGAAGGACTGAGACGGTGGGCCAGGTCGCGACCGCGCTGCCGGACTTCTCGGCGGCCCGCCTGGACGCCGCCAGGCGCCGGGAGAACTTCCCGATCGCGGCCTGGCTCCTGCGCCCCAGCCGGCGCGAGGCCCGGGCGGCCATATACGGGTTCTGCCGCCTGGTCGACGACATCGGCGACGAGCAGCTGGGCGAGCCGCGCGCGCAGCTGGCGCTGTGTCAGGAGGAGCTCGAGGCCTGCTACACGGCTCGTCCCCAGCATCCGGTGTTCCAGCGCCTGCAGAAGGTGATCCAGCGCCATCACCTGGAGCGAGGCTGCTTTCTGCGCCTGATCCAGGCCAACCTACAGGACCAGGAGTTCAACCGCTACTCCACCTGGGAGGAGCTCGACACCTACTGCACGCTCTCGGCCACACCCGTGGGTGAGCTGGTGCTCGCCCTGGAAGGGATCACCGACTGTGGCCCGGTCGGGCACTCCGACTCGATCTGCACGGGCCTGCAGCTCGCCAACATGTGGCAGGACATAGCCTCCGACAGGTTGCGGGGCAGGCGATACCTGCCTCTGGAGGTGCTGGCGCAACACGGGGTCAGCGAGGAGGAGTGGGAGAGTGGCCGGGCCACTCCCGGCAACCGCGCCGCGCTCTTCCACGCCGTGGGGCGGGCTCGCCGGCTGCTGCGGGAGGGATGGCCCCTGGTGCATGAGGTCCCGGGCCTGATGCGAGTGGAGATGGCGACCTTCATCCTCTCCGGGCTGGCCGCCACCGAGGCGGTGCTCAGGGCCGGCGACTCCGTGTTCCAGAGCAAGGCTGCCGTCAGCCGTAAGCAGCGCCGCGCCACCCTGGTCCACTCGCTGTCGGCGTGGAGGGGCGCTGAGCCGCCGGGAAGGAGTTGACCCCCGCGCTGGCCCCGGAGCTGGCGGCGGCCTATCAGCAGTGCGCCCAGGAGGTGCGGCGGTCGGCCGGCAACTTCTACTACGCCTTCAGGCTCCTGCCCGCCCCGAAGCGGCGCGCCCTCCACGCCGTCTACCGCTTCTGCCGGGGTGCCGATGACATCGCCGACGGACCCGGCACCGCCGAGCAGCGCCGGGACCATCTGGAGGCGTACCGGTTGCTGCTGGAGAACGCCCTGCGGGGCCGCCCCACCAGCCCGGAGTGGATGACGCTGGCCGACTCCGCGGAGCGCTTCCGGCTCAACCCCCGTCACCTCCACGACGTGATCGACGGTTGCCAAGCCGACTGTGCCCCCCTGGTGATCGAGACGGAGGCCGACCTCAAGCGCTACAGCTACGGGGTGGCGGGGTCGGTGGGGCTGCTCAGCGCCCGCATCTTCGGATACTCGGACCCACGGGTGGAGGGCTTCGCGGTGGAGCTGGGTGAGGCCATGCAGCTGACCAACATCCTGCGCGACCTGGCCGAGGATTTGGACAACCAGCGTTGCTACCTGCCCCGAGCTGACCTCGAGCGCTTCTCGTTGACCGAACCCGACCTGCGCCTGGGTGGCAGGGGGCCACGGGCCGCCGCCTACCGGGAGCTGATGGCCTTCGAGGCGGATCGGGCCAGCCGGCACTTCGCCGTCGGGTTGCGGCTGGTCCCGCTGGTGGAGCGTGACGCCCGGGGCTGCCCGGCGGCGCTCGCGGCCCTCTACCAGCGCCTGCTGGTGGAGATGCGGAGGCGTGACTTCGACGTGCAGTCGCAGCGGCTCTCGCTGAGTCCCGCCCGCAAGGTGGGGCTGGCCCTCTCGGCCTGGCTCCGGGCGACCCTGACCCCGTGAGCGTCGAGTCCCAGCCTCCGGCAACCATCGTGGTGGGCGGGGGCCTGGCGGGAATCTCCTGCGCCCTGGGCCTCGCCGACCGCGGCCATCGGGTGACCCTGCTGGAGCGGGCCCCGACCCTGGGAGGGCTGTGCCGTTCGATCCCGGATCCGGTCATGGGCAGGGTCGACACCGGCCAGCACGTCTACCTGGGCTGCTGCACGGAGTTGGAGAGGCTGCTGGAGCGCCTTCGGGTGGCGCCCTCACTGCGTCAGACCAGGCTGGACTTGACCGTGGTGGACCCCGCGACCGCCACCGCCAGGCGCCTGCGCGCGGCGCCCCTGCCCGCTCCCGCGCACCTTCTCCCGGTGGTGCTGGGGTGGCCCGGGCTGGGGCTGGCCGCGATCCCGGAGGTGCAAAGGGTGGCCCGGAGCCTTCACGGCCTGGCCCTGGGCGAGCTTGACGACGTGCCCGCCCAGGGTTGGCTGGAGAGCCTGGGACAGGGTCCCACGGTGATCCGCACCCTCTGGGAGCCGCTGCTGGTGTCCGCCTGCAACCTGGACCTGCGGGCCTGCAGCGCCGCCGCGGCGGCCCGGGTCATCTCGGAAGGCCTGCTGGGATCACCACGAGCGGCCGCGCTGCGGGTTCCGGGAACCGATCTGAGCGCCTGGCTGGGCCCCCCGGCCGAGCGCGCGCTCAGCCGAGCCGGGGTGGAGGTGCGGCTGCGCTGGCGAGCTCACGGGGTGAGCCTGACCGAGGACGGGGGGTTTCGGGTGTCGGACG
>JAKABA010000415.1 GCA_021802115.1 bacterium | reverse complement strand
TGTGGGCTGGTCTTGGACCGAGACCTCAACTCCGCGATCAACCTCGCCGGGTGGGCCCGCCCGGCCGTCACCGCCAGTGCGGCGGAGACGTCAACTGCCTGTGGAGCCGACCGTAAGACCGGGCCTCACCCGGCAGGTGGCTGTGAAGCAGGAACCGGGATCGCCCCGGAGCCCACCGCCTTCAGCGGTGGTCCTCAGACCCGTGTCGCATTTGTCACAGTTTGAGGAACGGTCTGCGCAGACTGCGGGACGCGGAAGAAGGTGCGCTTCCAGCCCAAGCCCGACCCCCGTCTACGGCAGCACCTGGTTCGAGAAGCACCGGGTGGCCCGCTGATCTCGCGCCACTGGCTCAGGCCGGAGGAATGATCTCACGCAGCCTGGTGATGGCCCGGGAGAGCGGGGAGCCGTCCCTGTCCGACGCTCGAATTGCCAGCTTTCCGCGCGCCGGCTAGAGGTATGAGCCGGAGGTCACCTGAGGGTACTCCGCGCCCAGTTCGCTGAGGAACCCGTAGAAATGGGATTCGGCAGCCCCACGGCGGCGAAGCTCCCCAAACGCCAGCGCCGGACCGGCGCAGAAGCGGGCGAGCACCCCTTGATCGACTATGGCCCGCAGCTCCGCCGAGACCCCCGTGAGCACGTCAGCCACCCGCTGGCTCCCTTACCCGGCAGGCGGGTCGCCGTGGGAGGGCGCTGCCCACCGGGTTGCACGGCACCAGGCTCCCCTCCGGGACCAGGGCCGTCTTGCGGTTCCCCTGGTTGGAGTGGGGACTCTCGAGACGCCCCTGGCGGTACAGGTCAGCCGTCCGGGACCTGATCCGTTCCATCGTGGCCAGGCCCCCCACCAACGGCCCTCCGAAGGATTCGGCCTTGACCTCATCGGTCCGGTCGTCCGGGGCGGGGTCCTGGCCTCTGCGGCAGAACGCCCTGGCAGCATCGCCGGCGGCGGCCAGGGAGCGTTCGGCAAGAATGCGGGCACCCGCCCACGGAGCACGACCATTCGGGAGACTGGATAGGGGGTTGTCCGGAGCCGGTCGGCCAGGAAGTGGGAGTTTGACTCGGCGGTATGCCCGGAGAGGACCTCGTCGCCCACCGCGATGATCCAGCGCCTACTCGCCCTCCGCGCCATTTTGAAGGTACCGCCCCGACCGGAGCGGCGGCCGGGGCCGGAGCTCTCGCGCTACTCCCCGACGCTCCCGTCGATGGCCTCCCGGATCAGGTCGGCGTGCCCGCTGTGCCGCGCCGTCTCCGCGATGAGGTGCAGCAGCACCCACCGGAGGGAGAAGGGGCGGCCATCGTGGGCAGGCATAGCCGAGAGGCGGCGCGGGCCTTCGGACTCGGCGATCACCCGATGGGTGCGCTCGCCCGCCTCCCGGTACCGCTGGCGCACCAGCTCTGGCTCGAGCTCCCCCCCGGTGCGGAACTCCCACTCAGGGTCGGCGTCGAAGTCTACCCCGCGCCAGGGGTCCGGGAGCTCCCGGCCAGCGAAGTGGACCTCCATCCAGCTCTCCTCGACCAGCGCCAGGTGGTACAAAAGCCCCCCCAGGGAGAGGGTCGAGCTGGGCAGGCACCTGGCCATTCCCTCCCTGTCCAGCCCCGCGGCCTTGGCCAGCACGGTCTGGCGCTGCAGTGACAGGTAGCCTTCGAGCATCTCCAGCTCCCCCTCCTGGCTTTCCGGCTCCTCCCGGTCCACGAGGGCCAGGAAGGCCAGCACGCGCTGCGTCAGCAACCGAGCTGCCGCCGGGTCGTATGCGGCAAGGCTGCGATCCGCGAAGAGGTGGTGGTTGCCCGGGTACAGGTACAGCCGGGCCCCGTGAACCCGGGACACCAGCTCCCGGGCCACCTTCTCATCACCCTCGTCCACGAAGTAGGGGTCGCGGTCCATGGCGTGGATCTGCAGGCCCACGCCATGGGGCCAGCTCCCGTCCCCGAATTCGGTGGGGGAGACGCACCCGTGGAAGAGCAGAGCGCCGACGGCTCCAGGGCGGGATTGGGCCAGCATCTGCGCCGCCATCGCCCCCAGGGAGAAGCCGGCATACACCAAGCCCTCGGGGAGCGACTCGGCCGCCAGGCGCGCTCGCTCCAGGACCGTCGCAAAGCCGATCTCCTGGGCATGCGCCACCCCCTCCTCCACCGTGGCGAAGGTGCGTCCCTCGTAGAGGTCGGGCGCGGTGACGTGATGCCCGGCGGTGCGCAGCTCCTCAGCGAAGTGCAGCACACCCTCGGTGAGTCCCTGGGCGTGGTGGAAGAGGATCAAGTCGCTCATGGTCGGCCTCCTTGTCTGCTGGCGGTTCTCCCCGACCTTAGGCGCCAATGCGGACACTAAGCGTCCTCATTGGCGCCATGATGGCGGGATGTCGGAAGCCGCCCTCCGCCTGCTCCGCCTCCTGGATCTCCTACACCGAACCCCGGGAATCCGCGGCCGGGAGCTTGCCGGGGAGCTGGGAGTCACCGAGCGCACCCTGCGCCGGGACGTGGACCGGCTGCGCTCGGCCGGCTATCACATTTCGACCTTGCCCGGAAGGGCGGGTGGTGGCTACCGTCTGGGCGACCGCTCCGCGCTGCCACCGCTGGTCCTGAGCCGAGCGGAGACCGCCAGCTTGGCGGTGAGCCTGGGAGCCCCGGGCGGATGGGGAGCAGCCGAGGCCGGACCTGGCAGCCCCGGCTCTCTCGCCAAGCTGG
>JAKABA010000414.1 GCA_021802115.1 bacterium | reverse complement strand
TGACCTTCAGCCGCAGCTACACGGTCGATGTCACCTATCGCTGCTACCGTCGCTGCGGCTACTGCGAGTACCGCCGCGACCGGGGGGGGCTGATCAGCTGGGAGGAGGTGGACCGCCACCTGGCCAACGCGGCCCGGTTGGGCTGCCGTGAGGTTCTGATCATGTCGGGCGAGCGGCCCTGGCTGCTGCCGGACCTGGGCCTGGGCGGTGAGGCCGAGTTCGTGGAGGTCGTGGTGGAGATCTGCCGCCGCGCCCTGCGCCTGGGGCTTCTGCCGCACACCAACGTGGGCCTGCTGTCCAGGGAGAGCCTGGTCCGGCTTCGCCCCTGGAACGCCTCCATGGGGCTGATGCTCGAGACCGCAACCGACCAGATCCCGGCCCATGCGATGGGCGGGGGCAAGCGCCATTTGGAGCGGCTCGCCCACCTCGATTGGGCCGGGGAGCTGCAGATCCCGTTCACGACCGGGATCCTGGTGGGGATAGGGGAGTCCAGCGCGCATCGCCGCCAGGCGCTCGAGCTGATCGCGCAGTCGCACCGACGCCACCATCACATCCAGGAGGTCATCGTCCAGAACTTCATCCCCAAGCCGGGCACCCCGATGGCGGACCAGCCCCCGCCCACCCCGGAGGAGTTCACCGAGGCGGTGAGGATGGCCCGCGAGATCCTGCCCCCGGAGGTGGCGGTGCAGATCCCGCCCAACCTCAACTTCGAGAGCTGGCCCCAGCTGGTGGAGGCGGGAGCCCGGGACCTGGGGGGGATCTCAGCCGACGGCGACTCCGTCAGCCCCGCCTTTGCCTGGCCCAACCAGGATGACCTGGCGGCCAAGGCCAGGACGCTGGGGTACCGACTTCAGGAGCGGCTGCCGGTCTACCAGGAGACCTCAGCCGATATCCGCTGGGCGGCGGACCGGCTCCGTGCGGAGCTGGTCGGGGACACCGTCAGCTATGTGGTCAACCGCAACGTCAACATCAGCAACGTGTGCGTGGGCAGCTGCAAGTTCTGCGGCTTCCGCCGCGGCTCGCTCACGGTCAAGGGGGCCTACTTCCACGACCACGACACCATCTTCGCCAAGCTCGAGGAGGCGGTCGCCCGGGGCGCGACCGAGATCTGCATGCAATCCGGGCTCACCCCCGAGCTGGACCTTCAGTTCTACGACTCCCTATTCCGGGAGATCAAGGGCAAATGGCCCAGCCTGCACCTGCACGCCCTCTCCCCCGAGGAGATCCGCTACATCTCGCAGCTCTCGGGGCGGTCGGTGGAGGACGTGATCCGGCAGCTCCGGGACGCCGGCCTGGGGACGATGCCGGGCACCGCTGCCGAGATCCTGGTCGAGGAGGTGCGGCGGATCCTCTGCCCGGAGAAGCTGACCACCCAGGAGTGGGTCGATGTGATGCGCACCGCTCATCGGGTCGGGCTGCGCACGACCGCCACCATCATGTACGGCCACGTCGAGGCCCCCTGGCATCGCCTGCAGCACCTGGAGGTGATCCGCAATCTCCAGCGCGAGACCGGCGGCTTCACCGAGTTCGTCTTGCTGCCGTTCCAGGTGGAGCACAACACCCTGGGGAAGTTCTTCGGGATCCAGCGACCGCTGACGCTGGAGGACTCCCTGCGCTTCACCGCCTTCTGCCGCCTCTACTTTGGGGCCGACATCCCCAACATCCAGACCAGCTGGGTGAAGCTCGGCCCGGACGGGGTGGCGGAGTCGCTGCGCTGGGGTGCCAACGACTTCGGGGGGACCCTGATGGAGGAGTCCATCACCCGGATGAGCGGTGCCAATCACGGGCAGAACCTGGAGCCTTCGGAGATCGAGGCCGCGATCCGGGGGGTGGGCCGCGTCCCCCGGGAGCGTGACACCCTCTACCGGGCGGTTACCGAGCGGCCCCGGGACCGGGAGGCGAGCCGGGCCGCGATCGCCTGAGATAGGGGGGGGCGATTGAACCCAGCACGGCCCCGCCGAGCAGGCAGGCGGCCTCGATAAGGCTGCTGAGCAGAGTGCTCCTCCCCTGGGGGGGGATCAGCACCACCGCCACGATCAGGGGAAAGAGGTACCAGCGCCACGGGTACCGGCTGGCCGCGATCCGCGGCTTGTAGAAGTTGCCGAAGCCGAGGCCCAGCAGCAGGCAGACCGCGCTGAGTGCCGTGTAGCCGATCAGGTACTGGCTGGCCGGGGAGGCGTGCGCGCCTCCCAGAGCCCGGATCGTCAGCGGCGGCAGGTAGTCGGTCGCGAAGTAGGTGAGGAGCACCCAGAACGTCGCGTGGATGATGAAGTTGCTGAGCTGCAGCCCGCGCCGGCGCCGTTCGGCCTTCGCCGCCGACTCGGCGGCAGCCTCCTCGTCGGCCGCTGTCGGTTGCTCCTCGGCCACGCTCACCATGACAAGTCTGACGGTCCCGATGTTCTGGCGCCCCAGCCTTAAACTGGGTGGCCGTGCCGCTTCGTCTGCGCTTCCGGCGAGATCCCAGAGCTTGCTGAGGGCAGCCCGGCGCTGGGATCTGCCCTCCCCGGCTTCCCCGGGGGCCACGGTTCTGGAGCGGGTCCTTTTGGCTCGCGGGCTGTCCCGCTCCTCAACCGACGGGGATTCCGACCATGACCCCTTTCTGCTCACCGACATGGATGTGGCGGTGCAGCTGGTGGGCGAGGCGATCCAAGAGCGAGCGCGGGTTGCCGTCTACGGCGACTACGA
>JAKABA010000413.1:2249-2690 GCA_021802115.1 bacterium | reverse complement strand
TAGCGGATCCGGCCCCTGCGGCCGCCCTCCCGGGCACCGCAGCGGTCGTGCCGGAGATTCCCTTACGATCCCGAAGGCGAGAGGCCCTCCGAGTGTCCCCATCAGGGTGCGCCGCCATCCCGAGCGTGGGGTCTTCGAGCGGCCCGCGGTCGATGCCATCCTCGACGAGGGCGTCATTTCCCCCCTGGGCTTCGTGGCCGAGGGAGTGCCCTGGGTGATGCCCACCATGTGCGCACGCGCGGGGGCTGTCGTCTACGTCCACGGCCCGCCGGCATCGCGGAGGCTGCTGAGCTCCGGCGCGATCCAGGAGGTCTGCATCGCGATGACCGTTCTGGGCGCGCTGGTGCTGGCCCGCTCAGCCTTCAACAATTCCATCAATTACCGGTCGGTGATGCTGATTGGAGTGCCCACCGACATCGCCGACACCGCCGAGAAGATGGC
>JAKABA010000413.1:0-2239 GCA_021802115.1 bacterium | reverse complement strand
GACGCTGAGCGGACTCACGGCTGCCCACGCGCAGGGAGCTGCGAGCCACCAAAGTGCTGCGCCTCGCCATCGACGAGGCTTCGTGCCAGGTGCGCCCCCAGCCGACTCCTCCGACGGTGTGGGGCTGCCCAGGGGGGCCCGCCTCATCCCGACCCCGCTGGTCCCTCAGACGCCGATCCCGGCGCCTGACCTTCGGCCGGGGACACCGGTCCCTGGCTACGCCCTCCGATTTCGCCGGCGGAGGGGGGACCACCAGTAGGAGGTCCCTCCTCGGAGTCCTGGGTCCAGGCGCGCCACAGGGACGCGTACCCGGAGCCGGCCGCGAGCAGCTGCTCGTGGGTTCCGAGTTCGGTCACTCGACCAGAGTCAACCACCGCCACGAGATCGGCATCGCGGGCCGTCTCCAGGCGGTGCGCGATGGTCACCACCGTCCGGCCGCGGAGCACTCGGGCCATGGATCGCTCCAGGTGGCGTGCCGCACCGGGATCAAGGAGCGAGGTCGCCTCATCGAGGACCAGGGTGTGAGGGTCCGCGAGCAGGAGCCGGGCCAGCGCCAGCTGCTGTGACTGGGCGGGACCGATCACCACTCCGCCGGAGCCGAGCTGGGTGGCCAGTCCCTCGGGCAGCGCCCTCGCCCACTCGCCCAGGTCAACCTCGTCGAGCACCTCCCACAGCCTCTGGTCGTCAGCGGCGGCGTAGCTGATCAGCAGGTTGTCCCGCAGAGACGCCGCGAAAACATGCTGCTCCTGGGTCACCAGCGCGACCTCGGTGCGGAGCCGCTCGCTGGCCAGCCTGGAGACATCGACGCCGCCCACGCGGACCCGCCCCGAGGACGGTGCGAAGACCCCCGCCAGCAGCAGCGCCAGCGTGCTCTTGCCGGCCCCGCTGGGGCCGATGACCGCCAGGCGCCGCCCCTGGTCGGGGATGAGGTCGAGCCCCCGCAGCACATCCCGGCCCTCACGGTAGGCGAAGTGAACCCCCTCCGCGGCGAGCTGTTGGGAGACGGGACTGGCCGCGGTCAGCTCGGGCTGGGGCACCTCACCGACGCCCAGGATCCGGGCCATCGATGCACCCCCCATCTGGAGTTCGGCGAGCCAGCTCAGCAGGATGTCGATCGGACCCACCAGCTGCTGCGCGTAGAGAGTCGCGGTGGTGACCGCCCCCAGGCTCAGAACCCCGGCGACATGGAACAGCCCACCCGCCAGCACCGCCGTGAACAGGGGCAGGATGTACGAGGCCTCAACGGTTGGAAACAGCACCAGGCGCAGGCGCAAGGTCGCCCAGTCGGCCCTCAGGGAGCGCTGGATGTCAGCCTCGATCTGGTTGAGTCGCCGCTCGCCGAGGTTGAGGGCCTCAATGGTGCGACCCGCCGTCATGGACTCCTGGATCCGGGAGTTGACCTGGGCCACAGCGGCCTGACGGGTGAGGTAGGCGCTGGAGGCGCGGCGCAGATACCAGCGGTTCACCAGGTAGAGCGGGGGGACCGCAGGCACCAGCACCACTGCCATCGGGGGCGCGACGACGACCAGCGCGATCACGGTCAGGCTGGCGGTGACCGCGGCTATCGCCATGTCGGGCACCGCCCTCTGCACCGCCGTCGTGAGCAGCTCGACGTCGGTGGTGGAGCGGGTGAGCAGGTCGCCGGTGCCGGCCCTCTCGACCACCTCGAGCGGCAGGCCCAGGACCCCGTTCATGAGGCCCTCCCGCAACTTCGCGAGGATCCGCTCGCCCAACACTGCCGCGCGGCTGCGGGCGGCCCTGGTCAGCAATCCCTGGAAGCAGAGCGCCACCGCGAAGATGGCCACAGCCTCCCCTATCTCCGGCGCGGTGCCCCGGTGGGCGGCCAGGCGGTTGACCAGCCCCCCGAGGACGACCGGTCCCACCAGCCCGGCTGCCGTCGCGGCCCCCTGGACGGCGGCCAGCAGGACCAGCCAGCGCCGCTCCTCGAGGATCAGGCGCAGGGCGGTTCGCCTCACGGAGGCGGCGTCGGCCACCGGCAGCTGGCCCCTGATCGAGGCGGGGGAGGCCTGGCTCACCCCCGGTCCGCCGCCGGATCGACCGGGTCCAGACCGCGCGCGACCAGCCCTCGATAGGTGGCGTTGTCATGGAGCAGCTCGTGGTGCCGGCCGCGGGCCACCGCCGTGCCGGTGATCAGGAACACCTCGTCGGCCTGCTCCAGGAGCAGGGGGCTCGAGGTCAGAACCACCGTGGTCCTGCCCTTCCTCACCAGCCGCAGCCG
>JAKABA010000087.1 GCA_021802115.1 bacterium | reverse complement strand
GTGTTTGGCGCATCGCTCGACGACCTCCTCCTGATCTCGGTTCTTCATCTCCAGAGATCGTAGGGAAAGTCGGCGGTGCGCTTCTCGTCTACCCCTTCAATTCACCCACACAAACGGCAGTAGGGCCAAAAAAGGGGCCCCCTTCCGACACTGGTGCCGGCGGTGCGTGATCATTGGTTTGACGGGCACTACGGCACACCAGGCCCGATGGTCCGGCGAAGGTGACCGTGCAATTGGACCGTGACCGAGCGGTGCAATTGCACACGGGCCGGTCGACGCGGAATGTGGTGAGGAGGGCATGCCCATGGGGGATCAGGTCGGCCCGCCCTGTTGCCACTCTGAGCGATCATTGCCGCTGAGGTTCGGGTGCTCACTGGCCGAGCGGTGCAATTCCGGGAGGCGCATTGATCAGACAGGGCGTGGGTAGGGAATGCTCATTGGTGGACGTGGACGACGTCGCCAGCGCCCCCGGCGGGGAGCCGCGGACAGCCCCCGGGCGGGGCGCTGCGCTGCAGATCGCGGCGAGGCCTGTCCTGCGTCATGGAGGGAGAACGCGCCCGGAAGGCCGTGCGTCCGAGGGGCGGCGGCCCGGGAGCGGCCGGTGTTCCCTGCCTTGGCGCTCACCGCGTGGCCGAGCGCGCCCCCGCGGCCCCCGGGGCGTGCAGGCGGGGCGGCAGGGGCGTCGCGGTCGTCGGGGCCGGCGGCGGTGAGGAACGCCCCGGTCGAGCCCGCGGCGACGTGGGGGATGATGGCGCTGCGGAGTGGGCAGCGGAGCCGGGCGGCGACGGGTGCGGCGTGGGGGGCGCCGGCTCAGCCCGGGCGGTCTCGCCGAGGCCGAGGCGCGGGATGGGTGGGGCGAGCGGAGGCCACCGGTGCCGCATCCAGCTCGGCCCTTCCCGACGAGCCGGGCCCAGGCGCGACGCGCGGAGACACGGCCCACGGGCACGGTCGCGCGGACCATTCCCCAGCTCTGGGGGAGGCGTCGGCCCGGGCGGGAGCCGCCGGGTCCCGCGCTAGAGACCTGGCACTTCATTTGACGCGAGGTCCGGGCTACGGGCGGCGGCCGGTTCACGCGCCCTGGGGACGGGAGCCGGCGCGGACCGGGCGCACCCGCCCGGGCGCTTGGGCCCGCCCCGGCGGGGGCTGGTGGCGCCGGCCGCGTGGCCCCGGCTGGGGCCGAGAATGCCCAATTGTCGGCCCCCAGCCCCCGTGGAGTCCGGGGGGCATGCCCATCGCTCGCCCCGGTCGCCAGTCCGGCTGTGGGGACCCCGGAAGTCGGTCCAGTTGAGTAAGAGTTACGACTGACGGTAGGCCTTGGCGAAGACCGCAGGGAGTTGGGAGCTGAGAGCACGGTGCGGACGGTGGACATTCGAGGCCTACCTGAAAGCCCAAAATGAGCATCCTCACCGCTTCGCGTGGACGCCACCGCCGAGGAGATCCTGGCGAGGGCCCTTGACACACGGCCGGGTTGCCCTCGCGCGCCGCATCGCCTGAAACCGAGACAATGCACTGGCATGCGCCGAACAAGGAGGGTCAACATGAACGTACTGGTCACATACGAGAGTAGAGGGGGCCGTACCAGGCAGGTTGCTCAAGCCGTAGCAGAGGAGGTGGGGAGGAGGGGACATGAAGTTGCCGTGAAGCCCATGTCGGATACCACTCCCGAGGAGACTGCCAATGCGGATCATCTCTTCATAGGGAGCTGGGTAGAGGGCTTCATCCTGTTTGGAGTACATCCTGCCCATGCTGCTAGCACCTGGATAGCAGGAATGCCGACGGTGGACGGGAAACCGGCTTCCGTGTTTTGCACCTATGCGGTCAACCCGAGGAACTCGCTGACTGAGCTGTCACGCGGCCTGCAGGCCCATGGAGCCAAGGTAACCGCGACCCGAGCTTTTCACCGTTCACACACCAATGATGGGGTCGACTCGTTTGTAGATGCAGCACTCAGCAGCGGAGCGCAAGGTCCCGTTACGGAATAACCCGGAATTGCAGGGCGGAGTAGTCAGCAGTTCAGATTTGAGCGGTTGAAGTCAGAATCCGGTCGCGTCCCAGAGCGATTCAGGGTAAACGGTTTAGGCTGCTGCGGGCCCAGGACTCGAACGGGTGAAGAGGTCGCCGGCTGGTCCCTTGGTCGAAGGACTCGCCCTCGCGGGGCAATGAGCGTGCTTGGGCAAGACTTGGCCGCTCGGGCTGTCATCGGAGTGCAGCTGGCCAGTTCTACATGGCCCTTGACAGTCCCGAGAGTCCACCATCTGCTGGGAACACGGCTGGACGCCTTCCTTGTCTGGGTAAGCGGCCGCGTGGCTTCCGCGTCCGGCGAAGCTGCGTAGCTGAGGTATCGGAATCTGGGGTGTGGGGCTTCTCGGACACTGGCTACGCCATCTCCTGCGAGGGGCTGACAGCCAGTGGTGGCGTGTTGGGTCGCCCGGTCAGCCCGCGTCGCCGCGGCCCACGATCAGCCAGGTGAGGACGGCGCCAGCAAGGAATGCTCCGGCAGCCAGGGCCATATCGAGATGCAGTCCAGCCACGAAACCCTCTCGGTGAGCCACCAAGGTGCCGAGGAGGGCGACACCGACCACGCCTCCAACCTGGCGCGCAGAGTTGACGGTGCCTGAGGCGAGCCCAGCTCGTTCTGATGGTGCCGCTTCCATGACGGCGGCGGTAGCCGCTGGCATGACCAGGGACATGCCCAACCCAGTCGCCATGAAGGGCACGACCAGGAGCCCATAGGGAGTCCGCGCATTGACTGCTACCAAACTGAGGAGGCCCACCCCACCGAGGAGGAGCCCGCTCAACATGGGCAGGCGCGGTCCGGTACGGGCCATGACCCGCCCTGAGACCGTCGAGCCCACGACAGCCATGGCAGCCTCTGGGGCGAGCGCTGTGCCCGCGAGAAGTGGCGAGAACCCCAAGACCTGCTGGAGGTAGAGGCTCATCACAAACAGCTCACCGTAGAAGCCCAGGTTGATCGCCAGCCCGACAGCGGTGGCTCCAGAGAACGTGGCCGATGAAAAGAGCGACAGGGGCAGCATCGGGCGGCCGACCCAGTGCTCGATGGCGACGAAAGCCGCACTGAAAGCGACGAATGTGGCGAGTCCAGCCACCACCATCGGCGAGGCCCAGCCGACTCGTCCGGCCTCGACGAGAGCAACGGTGAGGCCACCGAGCGCGCAAGTGCCGGCTGCCTGCCCAACCGGGTCGACGCCGTGGGGTTTCCGGACTGGGGAGGGAAGGAAGCGGGCGGCGAGGATCAGGCCCGCGGCGCCGATGGGGACGTTGACCAAGAACACGGGGCGCCACCCAAGCCACGACACCAGCAAGCCGCCGACCACCGGTCCCGCGCCAGCGGCGATACCGGCCACCCCACCCCAGATCCCGAACGCCCGGCGCCGGGATGCCTGGTCTGGGTAAGCGGCCTGCAAGAGCGCCAATGAGGATGGCACTGCCAAGGCAGCCCCAAGGCCTTGAGCGCACCGGGCGGCGATGAGTGCTCCAGTAGTGGGTGCTACCCCGCAGCCAAGTGAGGCGACGGCGAACAGCACCATGCCGGCCTGGAAGACGCCTTTGGCACCCCGGCGGTCGGCAAGCGCGCCAGCGGAGAGCAGCAGGGCTGCGAAGATCAGGCTGTAGGCATCCACGACCCACTGCAGGTCTGTTGTAGTAGCGTGCAGATCACGGGAAATGGTCGGCAGAGCGACGTTCACCACCATGGTGTCCAGGATCACGATGAAGTAGCCGGTGCAGATCGCGACCAAGGGCCAGACCGAAGAACTCGGTCCCGTCACCGACCTCGGGTCAGCCCCGCCGTGTGTTTGCTCCACCCCGACATTCTCGGTGCCAGATGCTTCGGCGGCGGCCGAAGTGTTTTCGCCGTACCATGGAGGTCGTGCCAGGGGACGTCGACATCGCCGCGGTAGCAGCACTGATGGGCGAGCCAGCCCGGGCGGCGGTGCTCATAGCACTCGCGGATGGGCGGGCACTCGCCGCGTCCACGCTCGCCGCTGAAGCGGGAGTAGCCCCGTCGACCCTGTCTGGCCACCTGGCCCGATTAGTCGAAGGGGGCTTGGTCACGATCGAGCCGTCGGGGCGCCACCGCTATGTCCGGCTATCCGGTCCGCAAGTGGCCGACGCCATCGAAGCTCTCGCCAGGATCTCGCCCACTCGCCCTGTACGCTCCCTGCGCCAGGGTACTCACGCCGACGCCATCCGACGCGCTCGCACCTGCTACGACCATGTGGCCGGTCGTCTGGGTGTGGCAATCTGCGACGCGCTCGTGGAGACCGGCGTGCTCCTGATCGAGGTCAACCCCGACGCGGGCCCCGACCCAGTGCTGGGGGCGGGTCGGGCCCGGCGCTACCTGCTCAGCGAGCAGGGCCGAGAGCGACTCACCGCTCTCGGCGTGTCCCTGGATCCGGCCAGTCGCCGCCCCCTCGTCCGCTACTGCGTGGACTGGAGCGAGCAGCGGCCACACATCGGCGGAGGACTTGGCGCAGCGCTGCTCAACCGACTCGTCGGTCTGGGATGGGTCGTCAGAGGCGATCGCCGGGTTGTACGGGTCACTGAGGCGGGGAAAGAGGGTCTGTCCGACCGGTTCGGCGTGGCAATGTCAGCTTGGAGCTGAAGCGCTGCCAACCCGGCGCCACAGCGATCCGACCAACCGTGGCCCACTACTTGGCATGACGGTTCTGGTAGCCGTGTTCATGGTTGGCGCCACCCGGCCCTGACGTACGCTCCGAGTCAGTGAGCCGAGTGGGAGTGCATCCTGGCTCCGCGGGCGGAGAGTTGAAGCAGGGCGGCGACGAGCAGCACGAGGGCGGTGTCGGCGGACGCGGCCCAGGTCATGCCGACGGGGTAGCCCCTGGGATCGTGTGAAGTGTGGATGGCGGTGAAGAACAGGGCACCGATGATCGCTACCCCAGCGGCGCTCGCGAACTGCTGCGCGGTGTTCAAGGCTCCGGCGCCGAGGCCGGCTCGCTCGGGTGCGACATCGACCAGGGCGGCACCAATGAGAGAGGGCAACACGATACCGTTGCCAAGGCTGGCCAGCGCGGTGGGGAGCACGATCCAGGCCAGGCTGATGTGGGGGCCGGCGGCGTGGAGGCTGAGGGCGAGCAGCGCCAGGCTGGCTGCGGTGAGCAGACTACCGGCCAGAACTGGGTACCGACCATATCGGGAGAGCAGGGGGCGTCCAGCGAGGGCCCCGAGGGAGAACGTGACTCCGGCGGGGGCGAAGACGAGGCCGGCGCGGAATGCGTCCAGGCCGAGTCCTGCCTGCAAGAGCATGGTGAGGGTGAACATGAAGCTGCCGAAGTAGCACATGAACGCGGTGTTGGCGAGCAGTCCGGCGCGGAACGTGCGTGTGTGCAGCAGCGTCACGTCGAGCAGGGGCGTCCTGCCGCAACCGGTGAGGTGCTGCTGCCATCGCCAGGTCGCGGCTGCGAGAGGGATGGCAGCCGCCATGCAGGCCCAGGTCCAGGGGGGCCAGCCTTCGCTACTGCCGATGGTGAGCGGAATCAGGATGGCGGCAAGAGCAGTGGCGGCCCCGACGGCCCCGATCAGGTCCAGGCTGGGTCGCTGTCGGGGCGGGAGCGTGGGCAGCATCCGCCAAGCGAGGATGGCGGCTACCGCGCCGACGGGTACGTTGACCAAGAAGATCGCCCGCCAGCTAAGGCCGGCGAGATCGGCGGTGATCAGCGCGCCGCCAAGCACCTGGCCGGCGATCGAGCCCAGACCGGCGGCGACGCCGTACCAGCCGATTGCACGCGGTCGGGCCGGGGTCGGGACCGTCGCGGTGATCAAGGCGAGCACCTGGGGGAGCATGGCGGCCGCGGCGAAGCCCTGCGCAAGGCGAGCGGCCACCAGTTGCCCAGGAGCCGTCGCGAAGCTGCACAGCAGCGAGGCGAGCGCGAACCCGATCATGCCGATGACGAACAGGCGCCGGTAACCAAACAGGTCGCCGAGCCGCCCACCGGTGATCAAGCCGGCGGCGTAGGCGAACGCGTACCCTCCGACGATCAATTGCAAGGCGCCGTCGCTGGCATGCAGGTCAGACCTCAGGGATGGGGCAGCGACGTTGACCACGAAGAAGTCGAACTGCCCTATGAACATCGCCGTCAGCAGCACCGCGAGGGTCCGGCCGGACATGGCCGGTAGCACAGCGTTTCGGCTTGGCGACCGGACCGGTGCCGTCTGCGTCATTCAGGCTCCCATCACGTGACCTAGACCGTGGATATCATACCTCCACGTTGATGATGGTAGTCTTGGGGGGTGAAGCTGTCCGAGGGGGTGGAGTGGGGACTGCACTGTGCGCTCCTGGCTGCCCAGGCTCCAGCGGGGGTGGCGCTGCCGCGCCGGGTGCTCGCCGAGCACTACGGACTGCCGGAGGCTTATCTCGCCAAGCACCTGCAGGCGCTGACTCGGGCCGGGCTGCTGCGCGCGACGTCAGGACCGAGCGGTGGGTTCCGGTTGGCTCGACCCGCGGACCAGATCACTGTTCTCGATGTCCTCGAGGCCATCGAAGGCGCAGCGGGCCCCTTCGTGTGCCAAGAGATCCGCCGACGCGGCACCGGCGCGGCGCGGCCGGGGGAGTGCACCCGGCCCTGCGCGATCGCGACGGTCATGGCTCAAGCTCACGAGGCCTGGCGACAATCGCTGTGCGTCGTCACCCTCGCTCAGCTCGTCAACCGGGTGCCACTGGCTCTGCGGGAGCGTAACCGAGCCAAGTTCGCAGCCCGCTCTCCTCGGTGACGCTTCCACTCGATGTCGCCGCCAACGGTCCTCGATCGGCCCCGCCCCGGCGGTGCAGGAGGCCGTCGGTGGCGTCCGTGGTCAACCAGACTGAGCGCAGAGCGTCTGTGAGATGGTCCGGGAGTCTGATAGCTGTCAGCTGAGGCGCCTGTCTCCACCTGGGCGTGCTCGACGTAGCTCCCCAGTCCCGCTCAAGGGATGGCCTCGTCATCGGCAAGGAGCGCTCCGTAGCGCGCGGGCCGCCGGGTATGCGAGCCTGGGCCCGTGAGCGTTCCGGTCGCCCTGGCCCGCGTCGTCGTGCCCGACCTCGAGGCCGTGCTGCCACTCTATGTGGCCCTGGCCGGGGGCGGTGAGCCGCGGCGGTTCGCCTTCCGCGGGATCGAACTCGCGCGGATCGGGCCGTTCCTGCTGCTCGCCGGGACGCCGGAGACCCTCGCGCCCTTCCGGGATCGCGTCGCCACGGTGCTCGTCGACGACGTTCACGCCACTGCGGCGCTGATCGTCCAGGGCGGTGGGAGCGTGGTGGACGGCCCAGACGCGGGCCCGAACGGCCAGCGTCTGGTGGCCCGGCACCCCGACGGGGCCATCTTCGAGTACATCGAGACCCGCTCGGCCGAACCGACGGGCGCTGCGCCTGACGGCCCGTAGCGCGGGCCCAAGCCCCCTCCCCCGCCCGGCGATCCGACCCGGGTTCTCGTCGCCGGCGACACCCACGGCAACCTGTGGCACTGGGAGTGTGTTCTGCTCCCCGCCGCCCGGCTGCATCGGGTGGATGGCATCGTCCAGCTCGGGGACTTCGGCTACTGGCCGCTCACGCGGGACGGGCCCGCGGCGGCCGACCATCGTTTACCGGCCCGGGGCCTCGGGCCGGGTCCGAGCCACCAGCCCGCTGGAGTCAGACCACCCCGTGCTTCCGGACCATGTGGTCCTTGGCCCCGTGTACCGCCTCGTCCTTGGTGAGCCGTGCCCGGCCCTTGTAGCCGCAGGGACAGACCACTTGGTACCTGCGCCACGGCCCGCCCCACGGCAGCAGGCCGAGCCGCTGTGCCCTCGCCTTGGGTTTGAACCCGAACACTCGGATCGCTACCGCCGCTCGCGCTCGGGCAGCACTGGCCCCCTGGCCAGCTCGGCGGCCAGGTTTCGGTACCCTTTGCGCAGCGCCGCCCGGCCGGCCCCGGAGATGGGCCGGTCCGGCGGGGCGGTCTCGGCGGCTGCCTCCCCGGGGTCGGCGACTCGGGCGAGCACGTCGCCAGCCGTGTCAAGGGCCGCGTCGGGGAGCGCGTTGACCAGCCGGTGGAGCTGCGCACGGGTGGTGGTCGTCATCAGTCCATTGTGCGCCGGGTGCGCGAAAAAGGATCTCCCTTTCGGCCGGGGCAGCGTACAGTAGCCCTATGCCCGCGCGGCATAGCCGGGCGGGGCCTCTCGGCGGTTCGGCCGAGCCCGGACGACCTCCTTGCGGGACCGTCTTGGCCGACCCGGTGGAGGCCCGCTCGGCGGGGTGCCGCGCCAGGGGAGCTGACCACTCCCGGGACGAGCGGGTCAACGCCCGGGGCGGTGAGCAGTTGACGCCTGGGGAGGCGGGGAAGGGGTGAGCGGGGCGGAGGCACGGCGTCCCAGGGGGGGCTCGCGATGGTGGGCGCAGCGGACATGGACCGACTTCGGGAGGAGTTGAACCAACTCAACGCCTTGGGCGGGGATGACGCCATCGCGGAGCGCCTGGCGCCGTGGCGGCCAGGGAGCGTGGCCGGCGAAGCTCGCCGGTGCGCGCTGGCTCACTACTTGCAGGCCGCGCTGGATCTCCCGGGCGGGGTGAGCGCCAGCGATCAGTTCGCCTCGATTGACGGGGCTCCAGAGCCATTGATCCCCTTGCCCCGGCTGGTGGCGGAGTATCAGCGCGCCGATGCGGGCGGTCAGTACCCGCGGTGACCCAAGGCTGAGCGGGTGGCGGCGACTCCTATCCCCGCCGGCTCCGCTGCCGCGTCTCGGCCAGGATCGCCGCCCGCAGCTCGGGCCAGGTGGCCCCGGCTTCCCGGAGCCGGTCGAGGGCGACCCGCAGCACGTCCCCCTCACTGACCCGGACGCCCGCCCGCACGGCATCCACCAGGAGGTCCTGCAGCCATACCTCCTGGTCGACGCGGAGTTGTCAGCTGAGCGGGAGCGTCTCGCGAGCCACCAGGGTGGTCTCGCCGCCCGGGCGCACGATCCAGAGGTCCTCGACTGGCAGCTGACGGTTCCTGGAGTCGATGCGCCAGGTCCGGTGACTGACCAGGAAGTCGGCGGAGTGCGGTCGGACCCGCCAACTCCCCAGGGGGTTCGCGGTCCGCCAGAGCACTCGATCGTCGCGCCAGTCCAGCACCGCCGCCTCGAGCCATCCCGACGCGGACCCCATCCGACTCACGAGGACGCAGCGACCGTCGTCCGAGAACCCCACCGCGTCCCAGCCAGCCACCGTAGTGCGGTACGCGCCGGTGCGTGCCTCATACACGGAGAAGTCCGGCGGGGCCTCCCCCGGCCACCGCCCCCGGTGGCCGCTGCACCCGACGGCGGTGAACTGGCCATCGTTCGAGAAGACGACCAGGTCGTCGCCCGGCGTCCTCGGCTCCACGGGGAGCGGGGCGATGGCTCCCGTGGAGAGGGTCACGTGGCGGATGGTGTGCAGCGGCACCGGCGGCCGGCGGCTCAGACTGACCCAGGCGCTGTCGCCGGGCAGGGCGCAGAGCAGGATGCCCGGGCGATCGCCAGTGGACAGCGTCCCAAACGGGGCGACCTGCTGCCACGCGGCCGACTCCACCTCCTGGAGGAAGAGCGCCGCGGGCGCGGACGATGAGGAGTACCAGGTGAGTCCCGGAGCGGTCGGGACCCGCACATCCTCCGGTGCCACCCGCTCCCAGGTGGGCGCCTGGACGCTCCCGTCGAGGCCTCGGAAGCTGCAGAGGTGCCGCGCGTCCCCGGCCCAGTCGCCGAGTCCGACGGGCCACACCTGCGCCGCTCGGATCACCACATCCGGCGGCTCGACCAGCAAGCGCGTGCCGTCCCCGCAGGGGCGCACCGCGTTGGGGGCGGTGCTGAGGTCCAGGACGCCGGTCCGACGCCCATCCCAGTCCACCGCGATCAGTCGGGTCGGTGTTGCCACTTCGCGGTACCAGAGGACAGGGTGGGTGGCGGTGGCGACAGCCTCTGGCACCGCGACCACCAATTGCCGGTCGAGGACGGGCCCGTTCGTGATCAGCTCCTCCGCGGGGCCGACCCGACCCCAGCACCAAGCGCCAGCCGAGGGGCCGCCGCGTCGGCATCATAGGACGTATCCCCCGCCCCGTCGCCGCGGGCGGGGCTTCATCGCCGGGGCTCCGCACGTCAGCGGGCGCCCGGGGCCGTTGGGGGGCACCCGCCTCGACCTATCATCGGACTGCATGAGTTCCTCCCGATCTGATCTCCCGTGGGTCCGCCCGAGCCGGTTCCTCGGCGAGATGGCCGTCTGTGGGTGATCTCGGATACCCACTGGGGCCACCGGCGGCTACGCGAGGTTCTGGCTCCGGGCGTCCGCCCGGCCCACGTGGACGCCCTCATGGTCCAGCGCTGGTGGGCGACGGTTGGGCTTGACGACCCCGTCCTGCACTTGGGCGACCTGACGGCCGCCGACGTGCCCGCCCGCTTTCCGACCCTCCCCGGCCGGGTCTTCCTCCTGCCCGGCAATCACGACGGGCTCGACAAGCTGGCGGCGCTGGCGGCCATCGGCTGGTGCATGGTGGAGCGCTTCGCCGTCGAGCACCAGGGCTGGACGGTCCGCTTCAGCCACCAGCCCCTTGAGGATCTGGCCGAGGGCGAGCTGAACGTCCACGGGCACATCCGCCAGAACCCCGCCCCGTCCCCCAAGCACTTCAACGCGTCGGTGGAGCAGATCGACTACCGACCGGTCCCCCTGTCGCGCATGCTGGACGAGCTGATCGAGGCCAACGGCGGGCCCCGGCCGTGACTTGCGTCGTTCCCGCTACGGGGGTCTGAGCGGTGTCTGACAGCGTCCCGTGCTTGCGCGTGTGTGGGCACGTGCGTTCGATAGTGACTGCTCCAGGCTGTCTGCGGTGGCCAAGACCAACCGGAGCCGGCGCATCCCCGTTTTCAGCGCGATCACTGGGGCGGGCGATGGTCTCAGCGGAACGCGGTTTGGATCCAGTGCCGCCCACCGTCGTGGGTGGTCCAGACGCTGTGCGGGTCGCTGATCCACCTGCCGACCTGCGACGTCTCGAATCCCAGCCAGGCTGGGACTCCGTCCTGTGTCAGTTGCTGGGTATCGGTGCCGGCGGTAGTCCAGTGCTCGCCGGCGTCGGTCGAGACCAGCAACCGGGCCGTCTCGGCTCCGGCGCCGCCCGTGGCGCCGGTGGAGACGACGAGGGCGGTCGGGCTGGCCGCCGCCAGCAGGGCCAGGGCTGGCACGTTCGGCAGGGCACCCGCCGTCTGCCAGGACGCGCCAGCGTCGGTGGAGGTGACCACGAAGGTGCCGCTCCCGGTGTGCGGACTGCACAGGCCAGCGTAGAAACCACCTGGCGCGGCGGCCAGGTCGGTGAGGTCCTCCTCTTGCTGTTTCCCACTAGGCCCTCGGCCGGAGCACGGGTCCGTCCTCTGTTGCCAGGAGGCTCCCCCGTCGCCGGAGCGATAGACGATGGCCTGCGCGGACAGCGGTGCCGCCTGGCTGCCGTATATGGCGACCAGCAGGGTTGGGCCCGAGGCCACGACCTGAGCGTTGCTGCTGCGGTCCGGGTAGGCGAGCTGACTGATGAGCGTATGCCACGTCCTGGAGCCGATCGCCGCCTCTTGGAGGGCCGGCTGGCAAGGGCCGGGGCAACCGCTGTGGTCGTAGGCGACGCGGTAGACGTTGCTGTCCGCGACGCTGAGCGTCTCCACCTGCGCACCTCGCTGGGCCTGCCAGGTGCGGCCGCCGTTCGTGGTCATCAGCAGCCCCGGTCCGTACAGGTAGCCGACGGTGGGGCTGGCGAAGCGCACCTTGCTCACGCAGGTCACCGTGGAGCAGTCGACGGTGCCGTCCTGAAGGTGGGCCGGCGGGTCGGACAGCGCCTGCCAGTGCGCCCCGCCGTCGCTGGTGTGCGCGAGGCGAGCACAGGTCCCCGTGGTGCAGGGCTGGGCAGCTAGCGCCCAGCCGTCGCTCGTGCTGATCCAGCTCAGGTCCTGAAGCGACGCATCAGCGAGGTCGGTGGTCGTCGTGGTGGAGAACGACAGCGGGGTGGTGGCCGTCGGTGGGGGCATCGGGGGCCCCCCGGGGCCCAGCTTGATGACCACACCGACGAGTACGCACTGCTGGTGACACGGCGTCCTCGTCCCGTTCGGCCCGGCGCTGGCCGCCGGCTGCGCCGCGAACGCCCCCGAGGCACTCCCGGTGCTTCCGGTGTACAAGGTGATGCCGGCAGCTGCGCCACAGCCGAGCGCGCCACTCGCTGGCGGGATGCCCGCGCACTCGTAGACCATCACGGTCGCATGCTGGGGAAAGCCTGTCAGGTTCACCTGCAACTGCTGGCCAGCCACCAACCCGGTGCGTGGGGAGACGCTAAGCATTGGTGAAGCAGCCTCGACACTGCTCGTCGTTGCCGAGCGTGACGGCGACGGGCCCTGGAGCGGCGTACTCCCGCCCGACCCGCAGCCGACGGCGAGCAGCGCCACCGCGGCGATGACGAGGCTCACCCAACCGTGTCTTGCGATCTGCTGGCGCCTGCGGACCACCACTCTACCCTTCGATCTCCGGCCCTGCCAATCCAACGCTCGGGACAAACATAAGGTTCCATCCGCTTCCGGGACCGCCGAGGGAATCGCCGGTGCAAGCCGAGCCGGATGGCGTGCAGCCTGAGCGAGCGGCGGGACAGATGCGAGACCTGGCACTTCATTTGACGCGAGGGTCGGGCCACAGGCGGCGGCCGGTTCCCGCGCCCTGGGGACGGGAGCCGGCGCTGACAGGACCGCACCGGTCCGGGCGCTTGGGTCCCGCCGCGGCCCCCAGCCCCCGTGAGAGTCCGGGGGTCATGCCCATCGCCCGCCCCGGTCGCCAGTCCGGCCGCCGGCGGGCCGACTGGGCCGCCTTCACGGCCTGGGCCGCCGCCCACGGGCAGCGCCCCTGCCCGGCCAACCCCCACACCAGGTTCATCGACCCGGGCTCGCCCTGGCAGAACCCCTACGTCGAAAGCTTCAACAGTCGCGCCCGCGACGAGCTGTTCGCCCGGGAGATCTTCGACACCATCCTGGAAGCCAAGGTTCTCTACGCCGACTGGTGCCACGCCGACAATGTCCACCGTCCACACAGTGCGCTCAGCTACCAACCCCCAGCGGTCTTCGCCAAGGCCCACCGTCAGTTGTAACTCTTACTCAGACTGGACCGACTTACGGGGTCCCCACAGCAAGACCGTGACTAGAGTGCTGAGCCCCGAGCAGCTCAGGGACTACCGGCCACTACTCGACAACGCCAAGCGGTTGCGAGAACTCGTCACCGAGCTGCAGGATCTGACGCTGCAGGTGCTCGACACCGATGACCGCTGGCGCACCCGCTGAAGCCGTGGGGGCCGGCCGACGGCCCCCCCTCAACCTGCCGCGAAAGTGCGAAAGTCCACGAATGACTGGCACCTGGAATCGTCGACGCACTTGCTAGCGAGAGCGAGCACGAGTGTTGCACTCACCGGAGACCTGGCACTTCATTTGACGCGAGGTTCGGGCTACGGGCGGCGGCCGGTTCACGCGCCCTGGGGACGGGAGCCGGCGCGGGCAGGGCGCACGGACCCGGGCGCCGGCCGCACAGCCCCCGCGACACTCCGGGGGTCATGCCCCTTGCCCCCCGAGCCCCCCCCGCCTCCGGCGCCGGTCGCGCCCCTGTCCGGTGGCCGCTCTGTGTCAACTTCCGCCTGTTCTGCTTCTTGGAGCGCACGCCTCCTGGCCTGCCCACGGCTGCGTTGGTGGTGATCACGGGGCTGTGGAAGCCAGTCCGAAAAGCGTTCCGGGATCAGGACTATGCTGGGGTGCGAGCGACCGGCGATGAGTACTTGTCCTCCGTGCCGAGGCGTGTTGCTTGGTAGTGGCACGAAGATCCGCTAAGTGGCCAGTTGCGGCAGCGGCAGATGTCTGCTGAGATGGCTTGTCCGGAGGACTTGCAGGGGCGGCCTGCTGGATGCGCTGGAAGTCATGGAAAGCTGAGTCGGTTGCCGTAAGTGGAAGCTCGCGGCTCAAGCTCGTGGCCAACGATTTCCCGACGCTATCGAGATCCCTGAAGAGGGTGACTCGCGTCAGGTCTAGGCTCTCGCACATGTGTAGGATCTCCGGTTTCCATCCGGAGCGAACCCGTACTTTCTCGAAGGCGATCGCAATGACTGGCGCCTGGGATCCTCGACGCACTTGCTAGCGAGAACGAGCACGAGTTTAGCACTCACCGTGAGGATTACGCGGCCCCTCGGGACGGGGAGCGACAGGGTGGGGATGTGGAGCGAACCAGCCCAATGGCGCGAGGTCGCCAGCGGCCCGACGAGGCTGTGGGCCCGGGGTCAATGCCCCCAACAACCGGGGGCCAAAGGGCCTTCACCCTGTATCCATTTCACTATGAAATGCCTACAGGCAGACCGGGCCTCTGGCGGCCCGACGAGGGCTGCGGGCCCGGGGCCAATGCCTCCAACAACGGGGCCCACAGGGCCTTCACCCTGTATCCATTTCACTGTGAAATGGATACAGGCAGACCGGGCCTTCGGTCGCCCGACGAGCCCTGCGGGCCCGGGGCCAATGCCCCCAACAACCGGGGCCCACAGGGCCTTCACCCTGCATCCATTTCACTATGAAATGGATGCAGGCAGAAGATCG
>JAKABA010000412.1 GCA_021802115.1 bacterium | reverse complement strand
CTCCTGACCGCGATGGGATTCGCCGCGGCCGCCGACTACGGCGCCGACCTCACAGTGTGCGAGGTGGGGCTGGGGGGAAGGCTGGACGCGACCAACGTCTGGGATGGCGGGGTCGCGGTGGTGGTGACGGTTGGCCTCGATCACCAAGCTCAGCTGGGCAACACCGTGCCCGAGATCGCCAGGGAGAAGGCGGCCATCATCAAGCCCGGAGACCTCGCCGTGACCGGGGCGAGCGGCGAGGCGCTCCCCGTGATCCGCGCGGCCGCCCGGGCCGCGGGGGCCAGGCTGTGGGAGCTGGGACAGCAGGTGCGGTACAGCGGTCCGGGCTCGGAAGGCTCTCCGACCACGATCACGGTCACCACCCCGAGCGGCGATCATGAGGGGCTCACGGTGAGCCTGGGTGGGGGAGTGCAGCTCGCCAACGCCGCCGTCGCGGTCGCGATCGCGGACTGCCTGGTGGAACAGGGGTTCCCGATCCGGGAGGACCATTTCCGTCAGGGGCTGGCCGAGGCCGTCTGGCCGGGCCGGCTGCAGACGGTGGCCACCAGCCCCGTGGTCATCGTGGACTCGGCCCACAACCCCCACGCGGTGGCAGCGGTCCTGCCGGACCTGCGGCGGCGCCTCAGCGGGCATCGCGCCGTGCTCGTCTTCGGCTCCATGGGAGACCACGACCACCGGGGGATGCTGGAGCTGCTGGCCACCCTCCCGTTCGAGAAGGCGTTCTTCGCGAGGGCGAACTCGGCGCGAGCCGTGGATCCGGAGGTCCTGGCCCAGGAGTGGCCCAGAGCGTCGTCGGTGGTGGCGCCGGTCAAGGATGCCCTCGACCGTTCGAGATCGGCGGCGGGGTCATCCGGGGTGGTGGTCGTGGTGGGGTCCATCTATGTGGTCGGAGAGACGCTGGCGCATCTGGGGATTGGGCTGCCGCCGGATCCCGTGGTCAGCGGCCAGCCGCTCTGGTGAGGTCCCAGGCCCGCTCGTCCTCGTAGCCTCGCCCCGCAGGCGGGCGACCCGCCCACCCGCGCCGCCCTGCCCATGCCTGGTGTCGCGATCAGGTTCCAGTTGCCACTCGCTGGCAATAGTGGGCTAGACTCTCCTGGGTGTCGGTGGCGGCCGCGGGGGCCGCCAAGGGAAGGACGGCTCGATGGTGCGGAGAGGACATCTTGGCTGAGCGACCGGCGGCGCCTGCAGGCGAGCCCAGGCTGGCGCAGCTCTTTCACCTGACCGACCTGGTGCCGCTCTCGGTCTCGAGCGTCGGCCCCCTCTTCTCGGTCGCTGCCACCGGCGGGGTGATGGCGGCGGACGCCGGCTGGTGGACCCTGCCGGCCGTGGCGATCCTGGCCCTGCCGTTTCTGGTGTCGAGTTTTGTGTTCCGGCTCCTGAACCAGCACTTCCCGCACTCGGGCGCGTCCTACCACTGGTCGGCTCGGGTGATCGGTCGCCCGGCCTCGCGGTACCAGGCCTGGATTCTCATCCTGGCCTACTTCACCTCGATTCCCCCGATCGCGATTCCGGCGGGGAGCTACACCCTGGACCTGATCGCCCCCGGCTACCAGGCGCCGCCGGTTGTCCACGTGGGCGTGACCCTCTTCTGGATCCTGTTCGCCGCGGTCCCCCTGCTGCTGGGCGGCAGGCCCACGGCCCGGATCACCCAGGCCTTCTTCGGCCTGGAGATGCTCTCGCTGGCCACCTTCGGCGTGCTCGGGGTGCTGAACTGGCATCGCATCAGCGTCCCCATCCACTTCGGGGCGCCTCCCATCGGTGGGATCCTGATCGTGGCGGTGGTGGCCGCCACCATTCTCGACGGCTGGGAGATCGACAGCTACGCCGCCGAGGAGTCGATGCGGCCCCGGGACCACCCCGGCATCGGAGGCATCGTGGGGGCGATCGGGGCCCTGCTCTTCTATGCGATCCTCTACCCGCTGATGCTGGGCGAGACCCCGCTGCACCAGCTGGCCGGAGCCACCAACCCCCTGGCCCTCTGGTCGGCCCGGCTGATCCCCGGCGCCCCCTGGGTGATGCTGATCCCGATCCTCGCCTCCACGGCGGGGAGCCTGTGGCTCACCACCTACATCCTGACCAGGGCCCTCTACGCGATGGGGAGGGAGCGTCTCATCCCCACCGTTTTCTCCCGGCTCAGCCGCCGTCAGGTCCCGCACATAGCCATCGTCGCCAGCCTGGGCCTGGCGCTGGTGGTGGTGGCCGCCCAGGTCTTCGTCGCCTCCCTGAGCTCGTTCTTCAACCTGGTGCTGTCCGCCGCCGGTTTCTTCCTGCTGGCCGAGTTCTTCCTGGACTCGGTCACCGCCAGCGTCTTCCTCACCGTGGGGCACCGGCGGGTCCCCGGCACCTGGCTGGCCCCTCACGAACACCGATTGCTGCGGATCGGCGCGCTCTTCTCCACGGTGGTGATGGGTGCCCTGCTGGTGGCGTTCTTCATCTATGGGCCCAGGGCGATCGGGTACGGCATCGATCAGACCATCGCCGTGCTGCTGGTCATCGGGCTCGCCTTCGCGTGGTGGACCGGGCGCCGGACCACCGGCACCGTGGTCTTCCACGGCCGGGACGTGACCGCGGGGGACCAGGCCCCACCCGTCGAGCCGTCTGTGCTCTGACCGGCTCCGCGGGCAGGGAGAGAGTCCCCGCCCGGGCCCCTCAGGTCGCGGCCGGCACCGCGGCCGGTGCGCCGGCCTCGGTCAGTGCCTTTT
>JAKABA010000010.1 GCA_021802115.1 bacterium | reverse complement strand
GTCACCGACTCTGCGCACGACCTCCACCGCCAAGACAGGATCTGCAGACTTCGGCTCAACCAGCGGTGGCGCCGGCCGGAGCCGTGACGCCGGGGCGATCCGATCTTTCACACCAGGAACGTCCCGCTGGCAGTCGTCCGGAGGGCCCCCTCAACAGAAGTCACCCACAGCCCGACCCGCCAGTCACACTCGCCAACCTCTTCCTAGTTCACTGAACCGCTCTCATGGGCACTCTTGCTCACCTTCCCGCCAGCTGCTGCCAACCCCCTGCCTGGCCCAGAATCAGACAACTGTGAACGCCCAATCGCGGCCCGCCCTCAGTCCACCGTCGCGCTCCCGAGGCGGGCGCGTGCTGTGGTCCACGGTGGTGGCGTTCACCGCGATAACCCTGCCCACATTCATGGTGGGAACCTTGGCGGTCCAGATGCGATCCCAGCTCCACTTCACCCCCACCCAGTTGGGCCTGGTGGTGGGCGCGTCGTATGCCGCCAGCACCCTGTTCGCCATCCCCTCAGGCAACCTTGCCGAGCAATTCAGCGGGGTCAGGATGCTGCGCTACTCGGCGATCGCGGGAGCCATCGCCATGGGCCTGATAGCGACTCTGGTGGAGTCCTGGCCAGAGCTCGCGGGCGCCCTCTTCCTGGCCGGCGCCGCCGGCGCCTCGGGCCAAACGGCGTCGAACCTGGTGTTGGCCCGCCGGATCGACCCTGCCCACCAGGGCCTCGCCTTCGGGATCAAGCAATCGTCGGTCCCGCTCGCCTTCCTCCTGGGTGGACTGGCGGTGCCCGCCATTGCCCTCACAGTCGGCTGGCGCTGGGCTTTTGCCGGCGCCGCCGTGGCGGCGTTGGGAGCTGCGATGTGGGTACCTCGCCCCAGGATCTCGATCGCGGCCCAGCGGGCGGCGACCCGAGCCCGGCACGAGCCGACCAGGCCCCTGATCGCCCTGGCCCTCGGATTCGGCCTGAGCGTGGGCGCCTGCTCGTCGCTGGCCGCCTTCCTGGTCCTGGCCGCAGTCTCGACTGGGCTCAGCAGCGTGGAGGCCGGCTTGGTGGCGGTTCTGGCCAGCGTCTGCGGCATCGCGGTAAGGGTGGGTGTCGGTCTGCTGGCTGATCGCCGTGGCGGCCGTCACCTGCTCCTAGTGGTTCGCATGATCACAGTTGGTGCGCTCGGCTTCGGCGCTCTCGCGGTCAGCTCGTGGCTGCGCCTGCCCGGGCTGTTCATCCTGGGCTCAGCGGTCGCCTTCGGGATCGGCTGGGGCTGGAACGGACTCTTCAACTTCGCCATCGTTCAGAGCCACCCCAACCATCCCGCTCGGGCCACCGGGATCACCCAGACCGGGGGGCGGCTGGGCAGCGTGGTCGGCCCCCTGCTGTTCGGGGTGATGGTCGAGCACGTCGGCTACACGGGAGCTTGGGGGCTGGCGGCTGGGGAGGCGGTGGTGGGCGCGACCACCCTGCTGCTGGGCCGCCGTATGCTCCAGGAGAGGCTCAGGCGGGAGGCGGTCCCGCCCGGCCCAGGGTGAGGCGGTGCCACGCGGTGGTGAGACTCGAGGCTGGTCTGGATCGCGACGTCAGAGCCCTTTGGCAGCGGCCGGGTGGTTTCGGGCGGAGGCACTTCGGTGCCAAGACGTTCGGCTGCTCCCCGCCCCCCGGCGCCCGGATTGGCGAAGACTCCCCCCACCCGCACTGATTCCCACCGCCGGGAGCCGACCTCAGCCCGGGCGCGAGTGGCAACCCAGCCGTTCAGGCGAACCGCCCCCAGCGGTGGGCGCCGCGCCAGGGTGGGTCCGCTTCCCCGCGGGCATAGCGCAGCACCAGGTCGCACATCCGGTCCAGCACCCACCGAAAGCCGTCGTCCTTGATGGAGAAGCTGTCAAAGTCGGGAGCGGCGTTGAGACAGTCGATGGCGTAGAGAACACCGTCGCGAACCGCGAACTCCACGGTGTCAATGTCATATCCCAGGGCCCCGGTCAAAGTCCGAGCCTGGGTGGCCGCTAGGTCACCCGGAATAGACGATGGTGGATCATCGGTGACGTGGCGCTCCATGAAGGGCCGGCGAGAGTCGTACCGGAACACCCGCAGCTCGTCGCCGATCACGATGCAGCGCAGGCAATCGTGCCCCTCGATCCGCTCCTGCAGGATCATGGGCCTGGTCCCGGTCCGGTCCCCACCACCCCGCCGACGTGGGCCCGGCACCAGTTTCCACGCGGGCCGGATCAGGTCAGCGGCGACGGCCCGCCGACAGGTGCGACCAGGAGTGGGCGGAGGCGGGGTGGGTGCCGGTGCCGGAGGAACCGGCCGCGATTGCCGAGCCGGCCTCCGCCGCAGCGGCACGGATCCGGCACAACAGCCGGTAGGCACGGCGGCCGTCGCTGCCCGGCAGCAGCAGGTTGGTCCCCATCTCTACCACCATCACCAGCAGGAGCTCCCAGGCCTGGGCGGGAAAGAGCCAGGCCGCGCTGGCCCAGACCAGCCCCTCCGTCAGGGGACCGACCAGCCAGACGCTGATCAGCTGGCGGGGAGTGGCCCCCTCGGTGCTGAAGCGCCATCCCAGGCCCGGGAAATGGAACGAAGGGCGGGGATGGAGGCCGGCCATTCGCAACAGCACGTAGTGAGAGCCCTCGTGCACCGCCAGGGCAATCCCCAAGGCCACCCAGATGACAACCACTCGCGATGCCTCCGCAGCTAGCAGCGTCCGAGGCATCCCGTCCCAGCCCTGCTTCAGGCTACCGAAAGTGCGGCATCGGCGATCGGTTCAAACTCCTCGACCACCGGGCAGCCGCGGGCGGTGATGTTCCGCGGGCCCGGTGACACCGACAAAGAGGGCTCGGGGCGACCGCACTTTTGCCTACGAGTTGCTGGGACGCCCAGACGAGAGCCCCTGCGGCCGGCCACTCGGGTGCGAAGCCTTGGCGGGTAGCGACCCGGGCTTGCCACTGGCGTGGGCCGACCCCTGCGCCCCCGGCGATGTCGGCCGGCCCATGCCGCCGGCGGTGGCGCCGTGGGAGTGCTTGGCGCGCTCCGCGATGCCGTGGGTCTTGGCGAACGTGCTCACGCACTGGCCCACGTTGCGGTCTCCCGAAGGGAGCGCGGTCTTGCAACCCTGCAGGGTGCTGACCACGTCTTGGCCCCAGGTCACAGGATTGGCGGTCCTGGTCGCGATGGTGGCGGCGGTCCCACCCCCCAACACCAGACCGGCGGTGGCCAGCCCGATGGCGGCCTTGGCGGACAGGGCGGTGACGAATTGAGGCAAGAACGACATATGGGCTCCTCCTGCGAGGGAAGCGGCGTGGTATCGCGACCCGTGCGGCAGCGGCGTCGGAGCCTGATGTTCGGCGGCGTTCTGCCTGAGTTCCTGCTCCAGCATCCGGTCGAGGTCGAAACCTTGGCTACTTCCCATTGGATTACTCTGCAGAAGGGACGCCTGCCTCGCCCAAAGTAACCATTTCGGTCGGTCGACCCTGGTTCAGTAGAGCCCGCAGCCTGGCCTTGGCCTTGGCCAGGCGGGACGCCACGGTGGCTTCGGGGATACCCATTGAGATCGCGATTTCGCGATTGCTGTAGCCGTGCAGATGGCGGAGCACCACCACCGCGGCCTGCTTGGGCGGCAACTGCCCGAGTGCGGCCAGCAGCGGCGAGCCCACCTCGGAGGCGGGGTCAGAGGGAGGCTCCGGCCGGCCCAGACGGCGGACCAACTCCCCCACCTCGCGCAGCCTCTCGCGACGGCCATGGGAGAAGGCGACATTGAGGGCGATCCGATGCACCCAGGCCTCGGCTGGGGCGTCGCGCTTCCAGTGTTTCCACGCCCCAAAGGCCCGCAGATAGGCCTCCTGGGCGCAGTCCTCGGCCGCCTCTCGGTCTCTGAGAATTGTGACCAGCGTGGCGAAAATTCGGGGATAGCTCGCCTGATACAGGCGATCGAAGTCAGCCTTGGAGCCGGGCTGGTAAGGGTCCTCAGGCACGACCGCCGCTCCTGCTACGGGCGCAGTCCAGAGCCACCCGAGCCGACTGCTGGAGGACAGCCCACCCTGGGCCAAGCCGCCCCAACCGATCCGAGGCCGGGCGCGAGCGGTCCCCAGCACCAACCCTGTTTCGAAGAAGTCCGGAGCCCACACGCGCCTCCTGCGGCCAATCTGGCTGCTACCAGTGTGCACCCGCCGGGCTCGCTTGCAGCCATCGACGGCAGCTCGGCGAGTCCACCCTCCCGCCACGCGTCGACCCGGAGGCGCGCCCGACCGAGGAGCTCGGGACGCGTGCCCCCGTCCCCGCCCAGACCCGTCGGAGCCCCGCTCGACGCGGCGGCCCCGGACGGGCGCCCAGGCTCTGATCAAGCGGAGGCGACTAGGCCGCCTTGGAGCGGATCACCGCCAGCAGGTCGGTGGCGTCCAGGATCAGGTGGTCGGTGCCGTCCAGCTTCAGCTCGGTGCCCGAATACTTGGGAAAGAGGACCAGGTCGCCAGGATGGACCTTGATCGTCTCCTCATCGTCGCCCACCGCGACCACCTCTCCGCGCTGCGGCTTCTCCTTGGCGGTGTCGGGGAGCACCAGCCCACTGGCGGTCACGCTCTCCTCCTCCACCAATCGCAAGAGCACCCGGCTTCCCAGTGGCTGCACAGCATCGCTCATGGCATTAACTCCTTTTCTTCTCGCTGGTAGGTCGCTATTCAGGCAAGGCCCGTGGGGGAGATGCCCGCACTTCTTGAAAGGATCTCCGCTACCGCCACCGGAACAAACACGTCCCTCACTCAGTTGATACCGAGCAGGCGGTCGATCGTCTTGCGATCGAAACCGACCACTGGACGGCCGTCGATCTCGATCACCGGGACCCCCATCTGCCCGGTGCGCCGGACCAGGTCCCGGGCCGCGCTGGCGTCCCGAGACACGTCCACCTCGCGAAAGGGCACCTTCTGCTCCTTCAGGTGCAGTTTGGCCCGCTGGCACCAGGGGCAGGTGGGGGTGGTGAAGACCAGCACCTTGTGGGGCTTGGCCGCCGCCAGGTTGGGGGTGGATGGCATGGCGTATCTCCTCTTTTTTGTCGTTGGGGATGGTGAATCGGGCGGGGGTCGCTCCGCCGGAGCCGGCCGGCTAGCCCTCCCGGCCCAGGCGCCGCCCGGTTCCGAGCCTGCTGACCACGATCGCGTTGACGATGTCACAGGCCTGGGTGATCCGCGGCTCGCTGAGCCGGTAATGCATGGTGGTGCCGGCGCGCCTGACCTCGACCAGGCCAGCGTGGCGGAGCACGCTCAGGTGCTGACTGGCATTGGCCAAGCTGATGTCCAAATGAGCCGCCAGACCGCTGACGGACTGCTCACCCTGACGCAGGGCGTCCAGGATCATCAGCCGCTTAGGGTCGGTCAGCACCTTGCACAGCTCCGCATGGAGACGGTACGCCGCCAGCTTGTCGCTGCCGGCGAGCTCCTCGGCCGGCTCCGTCGACGCCACCCTCAACTCGGTCACAAGGTCAGGCTACCAGAAGTCTGCTAATTACGCAAGTATGCAAGCTTGTGGTGATGGTCCCGGCCCTGCGGCAGCGGCCGCGACCGCCCGACAGCCCTGCGGAAACGGTGCTGGGTGCAACCTACCCGAGCGGGCGGGGGCTCCGAGAGCGGACCCTGAACGAGTCGGATGCCCGGCCCGCAGGGACTCCGTCTGTGCGAAGGTTGCGGGGTGATTGTGCTGCGGCTCCTAGGCCTGTTGGCGGGGCTGGTGCTCACCTTCGGAACCCTTGGCAGCGTGGTGCAGACCGTCATCGTGCCGCGCCCCATCGCGTCGCGCCTCACCGGAGTGATCGCCAGCGTGGTCTTGGGGGTGATCTCCAAGCTTGCCCGGACCCGGGCGGACTACCTGCGCCGGGATGCCATCCTGGCTCAGGGCGCGCCGCTCTTCCTGGTGGTGCGTCTGGTGGTGTGGATAGGCTTGCTGGTGCTGGGATTCACCCTGCTTTTCTGGGGCTCTTCAGTGGGAGACCTCGCCGCCTCTCTTCGCCTCAGCGCCTCCTCAATCCTTCCGCTCGGGTTGACCCACGCGACCTCCGGGCTGGCCACCGCCATCGCCTTCTTGGAGTCAGCTTCCGGGGTGATCGTGGTCGCCCTGCAGATCTCCTACCTTCCCAGCCTCTACAGCTCCTTCAACCGCCGCGAGACTCTGGTCACGATGCTCGACAGCAGCAGCGGGTCACCCCCGTGGGGCCCCGAGATCCTGGCCCGGCACGCGCTCATCGACAATCAGGACCACCTCGCCGACCTCTATCACGACTGGGAGCAGTGGGCCGCCGACATCGCCGAGAGCCACACCAGCTACGCCACCCTGCTCTACTTTCGCTCCCCCGAGCCACGCACCTCGTGGATTCTGGCCCTGCTCGCCTGCATGGATGCCGCCTCTATGCAATTGGCTCTCAACCCGCTGACAGCTCCCGCCTCCGCCCGCCCGTTCCTGCGGATGGGCATCGTCTGCCTGCGCTCCGTCGCCGGGGTGACCAACATCCCCTTCACCTCCGATCCCCTGCCCGACGATCCCATCGAGCTCACGGCCGAGGAGTTCCAGGAGGCGGTCGAGAGGGTGTTGGCGGTGGGCTGGGAGCCGGAACGCAGCGGCGAGGACGCCTGGCCCCACTTCCGCGGTTGGCGGGTCAACTACGAGGGCACGGCCTACCAGCTGGCCAGCCTGATCGACGCGCCACCTGGGCCCTGGTCGGGTACCCGTCGCGGTCAGCTGGAGTCGTCGATGATCCCGCTGCGGCCACCCCACCGGGCGCCAGCGCGGGAGCGCGACCTCCTGCTCAAGGTGACCAGGAAGCGCCAGGCCTACAGACGGGCTGGCGGCGTCACGGCGTCGCCTCAGGGGACGCCCGGTGAACCAACCGCCAGCCAGACTGCGGATCCGTCCGCGGGCTCGAATAGCACCCTCTGAAAGCCCGGGCCCCTGCCACCGGCATCGGCGGCCGACCCTAGCGGCAAACCGGCGAGGCTTGCCTTCCAGCCCTGGGGCAAGACTTCGTCTCCGCCCAATCTGACCACCGAGCGGGGGCCGGGGGCTGCCCGCCGTAGCCCGGCTCGGCAGACCTTTTGGTGCAAACGATATATCGATGCGTTACTATGGGTCGAGCGATATATCGTTAGGTGGGAGAACAGCAGATGATGAGTGGATTCAGGTTTGAGCAAGGTGCGTCCGATCGGGGAGGCGCTCCCAACTCGGGCGGAGGGCGGCGGCGCTGGCGGCTCGGGCCGTTCGTTGAGGGCGACATACGGCACGCCCTGCGGGGCGGCTGGAACGGCCGCGGGCGCGGCTTCGGCGGCGGCAGGGTTCCCCGAGGCAACGTGCGCGCCGCGATTCTGCTTCTGTTGTCGGAGCAACCGCGCAATGGCTACCAGATCATGGAGGAGATCTCGCAGCGGAGCAAGGGCGTCTGGCGACCCAGTCCAGGTTCCGTTTACCCAGCCCTGCAACTGCTGGAGGACGAGGGCTTGGTGCGGACCGAGGAGAGTGATGGGCAGCGCCTGCTCACCCTCACCGCCTCGGGACTGGCCTACACCAGCGAGCACCGAGAGGAGTTGGGCTCGCCCTGGGACGATGTCTCGAGTGCCGTTGGTGACGATGTCCATGAGCTCTTCGACCTGATGCGCCAGACCGCCGGCGCCCTGGTCCAGGTGGTCCGTGCCGGCAACCCGGCTCAGATGGCCAGGGCCACTCACCTGTTGCGCGAGACCAAGCGCGGCCTCTACCGGATCCTGGCCGAGGACGAGGCGGCCGACGCTGAAAACCCCGGGCGGTGACCGCCCCGGCCGTCTGGGCGAAGCACCTCTCCCGCTCGTTCGGCGCCACTCGAGCACTGGTGGACGTCAGCTTCGTGGCTCCGATCTGCGTGCGCCTCTACAGCCGAAGCACGCGCTGAGAGGGACCCGACGGCCACACCACCGGAACCTCAAGAGGGGAAGGTTATGAGGGGGTGGATGTGAATGCGGCTCGGTGGAAGATCCTGGCGGCCGCTGTGAAGTCCAGATGCGGCGCGACTGGGTGGTGGCGGTAGGCGCCGGCCACCAGCACTCGGGCGCACCCGGCCGGGCTCGCCCCCGGATCCACCCAGTTGTCGAAGCAGGTGGTGCCGGCGATGACATCGACGGCGTCCGAGGGGTGCCGTCGAGACGGCCCGGCGAAAGAGCTGGTGCGGCGCGGGCACGCCGCAGCCGCGCCCGGGCCGCAGGGCCCTCAGCGACCCAGGTCACGCACCCGCATCGCCGCCACCGCGCCCCCCAGGCCGACGACCACGATCGCCGCCATGATCCAGAGGCCGGTCCAGTACAGGCCGGAGGTGAGCGGCTGGCCGTAGAGGTGGAAGAGCGAGATGTCGAGGGTCCAGCCGGGCCACTTGAAAAGGGGCGCCAGGAGAGGAATGTAGAAGGAGACCACGGCGATGGCAGCGAGCAAAGGCACGGTGACTCGGGGGAACCGGGCGATCGCCAGGGCCCCCAGGGCGCCGAAGCTGAGGGCCAGGAGCACCAGCAGCCCGGTCGCGATCACGAGCCGACCACCACCGAGATGTACCCCCTGGCTGGGCGCCACGGCCGCGACGACCACGGCTCCGAGCGCGGAAATCACCAAGCTGGCCACGGCCAGGGCCAGGCCCCGCTCGAGCACGACGCTCCAGCGGGGCACCGGCTGGGCGATCTCCATCTCCACCCTGCCGTCGGCATCGTCGCTGGCCCAGTGCGAGGCCTGGGTGATGGCGTAAGCCGCCACAGTCAGCGCCGCGATGCTCAGCCAGATCGAGCCGACCACCGCCGTCGCCGGATTGCCGGTGCCGGCCGCGCGGAGGTAGCCGCTGAAGCCGTGAGTCGACGTCAGGAGCTTGCCGGCGCCGTGGGCGAGGGACACCACGAGAGCCGCTCCCATCATGCTCCCAAGCAGCCACCCGATGAGCCCCGCGCGCTGCTGCCAGAGGCTCCTCAGCACGGGAACTCGCAGCAGGGGGTTGGCCGAGGAGCCACGCGAAACGTGGCTATCCACCTCACGCCGGCGGAGGACTGACGACCACAGGTCGCGCCGTCGGAAGCCAACGGTGGAGAGCGCGACCAGGGCGGCGGCAATGCCATACAAGGAGATGGTCGCCGCCCCATCAAAGCGACCCCCGGGCACGACCGCCGTGGTGAGGTCCGCCAGATGGAATGGTGAGATGACGGCCCAGCCGGCCAGGCGTGAGTTCACGCGCGCGCTGGCGTCGATACCGTAGAGGACGATCAACACCAGCCCACCGAGCATCACGGCAGCGCGCCGGGTGACGGTCAGTTGGGCGGCGGCGAGCCCTATCGCGAAGGCGACGAGGGTGATGCCGAGCAGGGGGGCGGCCTGCTCCCAGAGCGCGGTCAGACCAACGGTGCCCTTCCCCGCAGCTACCCCAGCCGCTGTGCCCAGGCCGGTGACCACCACCGCGGCGGCCGCGGTTACGGCAAAGGCGACCGACCGGGAGAGGAGCAAGCGGCCCCGACCGAGCGGCGAGGCCAGCCACGTCTCCAGGAGACCACGCTCCTCCTCGTTGCGGATCAGCCCGGTGGCCGCAGCCAGCCCCCAGGCGGCGAAGACCAGCGACATCCAGGTGAGTCCCTTCCACCAGACGTAGCCCGCGACCGTGTTCGGATGGATGGGGAGTGGGACAAGGTAGTCGAGCTGGGGGCCAAGGGCCGCGGTCTGCCGACCGAACGAGGCGCGCAAGGCTGCGGTGCCGGCGGCCGCCGCGTAGGAGGCTCCCGCCGAGTACGGGGAGATGAACCCCAAGCAAGCCGCGCCGGCCAGGGCCCATCGATGGGAACGTAAACCGTAGCGGGCCATGACGACGGCACCGCCCAAGGTGGCTGCCGGAGTGGGCCGGTCCAACGCCGGCCCTGCTGTCGTCATCCGGGGTCTGCCGCAGTCTCCCGGGACGGCTCGGGCTCGTCGCGGAAATACTTGAGAAAAACCTCCTCGAGCGTGGGCTCATGGGTGACCAGGTTCACCACCTCGCTCCGGCCCAGAACCTGGAGCAGCGCGGTGAAACTGCCGCGCACCGAGCAGGTCAGGTGGTGGTCATCGACCACCACCTGCTCCACCCCGGGAAGAGCCCGCACTGCGCCCACGGGAACCTCCCCGGCGAAGTCGACCTCGAGGCTGTGATAGCGGAGGTGGTGGAGCTCGGCGAGCCGGGCGACCTGGACCAGACGACCGCGCCGAAGGATGCCGACCCGCTGGCAGACACGCTCGACCTCGGAAAGGACGTGCGAAGAGATGAGCAGCGTCGTGCCCTCCGCCGTCGCCTCCGCGACCATGCCGTAAAACTCCTGCTGGATGAGGGGGTCGAGGCCGCTGGTCGGCTCGTCGAGCACCAGCAGGCGGGATTGGTGCATGAAGGCGAGCACTAGCCCCAGCTTGCGCTTGTTGCCCGTGGAATACTCGCGATAGCGCCGGTCCAGGGGGAGGTCGAGCCGTTCCGCCAGGGTGGCGACGCGAGCGCTGTCAATGCCGCCACGCAGGCCACCGACATAGGCCACCACATCCCGACCGCGCAGACCTCCCCACTGTGGCGGCTCGCCGGGCAGGTACCCGACCAGCCGCTTGACCTCGACCGGGTGGGCCTGGCAGTCGAGGCCAAAGATCTCCGCCCGGCCCCCGGTGGGGCGGATCATGTCCATGAGCAGGCGGATCGTGGTGGTCTTACCGGCCCCATTGGGGCCCAGGTAGCCGAAGACCTCCCCCGCAACGACCTCCAAGCTGAGGTCGAACAGCCCCTGAGAATGTCCGTAGTCCTTGGTCAGCTCCGCGGTGCGGATCGCGATGGGCAGGCTCACCTGTGTCCTCGCCTCGCCAACCGGAGCAGCGCCGGTTCGGGCAGCGGTTCCCGGAACCGGAGGCAGCTCCCTTTCTCCGCCAGCTTTGTCCGGCCGGCGGGCCCGGGGTGCGACGCCCGCGACCAAGGACCGCGGAGAGCACGCATCGGGTCGCCCCCCTGCCGACGAGCGTCGCCCGGACCGGGCTTGTCAACCGTCACGATCGGCTCCCGGCTGCGACCTTCGATCGGCGCCTGCCTTCGACGGCACCGGCCGCCTCCTCATCCGAACCACAGGTGCAGGGAGGACTCGTCGATGAGCATCAAGGACCCTGCAGCAACTCCGAGAATCCGTTCCAGAGCCTCTGTGTAAGCGCTGAATGCGGACTCAACGAGCTCGAAGGGAATGAGGTCTGCCTGACGTGCGAAGAAGAGTTCGCAAGCGAGGTCCTGGGAACTTTGGAGAAGCCCCAGTACGACCCGGGAGGCGGCTTGCGGGGAGCCTGCCGAGAACAGCCCCTCAGCCGTGCCCTGCCTGATGATCTCGGCCAGCAGCGGCCCGATCCGGACCACGGTGCTGCGGCGCAGCTTGTCGCGCACGATGGCGTTGTCGTCCGAGTACCACACTCGCAGGAGCGCCAGCATGAGCTCCTTGCGCTCGGCTTTCCAGGCCGCGATGCCTGAGAAGAGGCGCTCGAGCTTTCTGGGGGCAGGCAGGCTCGGGTCGGCCACGATCGGCGCCAGCGCGGCCGTCGCCGCGACCACGAGGTGCTCCACGACAGCGTCCAGCAGGGCGATCTTCGAGTCGAAGTAGTGGTAGAAGGCACCTCTCGACGCGTCGAGCTCATCCAGGATGTCCTGGACGCTCATCTGCTCGTAGCCTTTCGCCTGAATGAGGTGCAAAGCAACCTCACAGAACTCGTCGCGCCGGATTGAGTGTGTCTCTGGGTTCACCGTGCGCGCCAAGCCTGGACTCCCAAAATAAGCGACCGACTGTCGGTCGCATAATACGCGAGGAGGAGACGTCGGTCAACCCAGTTGGCTTCCCGCTCCCGCGGAGGGTGTGAACCTCCCGGGGAAAGTTGCGATTGTGCGAGCTGCAGGGTGGGGCGGTTGGGGAGCTAGTGGGCCCGTTGACCTGGCCGACCTGCACTCGTTGACGCTGCGGCGGAACTCGACGGTTCGCGGTAGAGGTGGACACCGGGTTCGAACCGGCGACCTTCTGCTGGGCAAGCAGACGCTCTCCCCGTGAGGCTCAGATCGCGCAGGTTCGATCTCAATAACAGCGACTTAGATCAAGGTGCCCCTATTCAGGAGCATCTGCCACCTAGCCCAAAACCGGGCAAACGATCTGCCAAATTGGATGCCCGCCGGCCGCTCTTCACTCGACGGCCCGAAGAGGAGAGACCTGTCCAGCGATAGCACACGCTGGATCAAGACCCGTCTGCGGGCAGCGCCAGGAAGGCGGCTGGGGAGTGGATCGGCAAGGTCTGGTCGAGCCCGAGAAGATGGCGGTCGCCCGAAACAATGACGGCGCGGGCCGCCACCGCCAGGGCGATGAGGTAGTCGTCACCGGGGTCAGGCGACCGAACCAACGGCGGCTCGGCCGGGTCATCGACCACCCGAGCTTGGCGCTCAATCAATCCGACCGCCGCTGTTGCGTCGCTGGCGGGAATGCGGCGACGGATCTTGGGGTAGGCAAGAGCCCGCTCCAGCTCGGCCAGCATAAGCGGAGAGGCAACCAGGTCATAGGCACCGTCCAACCCGGCCCGCAAGACCTTCGTCGGCGACCCGTCCGGTGCCAGCAGGGCCGAGATGATGACGTTGGGGTCGAGGATCGCCCGCACGGCTCAGCGCGTGGCGCGCCGAGTGTGGTGTTGCGCCTCGACGGCCAGCTCCATCGCCTCTCCCTCCTTGAGGTTGTTGCGAGCCCACAGACGGTCGAGGAGGTCCAGGCCCAGATCGCGCCGGATTGCCGCCTCGATCACCGCACTATCGCCCTGTCCAGTGCGGGCCGCACGCACCCTCACGGCACGCAGAACGTCTTCGTCGATCGTGAGAGTGGTACGAGTCTTTGACACATCAGCATCTTAGCATCGTTGTGCGCAGATGCCCAGTTCCAGTCAGGCGCAACCGCCGGTCGTCTGCAGTGTTTTCGCCGTCCGGCCAAGAGCCCGGCCGGTCATGTGTCGCTCTTTACACCAACACACGGGACATGACCCACGTTGCCAGGCGCCAAGGGCCTTCCGACAGCGCTGGTGAACTTCCTCCGCTCCGCCTCCAAATTGAGGTTCGAAGGAGGCCACCCCATCGGCAATTGAGCCAGCGTCCGCCGCCACTGTGCCACGGAGTGACACACTGTGGTACACTTCCCGGTGTGAGTGACCATTACACCTTGCGGCTGGCGCCAGCCACGCGGCAGCGGCTCGTAGAGTGGGCGCGCCGCGCTGGTCTTCCTGAGCGCACCCTGGCACAGCGCTACGTTGACGAGGGGCTGCGCCACGATGCACATCCCCTGATCCATTTTCTCGATGGGCCGAGTGGGCGCCGCGCTAGCCTGCTTGGCCGAGGACTGGATGTCTGGGAGGTCATAGCCACGATCCGCGACAACCGCGGATCAATGGCACGGGCAGCCGATTACCTTCAGGTCCCGACCGGGCTGGTTGAGGCGGCGGCGGCCTACTACGGTGAGTACCGGGTCGAGATCGACGAGGAGATCGCGCTCAACGAGGCCGAGTACCAGCGCGGGCGCGCGTCGGCCTTAGCCGCAGAGCGCGCTCTGGCTACGTGAGCGCCCTACTGGATGAACATCTCTCCCCACAGATCGCGGAATTGCTGCGCCGAGCAGGGTATGACGTCGTGGCAGTGGCCGATCGCGGCGACCTGGTCGGCCTCAGCGACAGGATGATCCTTGAGGCCGCGCGCATCGAGGGTCGGGCCGTGGTCACGCACAACATCAAGGACTTCCGTCCGCTAGCAGCCGAGTGGCTCGCACAAGGTCGGACGCACGGCGGTCTGATCTTGCTGCCCTCGTCGCACACCCGCACCCGCACTGCCGTTTCCGCACTGGCTGGCGCCATCGAACGCGTTCTTCGCAGCCACCCAGACGGGCTGATCGGAAGTGAGCGCTGGATCGGTCCGCTGGGCGGCGTGTGACGGTCTCGGATCGCCGTCAGGTGTTGGATTTTGGATCTATTTCAGGCTGCTTCAGCGGCCCTATCAGCACCAGCAGATGCTGTCATTGAACTCGAAAGTTCGCTTTGGAGCGGGAGACCGGGTTCGAACCGGCGACCTTCTGCTTGGGAAGCAGACGCTCTGCCAACTGAGCTACTCCCGCCTGGGTCGGAGTATATCGCGGCAGTGTGGTAGCGTCGGCCCCCGGCATCGGACCTCAAGGGAGACCCTTTTATGATCACCGCCTTCTTGCTCATCAACGCGGAGAGGGAGAGCCTCGGCACCCTCGGGCCCCAGCTGGCGGCCTGCCCCGGAGTGACCGAGGTCTACACCACGACCGGAGAGGTGGACTTCATCGCGAAGGTTGCGGTCGCCGACCTGGAGGGCCTGGCGGACCTGGTCCAGGACCACCTCGCCCTCCTCGACGGCATCATCGCCACCAGCACCCACCTGGCCATGCGCCGCTACAACAAAGAGGAGCTCTCGGCGGCCTACGATCTCGGCGTCGACTGACCGCGGCCGCTACGAGGCGGCGGGTCCGACACTCCCCTGGACGGTGGCCTGGAGCTCCGCGGCGAATTCCTCCAGGGATCGCTCGGCTGCGACCGCGTCGGCTCCCGAGGAGATCACCTTGTACCGTGGGGCATCGGCATCCGGCAGGACCAGGGTGAAGCCGTCATCACGCCTCACCTTGAGGCCGTCGGTGAGGTCCACCCGGTCCTGACGGTGGGCCTCCACCATCAGCCGCATCACCTCGCCTTTGACATCCCAGGGACAGGCCACCTCCCGTTGCAGGTGAAAGCCAACCGGAAGCTGGCGGCGCAGCTGAGAGAGCCCTTCGCCAAGCTCCACCATGAGCTGGATGGCGGCCAGAAGAGTGAACATGGCGTCGTAGGCGGCCAGGTGGGCGGGCCACACGAAGCCTCCAGTGCCGTCGGCTCCCAGCGCGGCCCCGCTACGAGCCGCCAGCCGGATCACGGAGGCGATGTCAGCTTTGGCCGGCAGCAGGCGCCCCTCCGTCTGGGCGACCACCCGCTCCAGCATCCAGGGGGCGGAGACCGGTGCCACCACGGTGCTGCCCGGATGGGCCCGCAGGGACATCATGGCCAGCAGGCAGATGGCGTCCTGGTGGTCGAAGACCTGGCCCTCGTCGTCGATCAGGTAGAGGCGCTGGCCGGCCGGGTCGATGCGGGCCCCGACCGCGGCCGAGACGGTCTTGGTGATGCTGGCCGCCTGCTGCAACTCCTCGTCCGGATCACGCGGCACCGGTGACGCAAAGGCCTCCTCCTCGAAGCCGGAGCGCAGGGAAATGGTCTGGATCTGGGCCTCATGGAGCAAGTGGGGGAGCACCATGGATGCGCTCCCGAACCCGAAGTCGATCAGAACCCGTGGGTGGGCGGCCCGGACCCGGTCCAGATCCAGCCCGCCCAGGACCGCACGCACGTACGACGAATGCACTCCTTCGGGGTAGGCGATGCCACTGATCTCGCGCGGCACCACCCGCCGAAAGTCCTCCCGGAAGAAGGTGTTCTCCAGCTTGCGCTCCTGCCGCCGGTCCAGGGCCATGCCCTGCTCGTCGAGAACCTCGATATCGGCGGAGCGGGGGTCGAGAGGCGAGGCCACGATGTGGACCGAGCCCACCACCGCCGAGTCCCGGGTGTAGTGGCAGGTCACCGGCACCGGCAGCTCGCTCAGGTCCACCACCGCCGCCCCCGCCGAGAGCATGCCCGAGATCATCGCCCGCTTGATCATCCGGGATCCCGGGCTGCGGTCACGGCAGATGGCCAACTCGGCGCCTCGGGGGTGGGTGGCAGCCCAGGCGGCTCCCAACCGGGCGCACCACTCGGGGGTCAGCTGCACGTTGATCAGCCCGGTCAGCCCGGCTGACCCGAAGAGCGCCGAGCGCCAGGTACCGGCCCAGATCACCGACTCGTGCACCGTCGAGCCCGGCTCGATGTCCTTGCCGGGCCATATCCTAACCCCCTGCTCCACGACCGACCCGGACCCGATGGTGCAGTCGTCACCGATCACGCTGCCGTCGTCCAGGAGCACGTCCGGCTTGATGGTGGCGGCGCTGCACACCACCGCCTGGCGCAGCCGGGACCGCTCGCCGAGGTAGGCCTGGGGCCAGATGACGCTGCTGCTGATCTTGGCCCCGCCGCTGACCACTGCGAAGCGGTCGAGCACCACCGGCCCGTTCAGGAACGCCTCGGCACCCACCACCGCGTCGCGGCCGATGAACACGGGGCCCTCGATATGGGCCGACGCGGCCACCTCGGCGCCCTCGCTGACCCACTGGGAGTCGCCCACCCGACGGCCCGCGATCTCGCACTGGACCCGGCCCTCGAGGGCGTCCCAGTTGGCCTGCAGGTAGCTCTGGATGCTGCCGATGTCGCACCAGTAACCTCGCCCCACGACCGCCCAGAGCGAGTCCTGGCGTCGCACCATCTCCGGGAAGACGTCCTGGGACCAGTCGCACGACTGGTCGGCGGGAATGTAGTCCAACACCTCCGGTTCGATCACGTAGATGCCAGTGTTGACCTGGTCGCTGAAGACCTCCCCCCAACTCGGCTTCTCCAAAAAGCGCTCGATGCGCCCGTCAGCCCCGGTCACCACCACCCCGTATTCGAGCGGGTTGCCCACCTTGGAGAGCACGATCGTGGCCCGCGACTTCCGCTCGCGGTGGAAGGCAAGGGCCTGGCTGAGGTCGATGTCGGTCAGGGCGTCGCCGCTGATCACAAGGAAGGTGCCGTCCAGAAGTTGGGCGGCGTTCTTGACGCTGCCGGCGGTGCCCAGGGGACGGTCCTCGACCGCATACTCCAGATGCATTCCCAGCTCGGAGCCATCGCCAAAGTAGTTGCGGATGCTGGCTCCCAGGTACTGCAGGGTGATGACCACCTCGGTGATGCCATGGCGGCGCAACAGCCGGAGAACGTGCTCCAGGCAGGGACGCCCCACCACCGGCACCAGCGGCTTCGGCCGGCGGCTGGTGAGCGGGCGCAGGCGACTGCCCTCGCCTCCGGCCATCACCACCGCCTTCACGCCCACCCTCCTGGCATCACCGGCTGATAGAAGGCGCCACCCCCGATCTCCTGGGTGCGATCATACGAACAGTCGGCGCCGGTCGTGGCGCCGCGGCCACCACAGCAGCAGGATCGCCAGGGCTGCCGTCACCACCGTGACCCCAGCGGTGCCCAGGATCTGTCCCTCCAGGCCGGCTCCGCGGTAGTTGGGCGGCCCCGGCAGCGCCTGCAGGCGGTGCAGGAAGAGCCCGCCCGGAGTCGCCGCCACAACCACCCCACTCGGGCGGGCGGCGAACACCGGGCCCAGCGTGGCCAGGCCGAGCACGTCCCCGGCCGGAGGAGCCGCCCGGTACCAGGTGTAGCCGCCGTCGGGCGTGAGCATGGTGCCGAATCCGTCAGTGCTGAGGTAGGCGGCGGTGGGCCCGTCCGAGATCATCGCGGTCAGATTCGGCACCCCTCCGATGCCCCCGTATGGCAAGAGTTGGAAGACCGGCTGCCAGCCCCTCCCCAACAGGCCCCAAATCAGACCACTGCGGCCCCCCGCCAAGAGCTCCCCGTCGCCCAGCTCCGCCACCACCGGGTCAGACCCCAGCCTCGGCGCGCCGACGCTCAGCTGCAGGCGCCCGTCGGCGCCGAGAAACAGCAGCTCCCCGTTCTCCGCCACCACCACGAAGGGCGCTCCGGCGCTCACCGGAGAGGTCAGCTGGATGGGGGTCGCGCCCGCGCGCACCGCAAGCCGGTGCGAGAGCGGGGAGTCCAGCTCGCCCCAGAAGAGGCCCTGGGATGTCGCCACCACCACCATGGGGCGGCGGCCGGGGCCGATCCCAAGGCCGCTGGGTCGCCCGGGAAGAAGTTGCAGGAAGTGGGCGGAACCTCCGGCTTGGGTAGCCAGCAGACGCCCGTCACGGAGAAGGACCAGGCCGGAGCTGCCATGCGCTGCCACGTAGGCCGCTGCGCCGCCCCCCGCAACTGGCTGAAACCAGCCGGTCATGGGATTCAGCCAGGCGGCGGCCCCATGCGAGATGGCCAGAGTTAGATCGCCAGAGTCAGAGGCGATCTGGGTCCAGGCGTGAGCCGGACCTGGAGCCGCCGCCCACCACGGCGAGGCCGCCTCGACAGGAGCTGTCACCAGCCCCACCAGAGCCAGCCCGAGGCCGGCTGAGAGCGTCGCGGCGAGCCAACGGCGGCGCCTTGGGTCAACCACCGTAGAGTCCGCTCACCACCACCGCCAGGATGAAGAAGTCGGCCACGATGTGGACCAGCATGGCCGGCAGCAGGCTGCGGCTGCGAACGCTCATCCAACCCCAAAGCCAGCCCAGGAGAATCACGATCGGGATGAAGCTCGCGGCGGGCCCCTCGTACTGGATGGCGATGTGGGCAACTCCGAAGATCACTCCCTGAGAGAGCATGGCGACCAGGGGGCTCTGTTGCCGCTCCAGTGCCGACATCAGCACCCCGCGGAACTGGATCTCCTGGGCGATCGCGCTGGTGGCGTTGGCTATTCCAAGGGCCACGGCGGCGGAGCCGTTGAGCGCCAGCAGGGGAACGCCCTCGCGGCCCAGCAGGGGCGCGGGCAGCGCGAAGCCGATGGCCAGGAACAGCAGCGAGCCGCCGACCCCCATGGCCAGCGTGAGCAAGGTCGGCCGCGCCCAGAGCCGGAGGTTGGGCCGAGGAGCCGGGGTGAAGTAGTGAAAGCAGGCCGCCATCGCCAGGGCGAGCACCATCTCCGCGACCCCGGCGAAGGCGTTGCGAGCCAGACTGTCAGGGCCGCCGATCAGCCCCGGTGCCGGCCCCGCGTAGCCCAACAGCCACAGCCAGGTGGAGAAGGGCAGGCCGAGGGTCAGGAAGGCGAATGAGAGAGGGGCCACGGAGCGCAGGGAGCGCACCAGCAGGCTGGCCGCCGTGACGGCCGCAAAGTATCCGGTCAGCCGCCAGGCGTCGGGGTCAACCCCCTGAGGGTCTCCGAATATCCGGGGCACGAGGAGCACAATCGCGGCGCCGCCCAGAATCACGGCAAGCTCTCGCCATCCGGTCCCCCTGCCGGCGGGTCTCGCCAGCCAGGGCACCGTCACCGGACTCATCAATCAGCCGCGAGCGCTCAGGACGGAGGAGAAGTTTCGCTCTCCTGAGCGGCCGGCTGGCTGCCATTGGTCGTGGTCGGCGCCACCGGTGGATAGCCGCCGAGCGGGGTGTCCAGGTCCTCGCCGCGCAGGCGGTCCACCAGGTCGTAGACCTTGTCCTGGACTGTGCCGGAGAATAGGAAGGCCACTCCGGCGGCGGCGAAGAGCCCTGCGGCCATCCATTTCTTCGAGATCCCGTGGCGCTTCTGAGCTGGGGGCTTGATCCCGGTCTTGGCAAGCGAGCTGAGCACCCGCTTGCGGGTGTCCGGGGGCAGCGACTTGGTCGCCTCATAGGCGGCCTGGACCACCTTCTCAGCCAGGTCGGAGGAACGCTCTCGAGCCATCTCAACTGCCTCCACGGCGTGCCGCTGAGCGCTGTCCGCCATCGGGTGGAGCTGCTCGGCGAGTCTGCCAGCGAACTCGGGGACCTGGTGGGTGGCGGCGGCCAGCGCGGGCGCCATCGACTCCCCCGCGGACCGAACCCCCGTGCCTATGACCTCGGCCACCGCGCCGGCGGCATCGGCGGCGGAGGCCCCCAGCCTATCGATCGGCCGCTGCTTGCGGCGTAACAACCCCATGAGTGGATCCTCCAGATCTGACGCTCTAAGGGCAGTCTACCCGGGACATTCCCGAATGCTCAATTCGAGCGTGACCTTCGGGAAGCGGCCCCGCCTTCCCCGGATCCGGGCGGGGGCTTTTGCCCCGTCCATTCGGGGGGAAAGTGTTCCAGGGGGCCGTGCCCGGACCCCAATCCGGGGGCCTGGCGGATGGCGGCGGTGACGTACTCCTTGGCCCTCGCGATCGCCATCTCGGTGGTGAATCCCAGGGCCAGATGCGCCGTGATCGCGGCCGAGAACGTGCATCCGGTGCCATGGGTGTGGCGGCTGGCGATGCGGGTCCCCGGTAACCGCTCCACCCCCCCCCTGTGCACCACCAGGTCGACAGGGTCACCGGGCGCGTGGCCGCCCTTGACGACCACGAACTCCGGGCCCAGCTCCAAGATGGCCCGACCCGCGGCGATGGCGGCGGCCTCGGAGTCGATCGCCAGTCCGGCGAGCGCCTCGGCCTCGGGCCAGTTGGGGGTGACCACGTGGGCCAGGGGCAGGAGCAGCCGGCGCATGGTGTCCACCGCCGCCTCCTCCAGCAGCCGGTCGCCACTCTTGGCCACCATCACCGGGTCCACCACCAGAGGGCCCCAGGGAAGCTCCCCCAGGCGCTCGGCGACCAGCTCGATGTGGGCGGCCGTGAACAGCATCCCGGTCTTGACCGCCTGGGGCCGCAGGTCGGCGTCCAGAGCGGCGAACTCCGCCGTGACAAAGTCCAAAGGCAAGCCGTGGACAGCGGTCACTCCGAGGGTGTTCTGGGCGGTCAGCGCCACCAACACGCTGACCCCGTAAGCGCCGGCGGCGGCGAAGCTCTTGAGATCGGCCTGGATTCCGGCGCCGCCACCGCTGTCGCTGGTGGCCACGGTGCAGGCGATGGCGAGGCCGGCGGCCATCAGAGCGCCCCGACGGCGGCCAGGCCGGCGTCGGAGGTCTCGAGACGGCGCTCCCGACGACGGAAGAGGAGGTAAGCGATGGTGGTGACCGCCACCCCGACAAACGAGCTGATGTCGGCGGGCTGGCCGAGGAAGAGATGCTGGGCCAGCGGCGACACGAAACCCCACTCACCGGGTGGCGGCGGCTCGTTGAAGAAGAGGACGGTGGCCACGGTGCCCAGCAGGAAGGGCCACATCGCCGTCCAGCGAACGCCCCCCTGGAACCAGTAGCCCCGCCTGGAGACCAGCTGCCGGGGGTCCACCCGGCTGGCCCCCAGCCACCCATCCAGGATCACCACCATGGCCCAGGCGGGGAACCAAACATAGGTGATCGTGAGGAAGTTGACGTAGTTTCCCTGAAAGCCGCTGCCGGCAAAGAGGACCAGGGCGGCGATCAGGCCGCCCAGGACCCCCACCAAGGTGGCTGCTAGCCAGCGCCGGACCCGGATCCCGATCGCCAGAGCACATAGGGCGGCCGAGTAGACGTTCAGGTAGTTGGAGCTGAGCTCGGCCAGAATTATGAAGGCCGCAAAGCAGTACGCAAAGGCTACCGGCACAGAGCCCACGATCAGGTTCGGCAGCAGGCGACCTGGGTCAGCGGTCTGAATGGCGGCCCCCAGGAGCCCGCAGCCGACCAGGCTGGCGACGCTGCCGCCTCCGCTGGCGAGAGCGACCCGCCCGCGGCCGGATTTCACCGGCAGGTAGCGGGAGTAGTCGGCGGAGTAGGTGACCCAGGACACCACCAGAGCGAAGGTGAGAGTGAAGCCCAGCGCCATCGCCGCCAGGTGAGGACCCAGCGCCAGATGGGTCTGCAGGAGCAGATCCCACCTGGGGAAGGTGAAGAGCGCCAGGGCGCCGCAGACGATCAGGAAGGCCGGCACCTGGATGTGCTGAAAGACCGAGATCGTGCGGTGCCCGTAGACCGCCACCAGGAAGGACACTCCGGCGATGGCCACCAGGAGCGCCCCGGCCACCCACAGCGGGGTGCCGTTGAAGACCGGCAGCGCCCGGGTGGTGGTGACCGCGATGGCGCAGTCGTAGGCGAACCAGCCGATGGCAATGGTCATGGTCAGGAAGCCGCCCACGAACGCGCCCCGACGCCCGAACACCATCCGCGATTGGACGATCTGGGGGGCGCCGCTGCGGACCCCGGTCACCGAAAGCAGCCCCAAAAGGGCGCCGCCGGCGGCCGCGCCCGCGAGCAGGACCAGCGCCGCGTCCCAGAAACCCAGTCCGGCAGCGGAGATCAGGAGCGCCCCGGCGAAGAGGGAGAAGAAGTCCGACAGGGCTCCTGCCCAGATGAAGAAGAGCTCCCTCGGCCGACCGTGGCGAGCCGCCTCCGGCACCGGCTCCAGGCCCCTCAGCTCGATCCGCAAGAACTCGTCGTCGTCGGCCGGAATCTGCGCTGAGCCGGGCTCGATGTCAGCCACCGCCAATTCAGCGTCCTTGGTGTTCGCCATGTCAGCCTCCCTGCACCGCGCGCGGATGGGGCCGACAGGAGGAGGCTTCCCGACGCTGGTACTAGCCAGATCCGGTGTTCAGGGTTGGCTTCCTGCCTCTCAGCGCCCTGCCGGCGCACCCCTAGCTGGGAGCACGGCTCCCGCGACCAAGTATAGGCTGGAAGGTGGGAGTGGGGAGCCCGAAGCGGGAAGGTGAACTCGTTTTGGTCGCATCTTCGGACCATGAACTATCATCTGTCCGCATGTTCAACGAAGCGAACGACAGCGCTCCGGACCTGGGCCCGGCTCCTTCTCGCAGGGAGCAGCTCGTCAGGCGATTCCTCAGCCAGCAGTGGCGGCTGGGGCACTCGGTCCGGACCACGCTGACGGCCTCCCTGGGCGCCGACGGCGAGGCAGTCTCCGCGGCCGTCAAGGCAGCCACCCCAAACCAGCGCGCGGTCCTCATGGCGCTGAACCAGGAGGGAGCCCTCGCGATGGGCGAGCTGGCCCGCCACCTCGGGGTCAGCGCCAGCAGCGCCACCGAGCTGGTGGACCGCCTGGTCGAGCACGGGTGGGTAGAGCGCCTGCCCACCGCCAACGATCGTCGCGCCGTGGTGGTGCAGCTCACCGGACCCGCCCGGGAGATGGCGAAGCAGGTGCGAACTCTGCTCCTGGCGGGCACCCAGGATCTTCTGCGCGAGCTCGACGATGGGGATCTGGCGACCCTGGTCGGGCTCTTGGAGAGGGTCACCGGCACGGGACCCAATGCCACCGCGCTCGGTGGCGCCGGCTGCGAGCCCCTTCCTGACCGAGCCGAGTCATGAGCCGCTTCTTCGCCGGCCTGGGCCGGTTGGTGGTGCGCTTCCGGGTCCCGGTGGTGATCGCCTGGGTGGTGGTGGCGGTCGTCTGCGTCCACCTGCTGCCATCCCTGGCCTCGGTGAGCAAGGACACCAACTCGGCGTTCCTGCCCAGCAACGCTCCCAGCATGCGCGCGGCCCAGCTGGCCAGCCCATTCCAAAACTCCACTCTGGCCGCGTCCACGCTGGTCGCGGCCAGCAGCTCGGGGCCCCTCTCGGCCGCCGAGCAGGCGGCCATCACCCAGTTCGAGGCCAAGATCAGCCAGCTGCCCAAGGTCAAGCTGGTGCGGGACCTGGGCACCTCGCCCAACGGACAGGCCCGCCAAGCCCTGATCGAAGCGGCGGTGCCCGCCTTCGGAGGGGGCGGCGGACCCGCTCTGGTGGCGTCCATCAGGGCTGACTTCCTGGCCGCCAGCGTACCCGGCCTCACCTACCACCTGACCGGCGACCTGCCCACCGTAATCGACAGCCAGCAGTCCTCCAAGCAGTCCCAGAACCTGACCCAGCTCTTCTCGCTGATCTTCATCATCGCGCTGCTGCTGGTGGCCTTCCGGGCCATCCTGGCCCCATTCATAACCCTGTTGCCGGCGGCTCTGGTGCTGGCCCTCTCCGGCCCGGTGGTGGCGGAGGCGACTCATCTCGGGGTCCAGGTTTCGGTGATCACCCAGGTGATCCTGATCGTGCTGGTGCTGGGCGCCGGCACCGACTACGGTCTGTTCTTGGTCTTCCGCGTCCGGGAGGAGCTGCGTCGTGGCCTCGACCCCAAAGAGGCGGTGGTGACCGCGGTCAGCACGGTCGGCGAGTCGATCACCTTCTCCGCCCTCACCGTGATTGCCGCCCTGCTCAGCCTGATCCTGGCCCAGTTCGGCATCTACCAGAGCCTGGGGCCAGCGCTGGCGATCGGCATCGGGCTGATGCTGCTGGCCGGGCTAACCCTGTTGCCCGCCCTGCTGGCGATCTTCGGGCGGGCTGTCTTCTGGCCCACCAGCACGGCCAAGGAGGAGGCTCCACGCACCGGGATCTACGGGCGCATGGCGGGCGGAGTGGTGCGTCACCCGCTCTGGATCGTGGTCACCGGAGTGGTTGTCTTCGGGGGCCTCGCGATCGGCTCACTGACCAGCACCACCGCCGGCTTCGCCAACACCAGTGCTCCCAGCGGCACCGACTCGGCGGCGGGGGCGGCCGTGCTGGCCAAGGACTTCCCCGCCTCCAACGTGCAGGCCTCAGCGGTGCTGTTCAAACTGCCGGGCTCCGCCTGGAGTGACCCCGGGGTGCTCGCCACCGCCCAGCAGGACCTGCAGCGGACCCACCAGTTCCGCAGCGTCATCGGCCCGGTTGGATCTTCCGGCCTCACCCCCACCCAGATCACCTCGCTCCATGCCCAACTGGGCGCCCCCGGGCTGCTGCCCCCGACCGAGCCGGCCTCGCTCACGGTCAGCCCCGCCCTCTACAACTCCTACCGAGAGCTGGCCCAGTTCATCAGCCCGGACGGCCGCACCATCCAGTTCTCCGCCCTGCTACTCAACAACAGCGACAGCTCTCCCCAGGCGATCGCGGCGGTCCCGGCGGTGCGCACGGCGGTCGCCCAGGTGGCCGGCCGGATCGGAGCCCGCGACAACGGCCTGTTCGGGGTGCTGCCCTTCGCCTACGACGTGCAGAGCCTCTCCACCAGCGACCTGATCCACATCATCCCCCTGGTCGCGATCCTGATCGCACTGCTGCTGGCGGTGGTGATGCGCAGCCTGGTGGCGCCGCTGTACCTGGTGGTGAGTGTGGTGCTGTCCTACCTGGCGGCGCTGGGCCTGGTGGCGGTCATCTTCGTCCACCTGCTGGGGCAGAACGGGATCAACTTCATCCTGCCCTTCCTGATGTTCGTCTTCCTGATGGCGCTGGGCTCCGACTACAACATCCTGATGATGACCCGCATCCGCGAGGAGGTCCAGCAGATGCCCCTGCGCCAGGCGGTGCGGCGGGCGGTGGGAATGACCGGGACCACGGTCAGCACCGCCGGGCTGGTCCTGGGAGGCACCTTCGCGGTGCTGGCGATCGCGGGCGGCGGATCAGGGGGTTCGCAAATCCAGCAGATCGGCTTCGGCATCGCAGCCGGGGTGTTCATGGACACCTTCATCATCCGGACCCTGGTGGTGCCGTCCTTCGTCGTCCTGCTCGGCCGCTGGAACTGGTGGCCCTCGCGGCTGTCCCATCCGCCCGCCCTGCCTGCCGTGGAGGAGGGCGACGCCGCCTGAGCCGACCCCCGTCGGCGGCGGCCACGGCTCCCTGACCCGGGGTCCGCGTCCGTCAGCTCGGGGGCCGGGCAGATGGGGGCTGACCGGCGCCATCTGACTCTGCCGGGCGGGCCCCCCTTCCCCGAAACAGGACGACCGCCGCGGCCAGGGCCAGGAGCGGGATCTGGGCCAGGTACTCGTCCAGGCTCCGCCAGCTGATCCAGAAGGCCGCCAGGACCAGGACCCCGGCGGAGATTCTCCAGACCGGGAAGCGCGCCCCCCAGAGCCAGATGAGCGCGATCGCGAGCCCCGCCGCCACCAGCGCCAGCACCCTCGGGGGAGGCGCCACGAAGCCGCCCAGGACCAGCTCGATGGGCCCGGAGCCGAGGGGGAAGGTGCTGGCTCGCAGGCTGTCATAGATGCGGGCCAGGGCGTCCGGGTAGACCAGCAGCCAGGGCACGACCGCCACCAAAAGGGTCAACCCGACGCCTGCCGCGCGTTTGGCCCAGCCGCCCAGCTCGACCGCCACCAGCACGTACCCGGGCAGAAAGAACCAGGCCAGCTGGTTGCTCCCGATCGCCAGCCCGAGGCAGACCGCGGACAGCCAGGGCCGCCGTATCCAGACCAGCGAGAGCGCCATCAGGGTGTAGGCGAAGGCCTCGCCGTTGCCATTGGCGGCGAAGTTGAGCGCGGATCCGTTCAGGTAGAGGGTGAGCAGAACCATGGCGGTCACGGCTGGCCAGAGGGGACCGGCAGCGAGCGCCAGCGCCAGCAACAGCACCAGGATCGGAAGCAGCGCCCAGGCGGCCCGCTGCCAGGCGGGAGCGTGCGCCACCGGGACCATGAACAGAGCCGCCAGCGGTGGCTTGCCAAGGGGCGAGAAGAGGGTGGTGCCGCCGTGCCCGGGAGCGTCGGCCACGGCCAGGATCTGCGCCGGGGTGGGATAGACCTTGACCCGGGCGAAGGGGCCCTGGTGAAATGGGGTTGCCAGAGTGGCTGGCAGGTTGAACCTGGCCAGGCAGGGGATCTCCGCCACCTGGTAGGGGTCGTGGCCGGCCAGCACCGCCCGGGCCCCGCAGACCGCCATCACGTTGGCGTCGTCGAGAAGGAGGCGGTTCTGGGCGATCGGGCGGGCGATCACGATCCCGACCACCACCAGCACCAGCGCCGCCACCGCGGGGCTGAACCAGAGCACCCGATGCAAGCGCAGGCGACTGACGGCCCGGGGCAGCGGTCGGCGGAGGGCCAGCGCCACCAGGAAGCAGAAGACGGCGAAGGCGAGATACTGGATGATCAGGTTGGCCAGCAGAGCCGGTTTGCCCGAAACGCGGGCCGACAGCCAGAGCCAGTTCGAGAACTTGAAGGCGACCATGGCAGCCAGCAGCAGCGCCAGCCGATCGCCCAGATCCCCGGAGGGCCGCCATTGGGGCCGCATCCGGGCCAGGGCCGCTCTCCAGCTGCTCAACGGGCGCGCTCTCCTCTTGGCGGTGGTGCTTCGATCCCACAATCAAACAATCGACCGCCGTGAGTTACCTGAGAAATGACTGGGATTGTCGGCGTCGACAATCCGCCCCGAGGGCCCCGGAGGACCGGGCTCGATAATGTACCGGTGAGTTCGGACCCCCTTGTTTACAGCGACCACTGGCGGGTGCGCCAGTACGAGATCGACGCCTTCGGCCACGTCAACAACGCGGTCTATCTGAACTGGGCGGAGGAGATGGCCTCGCGCCACGCCGAGGCCAGCGGCCTCGGTGCCGACTGGGCCGCGCGCCACCAGGGTGGCTGGGTGATCCGCCGCAGCGAGATCACCTACCATGCTCCCGCCCGCCTTGGCGACGAGCTGGAGCTGAGGGTGCAGGTGGAACTGGTCAAGGGCACCCGGGCCCACCGGCGCACCACCATCAAGCGCCGGTCGGAGGCGCTCCTGCTGGCGGAGGTATTCACGGAATGGGTTTGGGTGAGGCTCAGTGACGGCCGACCCGCGCCTGTGCCCAAGGAGCTGGTGAAGATCGCGGCGGAGGCAACGGCGGCCACCATCGCTCGCCTGGGAGGCCAAACCCGGGAGCAGAGCTGACGCCGCCAGCTCAGCGGTCTCAGTGGGCGGCCCCAGGCTGGCCCGGCCTCCGCTGCGCCGGGGAACGCCCCGACGCCCGGCAGCCCGGCTTCGACGGCGCGGCCGCGTGCCTTGCCGGGGGGTCCGGGAGCTGTCACGGATGGCCACAGGATCGTAACGGAGGCGCGGTCAGAGCCCCGGCGCCAGCGGCGCATAGTCGGCAGCATGCCCGAGTTGACCCAAGCCGCCCCGATGAGGTCTCTCTTGCGGGAGGGCTAGCCACTTGGCCGTTTTGACCACGGCGTCTCCCGTTTGTTAGCGCGAGCGCGCCCAGCCCTGCCCAGGGTCGGGTGGACGCGGCATCCTGAGCTCTGGGTGGCGGGCGTGCTGGGGCTGCTGGCATTGGCCCTGATCCCGATCGCTTCCCGGAACACCGTGATGGCGCCTGGCTTGGTGCCGATAGCCGCCGCCCTGATCCTGGTCGCCGACTTCGTGGCGACCGCCGTACTGCTCAGATCCAAGGGCGGGCGCAACCCAAGACGACTCTGGCTGGCGTCCTGTTTCGCCTTCTCCGGCCTGATGGCGCTGGCATTCCTGGTCACCTACCCCGGGCTGATGACGCCCCGCGCGGTGCTCGCAGGGCCGGCCGAGGCGTTCGCCTGGACGCGCCTCGCCTGGGAAGGGGGATCCCTGCTCGGCCTGGTGGTGGTCCTCGGCCGGCCCGATCGGGTCCGTCCGGCCCGAAGGATGGCTCTGCCCGGCCGCGACGGGGCAGGGGAAGGGGCCCTGCCATGGATGCTCGTGACCTCGGCCGGGCTCGCCATCCTGTCTTTGCTGGCGGCCGAACTGGCCGCCGCCGGCGCGCCGCCCCTCAGCGGCACCAGCTACGCGGGCCGCTGGCAGGTCATGGCCGGTCTCATGCTGGGGCTGATCCTGGTTCTGGCGGTGCCGGCGGTTCGGAGGTTGGGGCGCGCCCCGCAGCTGGAGCGGTCACTCACCGCCATCGCCCTGGTCGGGTCGGCCAGCCTGCTCCTGACCATCGTGGCCGCGCGCCGTTACTCCCTGGGCTGGGACGCCGCCTGGGTGCTTTGGGTTGCCACCGCCGGCCTGATGACGCTGGTGTGCGTCGGCGAGGCCATGTCCGGCGGCAGAGTTGACCCCACCGACCGGCTGCGCCGCGCGATCACCGACGCCATCAGCCGGATGGACCCCAGCGCTTCGGTGGAGAGCCTGGCGAGCGCGCTCTGCACTGAGCTCAGGGACCGAGCCGGCCTCGACTACGTCGCCCTGGTGCGCTCCGGCCTCTCAGGGCCAGGTGTCGTGATGGGCGCCTGTCCCCTGGCTGCCCCTCACCAGGTGGGGTTTCGAAACTCCATCACCGTTCAGAGCTGGCAGCGTGTGGTGGGCCGATGTGCCCGGGACGGCGCCTTCGTGGAGGTGCTGCCCGGGGCCGAAGCCGCCCGGCTGTGGCCCGCGGGGCTGCGCGCCATGGCTCACGCCCCCGTGGTGATGAGCGGCCGGGTCGAGTGGGTGCTCAGCGCCGGCCGGAGCGCCGCCAGCGACCGGGGCGCGGCCGCGGATCTGAGCGCGATCCTGCCCACCCTGGCTGACGTCGCCGCGATGGCATCGGTGCTGCTCGCCACCACCACCCGCAAGCTCCACACCAGCGAGCGGGGGTGCGGCCAGGTCCAGGGGATTCTGAGCGACCGCCGCTTCCACCCCGTCTTCCAGCCCATCGTGGCGGCGGACACAGGAGTGGTGCTCGGCCATGAGGCCCTCACCCGCTTCGAGACGGGTCTTTCCCCTGACGAGGCCTTCACCATCGCCACCGAAGTGGGCATGGGAACCCAACTCGAGTTCGCCTGTCTGAGAGCGGCCCTCGGGGAGGCGCGCCAGCTACCTGGCAGCAGCGGCTGGCTGAGCCTGAACGTTTCGCCCGCCCTGCTGCTGACCGAGCGGCAGGGGCTGAACGCGCTCCTGGCGACGGCCGACCGGGCCGTGGTGCTCGAGGTCACCGAGCACGCTGTGATCGACAGTTACAGCCATCTGCGGGCGGCCCTGGCCGAGCTGACGACCGACCCGAAGCTCGCGGTGGATGACGCTGGAGCCGGCTTCGCCAGCCTGCGCCACGTGATCGAACTCCGGCCCGCTTACGTGAAGCTGGACATCTCGTTGGTCCGCGACCTCGACCAGGACCCCATGCGGCAGGCCATGGTCACCGGCCTGGTCGCGTTCGCCCTGCGCTCCGGCTGTGACCTCATCGCCGAGGGGGTCGAGACGGTCTCTGAGCTGGCGACCCTGCGTGCCCTCGGGGTCGGCTACGTCCAGGGCTTCCTGCTGGGCCGCCCGGCCCGAGCCGACGGCGCGGCGACCAGCGCCGCTCCAAGGCCGGACCTCTTCCCTTTGGCCGCGACTCCGAGCGGCCGTCGGAGCGCTCGCTGATGGCAGCTGGGCCGGCGGTCGACTCCGGACCTCCGCGCTCCCCCCGGGGTAGGCTGCGCTCCTCCTTGGGTGCCGGCACCTGGCGAAACCACTTCTTCTGGAAGACTCAGGCCATGGTGCTGGGGGTCCTCGGGATCCACTTCGCGGCTGCCACCCTGTATCGCGCCGGGGCGAGCCCCGTCCCCCCATTCGTGACCGTCATCCTGGCGCTGGTCCCGGTGGGCTACGGGGCGATGCGCTTCGGCCTTCGGGGGTCCCTCCCAACCGCCCTGTGGATTGGGCTGCTCCTGGTCCCCAACGTGATCCTCGTCGACATCGGCGTGCTGCGCTGGGCGGATGCCACCATGCTGCTGCTGTTGGTCGCGATCGCAGGGGCGGCGGGCAGGCTGGTGGACCTGGAGCGAGCGTCCACCGGCAGGCAGGTGGAGGCCGCCCGGCTGCGTGGCGTCGCCCGGGTTGCCGACCAGCTCATGGATGGGGTGTGCGTGACCGACGGGGCCGGAACCATCACCTACGCCAACCCGGCGTGGGCCAAGCTCCAGGGCCTGGACTCGGTTGAAGAGGCGGTGGGGAGGAGCCTCGAGGCCGTCCACGACCCCGGCGCCATCGCCGGCGAGCAGCTGCCCTTCCAGCTCGCCACCGCCGCTGCGGACCCGGTGCGGTCGGTGGTCGCCCACCGCCTGCCCGATGGCCGGGAGTACTGGGCCGACGTGGCCAGCGCTCCCCTGCTCGATGACCATGACCAGGTCATCGGCAGGCTCAGCACGGTGCGCGACGTGACCCGGGACCGGGCGGCCGCGGCCGCGCTCAGGGAGGCCGCGGAGCGATCCCGTCTCATCTTCGAGCGAGCCCCGCTGGGAATGGCCACCATCGGCCTGGACGGACGATACCTCCAGGTCAACGAGGCCCTGGGTCGGATGGTGGGGCTCAGCCCCGCCCAGATGACGGGGATGGAAGTCGTGGATCTCACGGTCGCGGAGGACCGGGGAAAGACCCGGGAAGTGCTCGAGCAGCGCGCCTCCGAGCGGCAGTTCGTCAAGCGCTACGTCCACCGGGATGGCCATCTGGTCTGGGTCCAGGTCACGGCCAGCCTGATGCGGCACCCTGACGGGGAGCCCTGGTACTTCATCGCCCAGTACCAGGATGTCACCGAGGAGCACCGTCGACGCCAGCAGCTGGTGCGCCAGGCCTTTCACGACCCCCTCACCGGCCTGCCCAACCGGCTGCTGCTGGAAGACCGCCTCGAGCAGGCCCTGACCAGGACCAGGCGCGGGCGGCATCGGGTGGCGGTCCTCTTCTGCGACCTGGATGGCTTCAAGGCCACCAACGACCGGCTGGGCCACCAGGCCGGGGACCTGGTGCTCTGCGAGGTGGCCGACCGCCTGCGGAGCTCGATTCGAGAGGTCGACACGGCGGCGCGCCTGGGAGGCGACGAGTTCGTGGTCCTGCTGGACGGCCTGACCGGCCCCGAGCAGGCGAGCGCGAGCGCGACCAGAATCCGCGATTCGCTGCGGCGACCTTTCCGCGTGGGGAAGGAGCCGGTGCCAATCCGGGTCAGCGTGGGGGTGGCAACCAGCTCCGGCGCCAACAGCTCAGCCGAGGGGCTGATGCGGGAGGCGGACGCGGCCATGTACATCGCCAAGCTCGCCGGCGGGGATGGTGTCCATGTGGCCGACCCGGGGACGTCGGCACCGGCCCGGAGCAGCGCGAATGCCAGCTTGGCCGCCCGGGCGCCGAGCCAAGCCCTGCGGCATGAGGCTGAGTCCAAGGGGGAGTCCAGTCGGAACCTCTCCCTGTGGCCGTCGCCGGCTGCCGGCGGGCGACACCCCCTGCGCACTCCTCAGAATTCAGCGGCGGGGACGGATTGACGGAAGTGTGACCAGACCGCCGGGCAGGCCCGGCTCGGGGCTGCCCGGCGCGAGGGACGATGACGCCAGGTCCCGAGCTGCCAGCTCGCGCCCAGGCCCGCCATCAGGACGGGGCCGGGGCCCGGCAGAGCGACTCGGGCGATTTCGGGATGGCGAGCGCCGGAAGCCCCCATGAGGACCGGCTGGGAAACGAACGGGACCGGAGCGATCCCGCTTCAGCCCTCCAGAGCCCGCTGGACTCGCAGCCCCGGAAAGCGGGCGAAGCCGGCATCAACTGTCACCCAGGTGGCGCCCTGCTCCATGGCAAGGGCTGCCAGATAGGCGTCTGGGACAGAGTTGCCTCTCGCCCGCACCCAGCGGCACAGGCTGACAAAGATCGACCAGTGCCGCGGGCCCGGTCGGATGGAGACCGCCGCCGGAGCCGCCAGCACGAGCTCGCAGAACTCGATCGCCGCCTCAGGCGGCGTGGGATTCCGGTAGACGCGATGGTTGGTCACGATCCGGGCGAATGAGCTCAGCACCAGCTCGCTGACTCCAAACGGCGCGTCACCGCTGAGGCGATCCTCCAGCCAGGCTTTGTACTCCGCGTGGCGCTCGCTCTCGCGCCGACGAGCATATACGAAGACGTTGACGTCAGCCAGCACCCTTCAGTAACCGGTTGTCACCGAGGAGTTCGGCGAGCGCCTCCCTGTCCTCAAGGTCCACTCCCGGCCGCAGCCCTGAGCCGCCATCGGTGGGCAGCACACCCGGTGGCCGAGCGGCAGCCAGCTCGGCCCGCTCTACCAGGAGCATCCTCAGCGCGTCGTCGACCACCTCGCCGAGGGTCCGATTCCGAGCGACGGCTCTGGCCTTCGCCTCCGCCAAGAGCCGGGCGTCGATGTTGACCGTGGTTCTCACTGGGCGCATCATCGCATCACCGATGCGCATCTCTGTGCGTCGCCACTTTGGATTGCCCACGAGCTGCGGCTGAGCCGACCCCGAGCGAGCCTCAGAGCCGCCGGCCTTGATCCCCCAGCTTCAGGACCAGGGTGGGAAGCCAGGGCCAAGGTGGGCTGAAGACAGTGTGCCCTCCCGAACGCCCGCCCCAACCGGGCGAGGCCTACCAGGCGTAGGCCTCGGGCGCGGCTCCACCCGGTCCGGGGAAGATCTTGTCCAGCTGTTCCAGCTCAGCTGGGCTCAGCTTGACCTCGATCGACCGGAGCGCACCCTCCAACTGATCCAGGGTGCGGGGTCCGATGATGGGAGCGGTCACGCCCTCCTGGTGGAGGAGCCAGGCCAGCGCCACATCGGCGGGCTGCTCGGCCTTCGCCCGGCAGAACTCCTCATACGCCTCCAGTTGATCGCGGTGCCGTTCGATCCGCTCCTGGTTGCGCTGGTCGGAGCGCCGCCCCTCCTGCTGCTTCTGGAGGGCGCCACCCAGGATTCCCGAGGCCAGGGGGCTCCAGGGGATCAGGCCCAAGCCGTACTCGCGACAGGCGGGCAGGACTTCCAACTCGACCTGCCGGGCCATCAGGTTGTAGAGGGACTGCTCGCTGACCAGGCCCATGAAGTGGCGGGCCCTCGCTTGTTCCTGGGCCCTGGCGATATGCCAGCCCGCGAAGTTGGAGGATCCGGCGTAGATGATCTTGCCCTGCCGCCGGAGCACCTCGAAGGCCTCCCAGATCTCTTCGAAGGGGGTCTCGCGGTCGATGTGGTGCATCTGGTAGAGGTCGATGTGGTCGGTCTGGAGCCGGCGCAGGGAGGCCTCACAGGCATGCCGGATGTTGCGGGCCGACAGGAAGGTGTCGTTGGGCCATTCGCTGGTCGAGCCGTAGAGCTTGGTGGCGATTACCACCTTCTCCCGCCGGCCCCCGCCATGGGCGAACCAGCGCCCCACGATCTCCTCGGTCAGCCCCAATTTCACCGAGCGCCCGTACACGTTGGCGGTGTCGAAGAAGTTGATCCCCAACTCCAGGGCGCGGTCCATGATCCGGAAGGAGTCCGCCTCCGCCGTGAGCGGCCCGAAGTTCATGGTGCCCAGGCAAAGCGGGCTGACCCGCAGGCCGGAGCGGCCGAGATGGCGGTAGTCCATGGGCGTCGACGCCTCCATTTGAATCCTTGGGTGGGTCTCCAGATCGGACGCGTTGGGCGCACCGCAGGTGACCGGTCCATTATCTGCCTTCCCAGACCGGGCCCCCTGGCGCAGGGGACGGCCACCAGATCGGACCCGCCCCGTTTCCGGAACCGGGACAGCGTGGGGTGGGCTCGAGGCCAGCTGGACCAGCGCCCTGGGCGCCACGCCGCTGCGCGCTGCGCCAGGCGGCCCTGGTGGGGGCCGTCCTGAGAGAAGCTAGGGCAGCCCCGGGGCCACCCAGCGGAAGTCGGTCCGACCGCGGGCAGCGGCCACCGAGTGCGCCGGTCGAACGCTGTCCTAGGTCGGACCATAATCAGAGCCATGCGATACTTGGAACTGGACGGCAGGAAGCTGTCTCGGATCGGGCTGGGATGCTGGCAGTTCGGCGAGCCGGGCTGGGGCTACGGAGACGGCTACGGCCCGCAGGACTCCATCGACATCATCCGGCGCGCCCTGGAGCTCGGGATCACGGTCCTCGACACCGCCGAGCTGTACGGCGCCGGGACCAGCGAGGCCCTGGTGGGCACCGCCCTTCGGGAGTGGTCAGGTGAGGTGATCCTGGCCACCAAGTTCCTGCCCATCATGCCCGTGCCCAGGGTCATGGTCAGCCACTGCCGGCAGAGCCTGGAACGGCTGCAGCGACCGCTGGTGGACCTCTATCAGATCCACATTCCCAACCCGGTGATCCCCCTGGGGGTGCAGATGGAGGGCATGCGGCAGATCCTGGCCGCCGGTCTCAGCCTCTACGCCGGGGTGAGCAACTTCACGCTCTCACGCTGGCGGCGCGCGGAGCGCCTGCTGGGCGCACCCATCATCTCCAACCAGGTCCGCTACAACCTGCTGCAGCGCAGGCCGGAGCGGGATCTGCTGGGCTGGGCACAGCGCCAGCACCGGATAGTGATCGCCTACAGCCCCCTGGCCCAGGGGGCGTTGAGCGGCAGGTACAGCCGCGACAACCTACCCTCCGGGGTGCGCCGGACCAACCACCTTTTCGCCCCTGCCGCGCTGGAGGCCGCGGCGCCGCTGGTGTCCCTGCTGGGGGAGATCGGGGAGCGCAGCGGCGCCACCGCCGCTCAGGTCGCCCTCGCCTACCTCATAGCCCAGCCCCAGGTGATCGCCATCCCGGGCGCGAACTCGATCGCCCAGCTGGAGGCCAACGTGGCCGCAGCCGACCTCGAGCTCAGCGCCGAGGAGCTGCTGGCGATTCGCCGGGCGGCCGACCTGTTCCAGTACTCAAAGACAACCGCCGCCGGCCAGATGCTGGGCCGGATGACCCACCGGAGCAGAGGCGTAGCCAAGAGCCCCAGCTGAACCGGCCAGTCGCCCCGGGTCGGTGGGGCTGAGCCGCCTTCGCTGGGCCCCGGGCGCTGCGACGGCACAACTGCCACGAGCAGGCGGTGGGCACGCCGCCCAGCTGCGCGCCCGCAGCAACTGGGTCCACTTCCCCCGGGAGTGCGATCAGGTGTCTTCGGGGAGTTCCGAGCCCAGCAGCCGTCGCAGCGGTCGCGTGAGCTTCCAGCTGCGGGAGGAGAGCAGGCGATGGTTTAGGGCCTGGGTGGCGGCCAGCTCTCGCCTCAACGCGTCCAGCTCGGCCCGGGTGCGCTGGTCGGTGGCACGCGCACGCTCCGCCAGGCTGGCCAGCTCTTCGCCGGGGAGCCGGACCAGCTGGGCCCGGTAGCGCTGTCGAACCTGGGCCGCGGCCCGCTCCCAGCGCTCCTCGGAGCCCTCCGGCACGGCGTTGGATCCGTCGGTCCGCAGGCGATACTCGGAGACCAGCGCGTCCACAAAGCGAAACTCGAAGCGGGCGGCCAGCTCCCGCAGGAAAGCCCAGTCCTCATAGACGGGGAGGGTCTCGTCGAAGCGAATCCCCGCCGCCTGGATGGCGGCCCGACGCACCACCAGGGTGTTGATTGGGATGTAGTTCTCCAGGAAGAGACGGGCCCGATCGAACGGCTCGTCGTATTGCTTCAGGTGGGCCAGGGCGCGGAATCCGGTCTCGGTGGCCTCACCCCGCACCACCTGGCCGATTCCGTAGGCGACCGTCACCTCGGGATGGTCTTGGAGGCAACCGATCAGGCGCTCCCCGAAGCTCGGGTAGTAGACGTCGTCGTCGTCGAGGAACGAGATGTACTCTCCGGTGGCTAGGTCCAGCCCCCAATTGAGGGGCCGCCCCCGCTGCGCCTGGTGCGGTGGCACCACGCTCACCACCACCTCCAGCAGGCCCTCCAGATGGCCAACCAGCTCGGCCACCGAGTCCGCGTAGGTAGGGGAGGAGCTGTCGACGCAGACGATCGCTCGCAGCGAGGGATAGCTCACCCCCACCAGCGAGTAGAGGGCGTCCTTGAGGTAGCCCAAGCGGCCCTCGACAGTTCGCACCAACACGTCCAGACGGCCCGCCTCGAGAGCCGGCAGCGAGGTGGCTCCGGGGGTCGCCTCCAAGCTCAAAGGCGTGGTGAGGTGGATCTGCTCGGGTGACCGTCTCAGCTCGAAGACGTATTGATAGACCTCGCAGTTGGGATTGGACCGCTGGGCGACCGCGGCCAGGTCGGCGAGATCCGGAGCGCGCAGGCCGAGCCGCCGACCGTAGTCGAGAACCTCGGTCCCCAGCGACGGCAGGGTGACCCTCTCCACGGCGGCGACGTCGTAGCCGCAGCGAAAAGCCAGCTCGGAGAAGCTGGCCTGGGTGAAGAAGCGAAGGTGGGTCTCGTCCAGGATCCCCGTTGGCTGGGTGCGCCACTCGTCCTGGGCCAGCATCGTCTGAACGTCCACGTGGGTGATGTTGGGAAACGAGCACAGGACCTTGCCCCCGGGCTTGAGCAGCGCCCCGACCGGGGCCAGGATGCCGGCCGGAGTGACCAGATGCTCAAGGACATCGGCCACGATGACCACGTCGAAAAGGCGCCCCCCGACGACCGTCGTCGCGGGCTGCTGGGTGAGGTCGGCCACGATCGCCTCAATTCCCTTGCCGCGCGCGATCGCGATCGCATCCCGGTCGATGTCGATCCCCAGCACACGGCAGCCGCGGACCCGCTCCAAGACCAGCCCCAGGTTGCCCGAGGAGCAGCCGATGTCGAGCACAGCGGCCCCTTCCGGCACCCGCTCGCAGATCAGGCCATAGGTGCTGTTGCGGTTGCCCGGGTCGACGACGAAGTCGTACTTACCAGCGTCGCTCGGCATAGATCTCCCCGGGGGCGAGCATTATGTGCGGGTTCTGAGCCGGCTTGGGGCCGGTCTGAGTCAGCCTCGAAAAGCGCTCCAGGATCTCGCCGACGGCGGACGGGGCCAGCTGCTCGCGCATTGCCCCCTCGTACTCCAAGACCGCCTCCGGTCCGAAGTACTTGCGCCGCAGATAGAGGTGGCCGAGATGGCTGTTGAGGACCTCTGCCGAGCGATCCTTGGCCAGGTCCTGAGCCTCGGTCACGTGCAGGCAGCGGGCACCGGGCACATACAGGCAGTGCCAGCCCGCCAGCCAGGCCCGCCAGCTGAGGTCCACATCCTCACAGTAGAGGAAGAGCTCCTGGGCGAATCCGCCCAGGTCAAGAAACGCCTGCTTGCGCACCAGGAGGCACGCGGCCGCGCTCCAATTGGTCTGCAGGGTGGCGGGATCGTAGGCCTTGGGATGCTCGATGGGAAACTGCGCCGCTTCGATCAGGGCGGCCTGGCGGTCACTCTCCGCAGCTCGCACCAGCTGTTGCAGGCAATCGAACTGGGGCACCGCGTCGGGGTTCAGCAAGAGCAGGTACTCGCACTCCCCAGGCGCCATCCGGGCCAGCGCGTTGTGGGCAGCCCCGAAGCCGATGTTGCCAGATGGGGACGCCAGGTAGCCCGAGCCCAGCCCCGCCGCCATGACCTGGGCCTGACCCGCGGCGCCGGGAGCGTTGTCCCAAAGTGCAATCGTGAAGCCCCCAACCGGGGGCAGCAGCTGGCGCAGGCCCACGCCCAGGTGCCGGAGCCAACGCTCGGAGTGGTACAGGACGACCTGGACCTGAACTCGCGGCCCGGCCGAGCCCTCCCCGCTCACAACGGTCACGGCCGACATGTTAGGCCCAGACCGCCAATGAGCACGGACGGGCGCACCAGTTGGTGTCAGCCGCTCCCCGGCCGATGGGCTTTGGTGCGGCGCTCGCGACAGCGCGATCCGCTTCCGGACGGCGGTCGGACGAGCGCGCCCCGGGGCCAGCGGACAGGGCCGTCGGCAGGTGAGGGAATCAGGCCCGGAGCAATCACGGAGTGGCGGACCGACGACCGGGCCGAGGACCGGCCGGCGCAGGCATGACAGCTCCGAGCCCCGCAAGAGACAACGTCACCCGGCGACGCCCGTGGGATGATCCGTCAAGGAGCAGAGCCGGCCCGGTCGGCGGTGGCCGGCGTCCACCGGGGAACAGCCCACCCCGGGGTGGCACCACCAGGGCGCCGGGGACAGGTGCTGAAGCGCAGCTGGGCCGCGGGCCGGAGCGCGGTCCGCGACCCTGGGCGCGCCACCTGTTGCGGGTGGGGGGGCGGTCAGTCGGCCAGGCAACGCCCGGAAACTGCTCCTCGATCCCCGAAATCCATCACGACGGGCTCTCCCGCCGGTAGAGGTGAATCGACAGCGGGACGAAGATGGCCAGCAGCGCCGCCGACCAGAGGGCGGTGGCTAGCTCCGGATGCTGCAGGGGCCAGACATGCACCAGCGAGGAGGGGTTGGGATTGCCGAACAGAGATCGGCAGCTGGCTGTGACCGTGCTGATGGGGTTCCAATCGGCGATCGCCCCCAGCCACGAGGGCAGGCTCTGAGTGGCGACAAAGGCATTGGACACGAAGGCCAGGGGGAAAAAGACCACGAAGCCGAGCGCCTGGGCAGATTCCGGATTGCGCAACCAGAGGCCGGCGGCGGCCCCCGCCCAACTCATCGCGTAGGCGAAGAGCAGGGCCAGCCCGAATCCGAGCACGATGTCGATCGGCCCGGTGTTGGCGCGCCAACCCACCACCAAACCGATGGCCACCGTGACCAGGAGGCCCAGGAGAGCGGTGAGCAGGTCGGCCGCGAGCCGCCCGACCAGGACCGCGGCCCGCGACATGGGAAGGGCTCGGAAGCGGTCGACGATCCCGGACTTGATGTCGGTGGCCAGGCCCACCGCGACCCCCGGAGCAGTCCCCGCCATGGTCATCCCGAAGATGCCGCCGACCAGATACTGGTGGTAACTTCCGCCCCCGGGAAGATGGATGGCGCTGCCGAAGATATAGGTGAACAGCAGCACAAACATCACCGGCTGGATGGTGACGTCGGCCAGTTGGGCCGGGTCCCGCCGGACATGGACCAAGCTCCGCCCGGTGAGCACCACCACATCCCGCCCAAACCACAGCAGCCGAGACAGCGCCCCGGCGTTGCCCCCGGCACCGGCGAGCCGCACCTCGCTCATGCCGTCCCCCCCATGGCGTCGGCGGCGTGCCCTGTGAGCTTCATGAAGACGTCGTCCAGACCAGGCCGCCGGATCGCGATGTCATCCACCACCAGCCCGGCTCGGTCCAGGGTCCGCACCACCTCCGTGATCGATCCATGGGACTGGCCGATAGGAACCGACACCCGGTTGAGGCTCGGGTCGACCACCGCCAGCCCGCCAGCGAGCTGGGAGAGGAGCTCGGAGGCGACCCGGGCGTCCGAGCCGTCCCCGAGGGTCACCTCCAGCACCTCCCCACCCACGCGTGCCTTCAGCTCGTCGCTGGTGCCGCGGGCGATGACCCGGCCGTGGTCTACGACCGCGATCTGCTGGGCAAGCTGATCGGCTTCGTCGAGATATTGAGTGGTCAGCAAGATCGTGGTCCCCTCGGCTCCGAGGTCGCGGATCACATCCCACATCCCGAGCCTGGCCCTGGGGTCAAGCCCGGTGGTCGGCTCATCGAGGAAGAGGACCTCCGGACGGGTCACCAGGCTGGCCGCCAGATCCAGCTTCCTCAGCATGCCCCCCGAGTAGGTCTTGGTGGGTCGGTCGGCGGCGTCGACCAGTTGAAACTGGTCCAGGAGCTCGGCCGCCCTGGCCTGGGCCGACCTTTTGGCGAGCCGACTCAGCCGGCCCACCATCACCAGATTCTGCCGCCCGGTCAGGTACTCGTCCAGACTTGTCGACTGGCCGGTCACTCCAATCCGACTCCGCACCTCACCCGGTTGGGTCGCCACATCGAAGCCGGCCACGGACGCCTTGCCCCCGTCCGCCAGGGCAAGGGTCGCCAGAATCCTGGTCAGGGTGCTTTTGCCAGCGCCGTTCGGCCCGAGCACCGCCACCACCGACCCCGCCGCCACCACCAGGTCGAGACCGTCGAGCGCACGGGTGGCGCCGAACGACTTGGTCATATGCTCGACTTGGATCCCGGTCGCGCCACTCATGGCTCTCTCCAGCTGAGGTTACTTACCGGCCGCATGGTAAGGGGTCAGTTGACCGGGCGTCAAGTAGAATCTCGGCGTGGCCTCCTTTGCCTCCGAGGTGCCCCCAGGGACGCGCGAGCGCATCCTGGAGATCGCGCTGGAGCTCTTCACCGAGCAGGGCTACGACAAGACATCCCTACGCGAGGTGGCCGAGCTGGTTGGAGTGAGCAAGGCCGCCCTCTACTATCACTTCCCCAGCAAGGAGAGCCTGCTGGCAGCGCTGGTGGAACGGGTGCATGCATTGGGCGGCGACGGCTTCGACCTGCTCCCTCCACCGGACTTGGCTCGAGATCCGGCGGCGCTTGCAAGGTTCGCCCTGGAGCGGATCGACATGGTGCTAGCACAGCGCCCGATCTTCATCCTGATGGAGCGCAACCGGAACGCCATCGCCGCGCTCGCTCGCCACGATCCTGAGCACTCGGAAGTGCACCGCCAGCTGGAGGAGCGTTGGACCGCATACCTCAATGACGCCGAGCTTCCCCTGCGCCAGCGCGTCCGTTTCACCGCCGCCCTGGGAGCGGTGATGGCGTCTGCCGTCGGCAGCCTCCGAGGTCTTGGGGCTGCCAGCCCACCTACCCTGCGTCGTGAGCTGGCCGAGGCGGTCATGGACCTGCTCGAGATTCCGGAGCCGGACCGCCCCCACCTGAGCGATGCCGGGCCGGCCCCAGTGACTGGGGTGGGCCCCCAGACTTTCGCCTGATCCGGGTCACCGGGCTCGACCGGCGCTCCCCAGTGGCGCTGAAGACGAGCGGGCCGGCTCACGCCCACCTGTGGGAGGGGGACTTCAGCAGCGATCAGGGGGCGCCTGAGACCGCTCTCATCAGTCGTTCGGGTTGAGGCTGGTGTTCCCCAGGATCGGGTGCACCCTGGCGCCGGAGACTATCTGGGTCTCAGCCCCCGGATGCGTCACCAGGTGGCCGACGACGGTGCCTGCGATGAGGGCGCGGCCCCAATTCTGGACATCGCCGGCGGCGGTCCCGTCGAGGATGGCGTCACCGCACGGTCGCACACAAAGCTCGCCCACCATCCCGGTGATGTAGGCCGCCCCTCGAGCCTCGACCAGGACCCCCAGGGTCACCACCCCGGTGACCGCCACCACCCCGCCCGGCTCCACGATCACCCCGCCATCGACCGTGCCCGAGACCCATGCCTCCTCGGTGACGCGGAGGTTGCCCACATGACAGGTTCCACCCGGCACTCTCACCTCGGTGCTCATGACCAGATCCTCCAGCATCGCAGGCCCGTGAGACCGCGCCATCCAGGTCTCGCGGAATGGCCGCCAAGGTCCGAGAGTACCACATGTTGCGCACGCACGAGTGTTTGGCACCCCATCTAGTGCCTATCGGCCATGGTGCCCCGCAGGAGCGCGGATCCGTGGCGGCCAGCGCGGGTCGCCCCTAGCCCCGGTGAGGTACCTGGTCCCCCGACCGGGGAGCTGCCCTCGTCGGCCGTCAAGCGCCGACGGGGATGGCCTGCCACCACAGGGCGGTACCGAAGCTGGGCTGGCGAATCGTGGCCCTTTCCGCCGTGATCCGGGATGCCCCGGCCGAACTCGCTGACCGGTTGACGTCTGCTTGGCAGATGGGGTACGGCGCCAACCGTTGGCCTCCAGATGGGTGCCGGAAGCCAGTCGCCCACCTTCTAAGTGAGGTCGCGAGCCACTCTTGCCAGCCGCCCCACGGTCAGTTCCGGATACGCACCGCCAATTTCCAGCCCCAGTTGTCGCTCGGGCTTACGCTCTACCGGTCAATGTCCAGTCCCATCGCCGAGGCGGTTGCAGGACTGCTCCTCGTGGCAACCCTGGCCGGCGCCATCCTTCGGCCCAAGGGTCTGCCCGAGGCGGTGGTCGCGATCCCGGCGGCCGGCATTCTGTTGCTGCTGGGGGTGCTGCCGCTGAGCCAGGCCAGCGCCGAGGCCAGGAGCCTCGGGCCGACCATCGGCTTCCTCGCCGCCGTCCTGGTGCTGGCCAACCTTTGCGATCACTACGGACTCTTCGAGGCCGCCGGGGTATGGATGGCGACCGGTTCCCGGGGCAGGCCGGTCACGCTCCTCGCCCTGGTGTTCGCTGTCGCCAGCACCATCACCGCCGTGCTCAGTCTCGACGCCACCGTGGTGCTCTTGACCCCGGTCGTGTTCGCCACGGTGGCCCGGCTTCGGATTCGGGCCAAGCCCCACGTCTACGCATGCACCCACCTGGCCAACTCGGCGTCATTGCTCCTGCCCGTGTCGAACCTGACCAACCTCCTGGCCTTCAGCGCCAGCGGGTTGTCGTTCGCACGCTTCGGGGCGACCATGGCACTGCCCTGGCTGGCGGCGATTGGGGTCGAGTGGCTCGTGCTGCGGAGGTTCTTCGCCACCGACCTCGGGGGCCGGGGGGAGACCGCCGCGCCCAGTCCACATCCATTTCCCGTGTTCGCCGGGGTGGTCGTGACGCTCACGCTGGTCGGCTTCTTCGTGACCTCGGTCCTCCACGTCGCTCCGGCGTTCGCGGCCCTCGGCGGGGCCGTGGTCCTGGCGGGGCCGGCTCTGACCAGTCGACGGGTGGCGGTCCGCGATGTCGGCCTGGCGCTGGAGGTGCCGTTCCTGGCTTTCGTGGCGGCCCTGGCGCTGATCGTGAAGGCAGTCTCCCTTCACGGGCTCGGCGCGCTGGTGACCCACCTCCTCCCCGGAGGGACGTCGCTGGGCTCACTCCTGCTCATCGCGGTGGTCGCGGCTACCCTCGCCAACGTGATCAACAACCTCCCAGCGGTCCTGCTCCTGCTCCCGGCGGCGGCCGCCGCTGGGCCAGGTCCGGTGCTGGCCGTTCTGATCGGCGTCAACACCGGCCCCAACCTCACCTACGTCGGCTCGCTCGCCACCCTGCTCTGGCGGCGGGTGCTCCGCCAGCGCGGGGAGGAACTGCCCATGATGGAGTTCACGCGTCTGGGCGCCATCAGCGTGCCCGCCGTGCTGGTGGCGGCGACGCTCGCGCTCTGGGTCTCCTTGCGGTTGGTGGGATGATGCCTGCCGTGCGGACCGTCATCTGGGTGGTTGAGGGAACCTGGGAGGGATGCCTTGACGTGGCCGCCCAGCACCTTCCCGCCGGCAGCCGCGTCGCCCTCCTGCACGTGACGCCCTCCGATGTCGGTGATGTCGCCGAGGCGGCTGGGGTCGGCCTGTTGGGCAGGGCCTGGGGCGGGCGCAAACCCGCCGCCCAGTTTCACGAGATTGCGGCCGAGGCGGGAGCGCTGCTGCTTGCCGCCGCCGCCGCTCGGCTCGGCCGCGAGGACGTGGAGTTGATCCAGGTGCGAGGCCGAGTCGAGCGCGAAGTCGTAGGGGCTGTCGCGGAGGACGTCGACCTGCTGGTGGTCGCGCGCGATGGAGACCACTCGCGGCTCGGCCCCCGGAGCCTGGGGCCAGCCACACGTTTCGTGGTTGACCACGCCCCCTGTGCGGTGCTCCTGGTCTGGCCCGACAAGCCGCCGGGGATCGAGTCGCTGCCGCCGCCGCCCCACTGAGACCGCCCGCGGTCACGTCCCGCATGTTGGTGCAAGTAGCGGGACAAGGTCAGGGCAATCGGGCGGGGCCGAGGTTGAGTCCACCCACCCGGGCGGTGTGCCGTGTGACGCCCCTGTCCGAGATTCCAATTCGGACGGGTGGACCGGGACGGCTACGAGAAGCCGACGATGGGCGTGGCCATTACCGGGTTTGTCGTCCCGGTGGGCGTTCGGCTATAGGGACACCCGGCAACCGTCTCATGGCTGGGATTCGGAGTGATCCAGGCCAAGTCGTGCCGTGACTGTCGACAGGCGCTTGTCCCTGGTCCACAGTTTGGTGTCAGGGGTGAGCCTGGTGGCAGCGACAAGCTGGGCGTCGACATAGCCGATGCCCGCGCCGTACAGGCCTTCCTGGTCAATTAGCCTCAGGACCTCGTCGTTGTCGGCCAACGCCGCCTGGGGAAGACCGCATAGCAACCAGATGACCTCGTCACGGTGACTCAGATTGCCCAGCGCAAGCTCTCCGGTGATCCAGGGGTGGGCCAACACCGCGCTGCTGTCGAGAAGCCGGGCCAGGGCCGCGTTTCCATTGCGGAGGTGGTCGATCCAGATAGAGGTGTCGACCAGGATCACTGCGGCCCGGTCCGACGCCGGGGTACGTCGGAGAGGGACGGCTCAGTTCCACCCAGCCGGGCCAGGCGCCGAGCACTCTCGCGTTCAATCAGAGCGACCAGTGCCTCCCGCACCAGAGCGGTCTTCTCGGTCTTGCCGGTGAGGCGCTGCGCCTGGGTGAGGAGGTCATCGTCCAAGGCGAGGGTCGTACGCATGGTCAACCTCCTATAGGCATCAAGACTGTCATCTAATGATGACACACGTGATGTCTATGCGTCAGGGCGAGGAGATGCTTGGCCCGGTACAGTTGATGCCCGTGGCAACAGCGAAACCGCGCCCGATAGGCAGGACCCCGCAGTCGATCCACCAGGTGAAGGTCACGCTGCGCCACATCTCTCCGCCGATATGGCGCAGGATCCAAGTTCCCAGCGACGCCTCTCTCGGCGAACTCCACTTCATCCTCCAGACAGCTATGGGCTGGGACGATGAGCACCTCCATCTGTTCTCGGTGCGAGGCGCGACCTACGCCGACGGTCGGATCGAAGACCCATGGGGACCCCCACCAAAGGATGAGAACCGGACCCGCTTGGCCCGGGTAGCGCCAGTCGGAACCCGCCTGCGCTACGAGTACGACTTCGGCGACGGCTGGGAGCACGTCCTCGTCGTGGAAAAGGTCTTTCCCGCAGAGCCCGGCGTCACCTATCCCCGCTGCGTGGCCGGCCGCCGCGCATGCCCTCCGGAGGACTGCGGAGGCTCACCGGGCTATACCAACCTGCTTGAGGCCGTCGCCGACCCTGACCACCCAGAGCACAAGGACCTGCTGGACTGGATTGGAGCGGAGTTCGACCCCGAGGCCTTCAATCCGGAGGCGGTGAACGCGTGGCTGAAGCCCTAAGCAGAGTCGGAAGCCCATGCTGGTAGTTCTGGACCGTGGGCTCACTCGACCTCACGCAATCCCGCCATTACATGGTCAACCAACGCGAGCGCTAACACGAGCGACCTCGACCAGCGTATCGGCGGTAATGCCTAGCTATCTGCCCCCGCATGGTTGGGTCGATCTACCTCTCTGGTGACGGTATAGCTACCTCTCGGGATCTCATGCTTCCGACCCGGCTGCTCGGGCGGCCCCGAGGGGGGTGGCAGACCTTGGTCCGGACATGGCTTGGCCCCCGTCAACCGGCCTCGCGCCGCCGGAGCACAAGTAACCCGTTCCCGGCCTGGTCCGGCGCAGCCCGAGGGCGCCCCCGGGCGCCTGGGATGCCAGTGTTCGGTGGACCACTCGCTGGCCGGAAGCGGCCGAGGGCCGCGAATGCCAGGACGAGTCTTGGCTGACAGGGGGATGGCTCCCATTCGCCGCCATGGCGGTGATTCGGGGAGAGCCCCTTGCTGCTTCCGGGTCTCGGTAAGGTCGGCCGACCCCGCCACCTTTGGACTTCGCCACGGCCCTTACCGGCACCCCCACTTTCTTCCCATCACCCTCGGCCGGCGTCGGGTGCGGGTAGCGGTCCCCAGATCGCGTCCGTTGCTCGGGTTGGCTTTGTCGGTTACCCTGTAGGGGCCCCGGAGCTTCCACGCGCTCGCTCCACGATTATCGATCTCATTCAAACCCCGGGGCGCTCACTCCTTCAAGGTGGTGTCGATGAACACCAGACTGCTGGCCGCGACCGCGTTGCTGACGGTGCTCGCCGGGGGCCTGATGTGGCTGACCCCGGCCTCGCAGCCGACAACGGCCCCCCGCCCCGGGTCCCATCTCGTTCTCCAATCGCCAGGGACCCAGGAACTGGCCGCACCACGGTCCGCCGCGCGACGGATCAGCTGCGTCGACCTTCCCATCAGCAGCGCCCTCATCCAGCCCGGCAGTTGCTGGGCGACCGGGCCCACCTCGCTGCTGGTTGCGGGAAGCCAGCCGTCCCAGCCCGCTCGCGGGGTGATCGCGGAGATTCAGGGCCAGGCGCAGCGGCTGGCGACCCTGAACGGGTCGGGCAAGCTCCGGGTGGTTGAGGTCGGGTCGGGGACCGCCTGTGTTGAGGACGCCCACGGACGCTACCACGCCCTCGATCTCAGCCTGGGCACGATCTCCAATCTGGCCAGCGCCGCCTGTCCCCGCCGGTCGGGTGCTGGCGGCGGCAGAAGCGCCGCTCAGCTGCTCTCGAACTCGACGCCGCTCACGTCCAATCAGGGCAGCGTCCCGCCGACCACCCCCTCCTACTACGAGTACTACCCATACGTCGGGGAGTGCGCGACCGGATCGGGGAGCAGCTGCCCCCTCTACCAGCAGGGACAGGCCACCAGCGCCGCGGCCGGGTTGGTGGTGATCGACTTCGGGGCCCCGTGCTCCACTCAGACCAGCCCGGCCCAGTACGGGACCCAACTCTTCGAGGGTTCGGTGTGCACCCCCGACAGCAGCCTGCAGCCGCTGATCCAGGCGTGGATCGACGGCTACGAGTCGGACCACGGCGCCGGCACCCCCGCCATGACTCTCGGGATCGGCACCAGCAACAGCCAGAACGCCATCGACCCCAACCCCCCCTATGAGCCGGCCAGCCTGCAGCTGTCGGCTCAGGGTTGGTACCAACTGGTCACCGCCGCCTACAGCATCCCCGGGAGCGCCCCGATCGTGCGCTGGGGAGCCAGCGACATCGAACAGGCGAGCTCGGGGTGGTGGGACGGCACCGACTCCGCCACCTGGGTCCAGTACTACTCCCAGGCGGCGGGGTTCACGACCGCCCAGCCCTGCTCCCTCGGCACACCCGCTTTCCTGGGCGACTACGGAGACGACATCCTGGGAGGCTCCGGGTCCGGGGACGGCTGGACCGCCGCCCAGGTCTACCAGGTGGCCCAGGGCACCCCGGGTACCTGTGCCGTGCCCGAGATCTACTACCAGTCCATGGCCACCGAGTGGAGCGCCTTGAGCGCGGCCTTCGAGGCCAGCCCGAGTGTACCCGGCATCACCTTCACCGGGGTGATGGTGGAGGCCGTCTCAGGGACCCTGACCGCCAGCGAGGCCTGGACCGCCCTGGCGTCACAGACCGGGCAGGCGATCCCGGCGGTGACCGAGATTGCCTCCTACGGGGTGTTCTCCCCGCCACCTCAGGTGACCGCGGTGGCGCCGTACTACGGAGCCACCACCGGCGGCACCACGGTCACCATCAGCGGCAACGACTTCTCCGCCGGGGCCACCGTCGACTTCGGGGCCAATCCTGCCAGCAATGTCACCGTGGTTTCCCCGACTTCGATCACCGCCACCAGCCCGGCCGGAGTGGCCGGAAGGGTGGACGTGACCGTGGGCACAGCGGGGGGGACCAGCGGGACGTCAGTCGCCGACCTCTTCATCTACACGGTCGGCGGGGTGGACCCGACCGGGTACACACCGGTGGCCCCGGTCAGGATCTGCGACACGAGATCAGGCAACCCCTCCGGCCTATCGGGGACCGCCGCTCAGTGCAACGGCAAGACGCTGGGCGCGGGAGCCCCTCTGGCTGTGAGCGTGGCCGGCCTGCCAGGGATCCCCCCCAGCGGCGTCACCGCGGTGATGCTCAACGTCACCGCCACCAACCCCACCAGCAGTGGCTATCTGACCGTCTACCCGGCCGGGCAGGTAGCCCCGCTCGCCTCCAACCTCAACTTCACCAGCGGGGAGACGGTGGCCAATTCCGTGGAGGTGGGGCTGAGCGCCGGAGGGCAGGTCGCCGTGGTCAGCAACGCCCTCCACGTGGATGTGGTCATCGACGTTGAAGGGTACGTGTCGGTGGCGCCGGCGGCTGGGGTCGGCCTCTACCAGGGCCTCACTCCGGGCCGGATCTGCGACACCCGGGCCGGGAGCGGGACCCAGTGCACCGGCCATCCCATGGCCGCCAACAGCACCATGACCGTGCGGGTGGCCGGCCTGGCAGGGGTGCCCGCCGGAGCCGTCGCCGCGGTCCTGAACGTCACCGCGACCAACACCACCCAGGCCGGCTACCTCACCGTCTTCCCGAGCGGGGTGCCCCCGACCGCCTCCAACCTCAACTGGGCGGCCGGGTCGACGGTGGCCAACCTGGTGGTGTCGGAGCTGAACTCGAACGGGGCGATCACCCTCTACAACCACTCTGGCTCCACCGATGTGGTGATCGACGTCATGGGCTATTACACCCCGGCCGGGGGTGTCGGCGGCGAGTTCAGCGCGCTGCCGACTCCGACTCGGATCTGCGACACCCGGGCCGGGAGCGGCACCCAGTGCACCGGCCACCCCATGGCCGCGAATAGCACCATGACCGTGCAGGTGACCGGCTTGGCCGGAGTGCCGGCGGGCGCCACCGCGGTGGTGATCAACGTGACCGCCACCAACACCACCTCCGCCGGCTACCTCACCGTCTTCCCCTCTGGAACCCCGCCACTCGCCTCCAATCTCAATTGGGGAGCCGGCATGACGGTGCCCAACCTAGTCGTCGCCACCCTCAACTCCAGCGGGGGCGTCACCGTCTACAACTACGCCGGTTCCACGGATGTGGTGATCGACGTCCTCGGCTACTACAGCTGACCGGCCGCTGGATCCATCGGGCCTGCTTCGGCGCGCGGTAGCGAGGCGAAATGGCGACGCCCGTTGGGGCTGGACGCACCGGAGCAGGCCGACCGGCCGCGCGCGGGTGGTGGCCGCGATGGCCACCGGCTCGCTCAAGGCTTCCTCCCGCCCCACCTCCGTGGCTCGACGCTGACTCGGCTGGACTCGTCCAAGACCGTGACCGCACCGCGCTGCTGGCAGCCGCCCTAGCCTCGGTATCCTCAGTGCTCATCACCCGGCGCTTGTGGGCGCAGTGACGTGCCGGCCCGCAGGCAGGGCGCCGCGCCGTTCTTGAGCCGTGGCTGACGGCTATGACTTCACTCTCAGGCAACGCTTCAATCGGCGCCACATGAAGTGGAGCGCGACGGGGCAGGACTCTCCCACGCTGATCGATCGGCCCTTCGTCTGGGCACACGGGCGCTCCAGATGATCCTCAGCGGCATCTGGTTCCCTGCGCCAAGGGCCCTGCTGGGGCAAGCCGGAGGCCAATACTCTGGGCAGGCTGGTTGGCGATTTGATGGGAGAGACGGCCATTGGTAGGCGCCACTTCCCCCACCGTTTCCGCCACTCCTTCGCCACCAACGCCCCCTGTCAGGTGCGCGACATCGAGGTCGTGCAAGAGCTCCTGGACCACACCGACATCGACACCACTGGCCAATACCTGCCTGCCACCATGGCGGACAAGCGGGCTGCCGCCCCCAGGGAGGCTTCCGCTGCCGGCCACGCCACGCAACTGTTTGAAGAACCTGGCGGAGCCCGCCCCAAGTCCCGGGGCACCGGTGCCCCCCAAGGACAACCCGGCTGGGGGCCATCTTCTGAGCTGGTCGACCAAGCCGAAGCGGCAATTGCACGAGCTCTTCGAGCCACCCAGCTACTTCCAGGCGAAACCGTCTCCAGGCTGACCTCGCCTCCGACCCGCAGAGGCGGCCATCGGAACGCTGGGCGCCGTCCCGTTGAACAGCGACCTGATCACGGCGCCGTCAGCCCTGGTCCTCTCGCACGCCAACCACCTACCGGTTTCAGCCGACCCTCTGCTTAATGCCCGCGGGACTGCCGCACTGATTGCCCTCGAGCGGGTCGCCGACACCCTGGAACTCCTGGCTTCGATGGGCTGACCGAGTCCCAACTGGAGAGCTGCGCTCTCGACGAGATTGCTCACGTGGTTTCCCGTCATTCCCGCACCGTGCGGTGCCGGCTTGGCGGCACCTCTGCACCCGTAAGCGACTCTGAGCGGAGCGTAGCCGAGGCCCTAAGGACCGAAGTGCTGGAGTGCGTGAGCTGGGTGCCCGAAGAGAATGCCTGCAAGCGCGGTCGGGGAGGTGGGGACGCCCCTGAGCATCTTGCCCGCCCGCCGCTCAGCGACCCTCTGATGGCATGACCAGATCCACACCCACCGCGAGAGCAGCCCGTCGCAGGGCTGCATCGCCGGTAGCCAGCGGCACTCCGGAGGCCGCCGCGAGGGCCAGGTATGAAGCGTCGTACGCAGTCAGCTCACTTGACCTCGCCAGGTCCAGAACGGTGGTGAGGATGCCCTCGCGCCCGATCTCCTCGACCGTGATGGGAAGTTGCCTGAGAAGCTCCAGGAAGCGCGCTGTCTGAGCTGGGTTGAGCCGGCCACGCCGCTCCGCCAAGACGAGCACGTTGGCGACCTCAAGAGCCCAAAGACTGGGCACCAGCGCGTCATCGTGACCCAGCCGATCCAGGGCGGACTCAGAGATCGGAGTCGTCTGATCTGCGAAGCACCACGCCAGCGCGATCGAAGCGTCGAGGACGAACGTCAGCGGCGTCCCTCCTCGATCAGGGTGCTCAGCTCGAGCTGTCCCAGGGTCAGCCCTCGCCGGAACTCTCTCAGAGCAGCCAAGGTCGCCTGTCGGGATTCCGGGGGATAGCCAGGGCCAGGCGGAGCTATCACGGCAACCGGGACCCCGTGCTTGGTTATGGTGAAGCGTCGGCCCGCCGCCACTTCATCCAGGAGGTGCGCGAGGTGAGTCCGCGCCTCGTACGCTCCGATGTTCATTACGACTAGTCTAACACTGGTCGTAGCACGGCTACCATGCTAGCGCTACAGGCGCCTGCTGGTAGTGGGACGGTTCCGACTCCACAATCCGGCCGATTTGACCAGAATGCACAGTTGGCGCGCAACGGCCCAGTCGGCCTGGGCGAGATCGTTGGCCCTGGCCAAGCCGCCACCCGTGGTAATGCCATCTCCGAGGCTCAGGATCATCTGAAACTCCCCAGACCTGATCACTGAAATTCCCCACCTCTGAGCTGGCCCGAGGGCCAGCTCAATTTGCCACCTGGGCTCTGGCAGCATGGCCAGGAAGCTCCACTGATGGATCCTGGGGATCTCCAACTCCAGCCGGCCTCCCCTCGTGGCGCAGGTCCTGGCCGGGTAGCCGTTGCGGTAGATCACCCGCTCGTCGGTCAGTGCGCGTCTCGGTGAAAGTGGCCGGGCCTGACCTCCGCCGCCACCTCGACCTCGATCAGGGCTGGTGGTCCCCGGTTTCTGGCTAAACCCTTGCTTTCCCTCTGTCTCCTGATGGCAGTCGGCAGGGGATTGGTGGACCATAGAGCTCCTCCCGACTCTCGCGGGGTACCGGTACCACTCACTGTGTCACCTGGCCATTGGCAATCGCGCAGGCGGTCCCACAGCGCTGCGGGTCGGGGCAGCTAGCCCCGCTAGCTTATGACACCAGGCAATACCTGCCGCGGCCACACGGCGTTAAGTCAGATGTGCGAGGGTTCCTGTTCCTCACTGCGGGCCTCCTCCTGGTCGGCTGCGCGTCCAAGGCGCTACCCATCGCCATCTCCTCGTCAGCCCCCACTGTGAACTGGACGGCCAACGCGGTCAGCTTCGCCCAGCCTGAGGGCTGGTCGAGAGCGGCCTGGTCCTCCCCGAGCAGCTTCACCTTCATGGTGGCGGCGGTCAGCAATCAGCAGCTGAAGGAACCCTGCTTCAAGTCCGGCAACACCAGCGGTTGCGGTCAGCCCCTGGCTGTTCTGCAGCCGGGCGCCCTCCTGGTTGAGTGGTGGGAGAACGGCTTGCCGACTTGGAGCTTTGCGCGCCAGGCGGGCAGTCCCATGACGGTCGACGGGCTTCATGCGAAGATCCAGGACGGGACCGGAGGCACGACGACCTGCTCAGGGCTGGGAGCAGATCGCTGGATCAGCGTGGTGATAGAGCGCCCGCCAACGACTGACAACTATTTCCAGTTCGTGGCGTGCATGAGAGGGCCGGGGCTTGCGGCCGAACGCAACGCGGCGATGACGATCCTGCAGTCGGCCCACTTCTTCAGCGGGTAGGACCGTCGCATCGATAGTGGCGCAGCTTGAAGAAGCGAGCGACAGTGACCAAGCACACGGCTGCGGGTGTGTGGGTTGCCTGCCTGGAGCGTACGATCAGGCCTGTGGAAGCCCGAGTCGCCGATCCGATCGACAAGGACATCGACCGCCTTCTGGCTGAAGACCCCGACCTTCTCCCGCAGCTGCAGGACTTCGATCGTCCATATGAGCGAGGCGAGGTGCCCTTGATCGCGCATGAGGACGTGCGCCGTCGTCTCGGTCTCGGCCCGTCTGAGACCGAACTGGGTGACTGCGGGTCAGGTGGACTGCGCTCTCCTTGAGGCTGGTCTGGAGTCAACCGGCCCTGGAGCAGCTCTAGTCACCCTCCAAGCGGGCACCGGTTCAGGCCACGGCGGTGGTTGCAGCCATGGAGTGGATGGCCGGCCCGCGCCAATCACATCTGTCTCTGGGGTGGCTTGTGCCCAATACCGCCCAGCGGTATTGGGAGGTCCCACCTGAGGGCGTGTTCTTCCGGGTCAGCCCGGATGGACAGGAGCTGGTCATGGTCGCCGTCCGGGACGCGCGCCGTCGGCGTCGTTCCTGACGGACTGGTTCGACGCATGGAGAGGACGCCTGATTCCGTGCCGCACCAGGGGCACCGCAGCTCTCCCCTTCAGGCACCCCGCTGGCTCGTAGGATGCCGGGCCAACCCGGTTTTCCACAAGGGAATCTCGCCTAGCGGGTCGGCGAGGGTAGATACGCCGGCACCCCCTCTTGTTGATCTCGGTCGCCTACCGGAAACTCCGTACCTGGGATGGCTGCGTGGAGAGCGGCGCCGGGTACTAACTCCAGAGCACACTCGGAGTGGGCGAGGCTCCGGAGTATCGCTCCGATGGGTTCCAACGTCGTCTACTCCGCAGCCTCCTCTGGCGCCCCGGCCGGCTCGGCCACTGCTGCCAACTGCGGCCGGTTGCGGCTAAGAGACCTGTCTGCCGCCAGAAGCCGCCTTAGGGAGTCCCCGTCGCCGTTGGAGAGCTGGGCAGCTCCGCAAGACCGCGACGGACTTGGCCTCATGAGCCGGTTAGCGTAGCCCGGCTGACTCTAGCGCTCGGTCCTCCCGGCGGCCCAGGGTCCGGCCTCGTTCCCGGGCGGTCTGCGCGGCTTTGGCGCGCAGGTCGACGGCCATGTCCTGGAACTGGTCGAGGGCCGGGTTGACGCCCACCAGAGTGAACTCCTCTTCAACCACCTGAAGGTCGAGCTTCCACACCTCGGACAGAATGCGCCGCATCCAGCCGGTGGCGTGGTCCCATCCTTCGCGCGGCGAGCCGAGTCCGTAGAAGCCGCCCCGTACGACGGCCAGTACCGCGGGAGTCCCGGCCGTCGCCGGTTCCTCGCCCGCCATGCGGCGATCGGTGTTGACAAGGTCCACCCAAGTCTTGAAGTGCTGGGACACCCCGAAGTTATAGATCGGCACGGCGAAAAGGGCGGCCTCGGCCGAGAGCAGCTGGTCGGTCTCGTGGGAGGCGAGCGCCACCGCCTCTCTCTGTGCGCGCGTGGGCCCCGGATCGGCGGGAGCCGTCTGCGCCTGCACCGCCAGAGGCCATGCGTGGGCGGGTATGGGGTCGAAGCCCAGGTCCCGGCGGATCACGGGGGCCCCAGGGTGCCCGGCGGCCCACTCCCGCTCGACGATGTCGGCCAAGGCACGGCTGTGCGAACCCTCGACGCGAATGCTGGCGTCCAATCGGTACAGAGCCACGATTCCCTCCATGTGGTATACATGTGCTAGTTACTAGGTTTAGTATAGCAGCATGGGGCATACGAGCTGCGCAGAGGTCGAACCTAGTAGCATCGAGCGCATAATGGTCCGCGCAAGTCAGGCTGAACGACCCCTGCCGGCCGACGTCGAGCACGGGTGCGATGCCGGGATCGTTCGGGCCTTTGAGTTCCTGGGAAAGAGGTGGAGCGCTGTCATCCTGGCGGTGCTCAGCACGGGTCCGGTCGGGTACGCCGAGTTGCGGCGGGGCGTGGGCGCGATCACAGACTCAGTGCTCTCCGATCGGCTGACGGAACTCACCGCGGGTGGTCTGGTCGAACGGACGGTGACCGACACCAGGCCCCCCGGGGTGACCTACGCACTGACCAGCGCCGGCGCGGCGCTGCTTCCCATCCTGCAGGGGTTGGCCAGATGGGCCGACGAGCATCTTTCCCAGCCCTGCGGCGAGGTCAAGTAGCCGCTGCAGCAGCCCGCCTCGCATCGGAACTCAGCGGGGTAACGTCCCTCTTCTCCTCCTAGGGCCGATCTGCGCCCGGCGGGTTGACCCGCTTGGCCTCACAGATCCGCTCGTTGACCTCCTTTCCCGTGTGCCTGGAGGAAAGGGCGGTCAAGCAGCGGGTGAGGCTCCAGTCCGGGACCAGAGGAGGTTCCTTGATTGGGTCTGGGCATTTCAGATGATCCTCCTCAAGACCTGGCGCTGAGCCACCGTCCCGCGGAAAACGAAGGAGCCCCGGTCCCAAGACCGAGGCTCCCGCCACTCCTCAGATAGGAGGCGTTCAGACCTACGTGAGTGAAGCCGTCACGTAATAGGTGCCTGGGCTGGTTAGGCCAAGTTTGAGCGAGGTGCCTGTCGATCCGGACGGCACGGTTGCACCGCTGCTCATCGTGAAGGAGCCGACTCCGCTTGAAATGGCGATCGGCGTAGTGGTCGTCGCGGTGGCAGTGCTGGTCCCCGCCGTGAAGGTGAACGCCACGCTCCCAGTTCCGGTGAACAGGTTGCCGTACTGGTCGACGGCCTGGATCGCGAACGTGTATGTACTCGAAGCCACGAACGTCCCACTGACAGTCTGGCTACCGCCGCTCGACGGCGTCAAGGTCTCACCACCAACGGTAAGGCCCGAGCCCGCTGTCACTGTTGTCACGTAACCCGCGTCAGCCGTCGCCGCGCTCACCGCGAACGTGCTACTCGATCCCGTGACCGACGCCGTGTTGGTCACCGTCAGTACTGCCGCTGTGGTCGCATCCACCGAGGTCACATTTAGGCTTGCCACGCCGTTGCTGAATGTGCCCAGCGACTGACTCGCCGATGTCCCGTTCGGTGACCCCGTGAGAGCTGTGCCGGAGACCGTCACCGTTCCGACAGTGTTGGTCAGGTTGCCATAGGCGTCCTTGGCAGTCACAGAGGTCGAGTACTGGACCCCGGCGACCTGCGTACCGGGCGCAGCCACAACAAAGCTGGCCGCCGTCGCCGCGCTCACCGCGAACGTGCTACTCGATCCCGTGACCGAGCCGGTGTTGGTCACCGTCAGTACTGCCCCTGTCGTCGCGTCCACCGAGGTCACACTTAGGGTCGCCACGCCGTTGGAGAATGTCCCCAGCGATTCGCTGGCGGTCGTAGCACTCGGCGAGGTGGCGAGGGCAGTGCCCGACACCGTGATGGTGCCAGTGATGTCAGTCAGATTGCCGTACTGGTCCCTGGCTGTCACCGAGGTGGAGTAGGGCACCCCCGCAGTCTGCGGGCTGGGCGTTGCGACCACGAAGCTGGCCGCCGTCGCCGCGCTCACCGCGATGCTTCCGCTCGTGCCGGCGATACTCGCAGTCACTGTGTCGGTGGCGGTGATCGTCTGAGTCCCAGCGGTCTTGAGAGCCACTCCTGTAAAGGTGTGCACCCCCGCATCGGCTGTTGTGAATGTGTAGTTGCTCGGCAGGACGGCCGCGCCGTCGGTCGAGGTGAAGTGCACAGTACCGGTGTAGCCGGTTGCGGTATTCCCGTTGGCGTCCTTCGCAGTCACGGTCAGGCTGAACGTCGCACCAGCAGTTGTCGTGGACGGTGCCGACACCGAAAGAGTCGTCGGCACGGCGACATAGGTGTACTGGTCCACGCCGTTGGTTACGCTGGTGCCGCGCGGCGTGGTCACAGTCACGTTGACCGTTCCTGGCGACCCCGCCGGCGATGTCGCCGTGATCGAGGTGCTGGACACAACCGTGAAGCTTGTTGCCGCCGCTCCGCCGAAGTCCACCGCCGTCGCGCCCGTGAAGTTGGTCCCGGCAATGGTTACCGACGTGCCCCCAACTGTCGGGCCGCCGGTGGGCGAGACCCCAGTCACCGTCGGGTTGGTCGTGGCCGTGAAGTACCCGAAAGCGTCGATCACCAGGTTAGAGGTAGCACCCTGGCTGTTGAAGATGGCGACGCGGCCCGTGCCAGCCGTGTCCGCTACAGTGAAGTTCGGCACGATTTCGTTCGCTGTCCAGTTCAGGTCCGAGGCCACGGGCACCGTGGTGTCTGCGGTCGGGTAGGCGGTGAGATAGCCTGGGGCGTCGCCAGCCACCACTGTGAGGTTAGCCGCCACCGCTAACGCGCTGGAAGGGATCGAGGCGTTGCTGAGGTTGAAGGTCTCGCTGGTATTTGAGCTGATCGGAGTCCCGTTCAGCGGCACCCGCGTGTCCGTCAGCCGCACCGGTGTGATCGGGACGAAGAGACCACCGGTACCCCCCGAGCTACTGGTGTAGTAGCCGTCCACGTCGACGTCCACGTTCACCGTGCCGGCGTGGTTGTAGAGCGCGATCTGTCCCGCAGACCCGGCCCCAACGGTCACTCGGTTGGCAATCGTCTGGCCGGCCCCGAAGTTCAGGTTGGACGCGGTCGGTTGGGGCGCCCCCGCCGGGAATACGGTCAGGAAGCTCGGCGCCGTGCCGTTGGCTGCCGTCACGTTGACAACGACCGCGCTCGCGCTCGCGGGCACCCCGTCAGCGGCGCCGGTCCCGGCGACGGTCACGGTCTTGGTCTGGCCCGCTCCGATCGCCGCGCCGGTTTGAAGATTGCCCAACACCCGGGTGGGGGAGAGGGAGTTGTACAGACCGCTGTTGTTGGCGGCTGCCGTGCTCAGGTAGTAGCCCTCGGCGTCGACAATGACATTGGTGCTTCCGGTGTGGTTGTAGATCGCAATCCCGCCGCTGGCACTGAGCGGTACCGTGACCAGATTGGGGACGGTCGCGCCGGCCACGAAGTCAAGGTTCGAGACCACCGGCAGGCTGGTCCCACTGGGGAACAGCGTCAGGAAGCCTGAAGCCGTCGGGTCCACCGCGGTCACGTTGAGCACCGCGGCGGCGGCGCCGGTGGGGATGTCGCCCGATGCGGTACCGGTCACCTGGACGTTGAGGGTCTGCCCCGCACCCAGTGTCTGGCCGGCCGCCTGGTAACCCGAGTTGGGCCGGGTGTCCGCGACTCGGTACGGAGTCACCGGGACGAAGGAGCCCCCCGACGGGCTGGACGACGCGAATGACTGCACCTGGGCGCTCACCGATCCCACGGCCACAAAGCTGGCACCCACCAGCAATCCCAGGACTGGAAGGACCCCGACGAACGTGCGAGGGAGGCGCTCCCCCCTGCCCATGAGCCGCCCCGCGTTTCGTACCTTGGCGAACATATTCACTTTTCTTCTGCCTCCTGCACCCACCGGTTGGCGGGGCCTTGCGATCACTGGTTCCCATCCGGCTGAGCACGTGCGACGCGGCATGTGTTCCGTACCTGGTTGTCAGGGAACGTTCAGTGTGCCCCCGTCCGGGGCCGCCACCACCCCCTGTGATCAGCTTGCGACATCCCCGACTCTGCCTGGGTGGCCTGGGTGCTGCCCGACCACGCATGCCGGCGATCGAGCCAAAGGTGGCGGCCGGTCAGGAGTGGGGGCCATCGGCCGAACCTCCCTGGACCGCGCTCCGCCTCTACGCTCACCCACTCGGCCAGGCGCGGGCCAGAGGTCAGGGTGTCAGCCGAGCTCCGGCCCAGCCTGACCCGAGCCCAGATCGACAGCCGCCGACGGCACCGTATCGAGGTCTTCCCCGTACCCGTAGGCATCGTCGCTCAGCTTGATATAGCTGGCGCCTCCTGACTCGCTTACTTCCCCAAACTTCCGCTGTGGCTTTTATGTCGATCTCGGCATAAAAGCCACAGCAGGAGCAGGGTGACGTGCCGCCCCCGCTTCAGTTCCCGGTGGACCTCCCGCCACTCCGGCATCGGCCGGCTGACCGAGCCCGGCACCACCGGTGCCGGGAACAGCTTCGCCTCCA